>CP133159.1:0-316250 GCA_030913385.1 Cytophagaceae bacterium ABcell3
CACTTGAAATAAATTACATGTTAACAGACACACATTCAATTACATGTTTAATAACATGTAGGAAAACTATACAAATAAACCGATCAGTTTTTAGGCTTTTTATAAACAGGAACAGTACTGCATGGCTCACCAAACATAAGACTTTTGACCACAGGGGTTAATAAATTAGTGACTTCCACATAAGCAAACACCGGAACAGGCAAATCACCACAACCTTTCACCACTACACGCTTATCTACAAACTCATTAGTATTAATTTTCAAAAGCTGTTCATGAAACAAAGCTTGTTCCAAATGATCAAGCCCCCCGAAAACTACTTTATGAGCGAATTGATTGAGCTTTGAAGCCAATAACATATAGGCCCAAGCCGGCACTATGGCGTCGACACTGCAAATAATGGCAACATTTTTTCCTTTATAAACCTCCCAGTCATTGGTTTTAATAAACTGTCGAAAATCCTTCTCACGGAGAATTAACTCCTGAAACAAATTATCCTTAATATCATATACAACCCTTTCCCCAGGATGATAAAATTCGCCAAGATCAAGTGTTATAATTCCACTTTGTTCAACACGGTTAACTATTCCTTCCATTTAATTTGATTTTTTCCCAGTCAAAAAAAACTCTTTAAGATAATAAGGTTCAAAATAAGCTAAATCCTCAAATTCCCCTTTCATATACTTTACATTAGCAAGCCGTCCTGTATATTTTGCTGAAGGATACACATTATCCAAGAAATAGGCGTTGGGAGCGTGTCCTAAAAGCTTCTTGCACTTACCGGCACCATTGCCGCAAAAAAGGACTTTATTATTTTCCAGCAAACTCCTAAATGAAGTTTCATCAACAACAACTGCTGATGTCTTTTGGATTTCCTTTAACCTGCCGTCATACACTGCACAATATACCTCCATCCTTCGAGCATCTAGCATGGGGCAAATGAGTATATCTTCATACAAGCTATCCGCTACTGAGGCGGCCATTCCCTGCAAGGTATTAACTGATATTAATGGTTTGTCCAGCGCATAACATAAACCCTTTGCGGTAGAAACACCAATTCTAAGACCTGTATAAGATCCCGGCCCATGAGAAACAGATACAGCATCAATTTCATTAAGTGTTATATTTACACCCTTTAATAAGTCCTGAACAAGGAGAGTAATCACTCTTGAGTGCGACTTTTCTATAAAAACTTCAGAAACCCCTAATAACTCATTATCGCTATAAATAGATACAGAGCACACTTTTACAGAAGTCTCCAATGATAAAATCAATGCCATTATCAGCTAAGGAAATAAAGTTCTACAATTTTCTTAAGAATAACAATTACCAAAAATAAGGAATATATATAACTTATTTTTGCCGAAGATACCTTTCTAGACACACTTACACCAAAAGGAGCTGCAATAATCACGCCAAGCGTAATACTCAACCCAACTGGAAAAATAATATATCCCAGATTAAAATAGTGAAAATCATGAACCGGAGTAGATAAAAGATTAATGAGGGTTATAGTAAACGCAGTAATCATTATAGCACCGGAAGAAATAGCGCTTGCTTTCTTCACGTCTACTTTAAGCAAGGAGTTCAATGCAGGAATAATGACCACACCACCACCCAGTCCGGACAAAGCGGCAATACCGCCCCCAACAAGCCCTACCGCACCGAGCTTCCATTTGTTTATTGAGCGCAATGGTGTAATATAGACCTTTTTTGCGCCCACTAGCGTAGTATACAACATATACGCCAACAAGAAAATTATAATCCCATTAAATACTTTTAATGAATAAAAAGGGGTATTAACAACAAACTCTACCGTAAAGGCAGAACTAATAACCCCCAAGAGGCCAATGATGAAAACTTCTCTTTGATAAAAATTTTTTAGTCTTATAAGAACATAGTTTGCTGATGCAGAAGCAAAAAAAATAGCAAAAACAGAGTTTGCAATGGTATATTGGGGCATCTCTTCAAGAGGAACCCCAATATACCTTAATGCAAAGGGGATAATAAAAATATAAATTACACCACCACCTATTCCAACTAGACCAGCTATAAAGCCTCCTAGCAGGCCGGCAATGAAAAGGTAGAAAAATGAAAGCATACTTTCATATTACTCCCCTTTCAAAAGTTTGTTATACTCAGATGAATCTTTTAAAATTTTTATTGCTGCAAGAATTTCCTCATCACTATCAAAAGATGCTTCTATAACACCTTTTTGCAGGTAGTACCTAGAAACAATCTCTTGCTCAAGATGCTCTTTGATTTCATCTTGGAAGTTTTTCAAGTCATTATCCTTGTTGTGCGTAACCTGATCTCTTAGAGAGTATATTTGATCTTTTATAGCATCGTAATACTGTTCTTTCTTAGCAGTATTAATAAGTTCAGACAAAGTATTTTCTACTTTGGTAGTATAGTCATAATCCTTATCTGTTTTTTCAAGCCATTCAATAAACTCTTTATACTCTTTATCGCTCAATTGAAACTCTTTAGCAGGCTTAATTTCTTTGTTTTTCGCTGCATAAACAGTTGCATAGTCGAAAAGCAGACCCTTGCTGATCAAGCTGGCAGTTATCGGCCCTAAAGGCTTTTTATCCACTTCAATATCTGGCGTAACACCACCTCCATCAAAAACTTTACGTCCGCCCTTAGTTTTAAATGCAACCCTCAAAGAATCTGGAATTTTACCTACAGACCCATCATCTTTACGGTTACTATAATCTATTGCTTGAATACATCTTCCACTAGGGGTATAATATTTTGCAGTGGTCACTTTTAACTGTGAATTGTAAGTAAGAGGTCTAGTTGCTTGCACAAGTCCCTTACCAAAGGTACGTTGTCCGACCAGGATACCCCTATCATAATCTTGAATAACGCCTGCTACAATTTCAGAAGCTGATGCACTTCTACCACTTGTTAACACGACCACTGGAATATCGGTATCTACAGGATGGCTCAAAGCACTGTATACTTTATTCCATTTTGCATTTTTACCTTTAGTTCTAACAACTTCAGAATCTTTAGGAATAAAAATATTAGAAATATTTACCGCTTCACTCAAAAGGCCTCCTGGATTGTCCCTCACGTCAAGAATAATGCTTGTGGCACCTTCTTCCTTAAGCTGCCCAACAGCCTTTTTAATATCTTTTGAAGCACCGCTAGTAAAGTCGCTCAATTGTATATAGCCTACATGTTCATCAACAAGTCCATAATATGGAACAGCATCAATCTTAACTTTTTCACGTGTAATGGACATTTCAATAGGGGCTTCTTCTCCAAACCTGTTTACCACCACTTTCACTTTGGTGTTAGATTGTCCTTTCAAAAGTTTACTGATTTCAGAGGTAGACTTATCTTTCACATTGACACCGTCCACTTCGATCAATTCATCACCCACTTTAAGCCCTGCTTTATGGGCAGGGAATCCTTCATATGGCATCAAGATCAAAGGCTTTTCATCCCTCTTACCGATTACGGCGCCTATACCTCCATACTGGCCTGTAGTCATGGTACGAAAGTCCTCGACTTCATCTTCAGGTATGTAGTTGGTATAAGGGTCTAAAGACTCTAACATAGCGTCTATACCCTTTTTGATCAACATGTTTGGGTTAACTTCGTCTACGTAATAAGTGTTAACTTCTTTATATAGGGTAGCGAAAATGTCAAGGTTCTTTGCAATTTCAAAATACCTGTCTGATGGGCTGTTAAATGCAAAAAAGCTAAAAACAGAAAGGATTACAATCCCTGCTAAAGTTGGTTTCCTGTATCTTCTCATGTGAAAAAAGAATTTTGGCAATTGGATTTTGGCAATTTTAATTTTTTAAACGCTGTAAAATTAAAATTAGTTTTCTTTCTACTTCCTTAAACGGCAAAACCTCTTTTGCTACATATATAATAGCAAGATAGTCAGGGACTTTATTTTTATCTTTTCCAAAAATAAAAGGCTTATTTAATCTGTATGCCTCTTTAACCTTCCGACGAATCTTGTTACGATCGGTAGCTTTACGGAAATTTTTACGGGAAATAGTAAACAAGACCTGCGGAAACGGTTGTTTCTCAGACACGTCCTCTTTATCCAAATATACTATTTTGAAGGGATATAAAAAACAAGAAGAGCCTTTTTTAAAAAGCTCTTCTATTATTTTCTTACTACTAAGCCTTTCATTTTTAGGCAAAGTAAAACGAATACGATCTTCATGCTGTTCCGCTACTGTCATAGAAATAATTTTATAAAAGACAGCTTGTCAGCATCAAAAAATATCAGCCTTTGTGTCTCTTTTCGTCAGAAACTGTTAATTTCTTTCTTCCTCTGGCTCTTCTTGCGGCCAGTACTCTTCTTCCATTAGGCGTAGACATTCTTTCTCTGAAACCGTGCTTGTTTCTTCTCTTTCTGAGTGATGGCTGGAATGTTCTTTTCATTAGTGATATTTATTTAGGGCTGCAAAGGTAAAATTAATTTACTTTTCAAACAATTTTTTTTTAACTTAATTCCTCAAAGAACACAAAGATACAAAAGATTCTTGTCAATGAAATATGTAATTGAATTTTCCGAAAGAAAGAGAAGCATTATTAATATAGAACTTACCATTTCAACATCACAACCTGAAATAATTCTTAACCTGCCAACCTGGCGCCCTGGTAGATACGAAAAAGCCAACTTTGCCAAAAATATATATCCTGTATCTGCAACCGACGATCAAGGAAAACACTTGCATGTAGAAAAAACAGCGACCAATCAATGGAAAGTAAAAACAGCCGACGCTAGCAATGAAGTAAAAGTAAAGTATGCATATTATGCAAACCAGATGGATGCCGGAAGCTCTTGGGTAGACGAAACATTGATTTATCTAAACTTCATCAATTGCTTACTTTATGACCAAGCTTTTGTAGATCAGCCATGTACTGTTATATTAAACATTCCAGATTCCTATCAGGTAGCTTGTGGAATACCGTTTAAAAACAGAAGCATCCATGCTGAAAATTATTACCATCTTGTAGATGCTCCTCTGATGGCAGCAGAAAAACTTCAACATAAATCCTACTCTTACCAAGACACTGCATATCACCTATGGCTCTATGGGGAGTGCTCTCCAGACTGGCCTTCAATTATTGAAGATTTTACCAAGTTTACCAAGGTTCAAGTTGATACGCTAGGCTCCTTTCCGGAAAATAACTATCACTTTTTATTTATTATCCTACCCTACAGGCATTACCACGGTGTAGAGCATCGAAATTCTACCGTTATTACATTAGGGCCTGACGAGGATTTTAAAGAAGGTAGTTTTTACGAAAATTTTTTAGGAATAAGCTCACATGAGCTGTTCCACTCATGGAATGTCTGTAAAATCCGTCCAAAAGAATTGACTCCTTATGACTTTACGAAAGAAAATTATTTTACCACCGGATATGTAGCTGAGGGGGTAACTACATATTATGGAGACCTTTTCTTAAAAAGGTCCGGTGTATTTTCTATCAATCAATATCTGAATGAAATAAACAAACTCTTAAAAAGGCATACCTATTTATATAAAAATGCAGCATCAAGCCTTTCTCAATCATCCCTAGACTTATGGGTAGATGGATATGCCCCAGGTATACCTGACAAGAAGGTATCGATATATGAAAAAGGGGCGCTTATGGCAATGCTATTGGACCTTAAGATCAGGAAGGAAAGTACAAACTCTAAATCTTTAGATGATGTAATGCGTGTTTTATGGGAACAGTATGGCCAAAATGGCACAGGGTATTCAGATGCAGATTATAAATCTATAGCAGAAAATGTATCAGGCATACCTCTTGATGATTACTTCAACCTGTATATCAATGGGGTTACTGACTTTTCCGAAGAATTAAAACAATTGCTTGATTATATGGGGCTAGCATTCATTCAAATTCATTCAGAAAAGAAATCTGAAAGTTTTTACGGCATTAAGCTAAATGAAGGAATGGAAAAAACCATAGTAGACCTGGTAGACCAAAAGGCACCCTCAGCAGAGATTTTCAAAAAAGGCGATGAAATCATAGCTGTTAATGGGAGAAAGATAAATAAAAATACAGACAAGCTACTTAACAACAACTCCAACACCTTTCATTACTTCAGAGACAATAAGTTAATGCAAGCAGAGTTAAAGGTGGAGGGTAAATCTTATTTCTCCTATTACCATATTAGTTTTGCTAAAAACCCAGTTGGCGAGAAACAAAAGAACCTTATTGCATGGTTAGGGAACCATTAAATAACAGGTTTTGCAGGTAAGGCCTAGCATTACTCATACCTGCTGGGATCATAAGAATAGCTGAGCCAATGAAACCCACAAGAGAAGTCAATGGCAAATCCAAGATTTAACTTATCTTTACAAAAGTAAGCCAATGCTTATTTAATAAGATCTGAATTCACACTTGTTCATGGAGCCTACAGTCGGAATTATAATCCCTTGTTATAATGAAGGTAAAAGACTTGACATAAAAGCTTTTGAAGCATTTGCACTGGAAAATGCAGATATTACCCTCATTTTTGCCAACGATGGCAGCACTGACAATACGGGATCAATATTATCTGAGCTGAGCAACAGGTTTCCTGGCAAAATATGTTATTTCCAAGCAAAAGAAAATAAAGGCAAAGCAGAAGTGATCAGGTCGGCTTCCCTTGTTTATACGAATCATTTCGACTTTATTGGCTATTTTGATGCAGACCTTGCCACCCCGCTTTCTGAGCTAAAAAGGATGTGGCAGTATCTCAAAACAAACAAAGAATGCCTGTTCTTACTTGGGTGCAGGCACCAAAGATTAGGTGTTAAAATAGAGCGCAGTTTGCTCAGGCACTATTTAGGACGGGTATTTGCAACCCTGGCCAGTACTTCGCTTGGGCTTCCTGTATATGACACCCAGTGTGGGGCAAAAATACTTGAAAGTAAAATAGCAGAGAAGGTTTTTGCTGAACCTTTTGTCACAAAATGGTTTTTTGATGTTGAAATCCTAAAAAGAATACTATTGCTAAAAGATTTTACCTTAAATAATAAGACGATAGTAGAGTTTCCGCTAAATGAATGGAATGGGATAGAGGGTTCTAAAGTGAAATTGATAGATTTCCTGAGAACCCCATTGTCACTATTAAAGCTGCATTTTCATTATTATCAGAAAAGTAAATAAAAAAACTGTTGATTTAACAACAATGATATCCAATTTAAAAAAATCAAACCAACCTATAATACCCCCTGTAAAGCAGAGAGGTTATGCTAATAAAAGTTTTAAATTGTTCATTATTGGGTTGCTCCTCCCAGTATTCTTATTTGGCACATTTTATCTTTTACAGAAACCAGCAATTTATTCAAATACTCTTGGGCTTATAACCCTCCAATACATTAACATAGATGGTGAAATAAAAAAAGTAGATAGACCATACGAATCTATCACTAATGAAAAACTGTTAGGCTGGGATGCCTGGCACTACTACAGAATAAAAAACAAGGTGTATCAACACATAACAAATACACCTGATGAATATATTTTAGCATTTTTCCCATTATTCCCACTTATATGGAAATTTTCACAACTTCCCCCTGTAGGGATTATAATTTTAAATTATATATTTTACCTCATTGGGTATTCAATTCTTTTTTCCACTTTTATTCCCCCAAAAATACCGCATAGGCTTCCTTTATTCATTTCAGGTTTGACTATGCCTGTAGCAGTGGTTTACTTTATGCCATATACTGAAGGGGTTTTCATGATCACTTCAGCGGTATGTTTCTATGGTATAATAAGAAAAAACTACCCTATTTACTTTTTAGGATCACTTCTATTAGCCACAACGCGACCAGCAATAACCATTGTTGCTTTGGCAATTTTATCTACAGAGGTTTTCTATTTTTTAAAACATAGAAATATAGCACATGTAGCAAAGGAAAGTGTTTTAAAAATCTTACCACTTGTTATCGGAACTATACTAGTTGGATTACTTCAAATGCACTATGGAAGCCCTTCAATAACAAACTTTGCTGCGGTGCAAAAATACTGGGGACATCATTTACAAGTTCCGAAAGGGCTTTCTGATTGGTCGAGCGAGGGATATGGGCTTAACCTAGCAACTCTATGTTTATTTATTCCTTGGGGAATATATACGCTACTAAGAAATATCAAGAAGGCTCCCCAGGATGCTATTTTGACATTTAGCAAAGAAAAGAATACAAAAGATATAAAAAATTATTTACTAATTCTTGCAATAATGTATCAACTTGGTACGACATTGTACATTGCCCTATTTTCAGGAGGAAACTTGCACGGCCTCTTTAGATATCTATTGTGCACACCATTTTTTCTTGTTATTCTTTTTACCTGGATAACAAACAAACAAAACACTCTTAGCTTTAAATTCCTAATAGGTGCTTTTATAATGGCAGTCGTTATTAAACTAACAAATAATTATTCATCAAAAATAAGCTTTTCAGATTTAGGACTTCTAATGTTATTTGTATCAATTACCTATACATTATTTCTTCATAAGCTAAAATCTAAAGGTAGATTACTGATGGGCGCAACAATAGTAGCAATTAATATTGTATGGATTACATTCATGTTTAATATTTTCCTTAGCAAAGGATGGATATTTACCTAAGCACATTTAAGGTATAACTTTATAAAATACTTAATTGCAAGCAAATAAAAGCCTTTGCTGACTACAAGTATCAGCAAAAGGCTTTTAAACATTAACTAAGAACCATTTCAAACTGAACCAACTCTACGAAATCTTTGATTCGTCCTTCCAGCTCTTTTTGGGTTAGGTTGGCCAATCTTTCTGTTCCGAACTTTTCAACACAGAAAGAAGCCATAGCAGAGCCATAAATAACAGCTCTTTTCATATTTTCAAAAGAAATATCCCCACTTCCTGCCAAATAGCCAATGAAACCGCCAGCAAAAGTATCTCCCGCACCTGTGGGGTCAAAAACATCTTCCAAAGGAAGCGCAGGCGCAAAAAATACATGGTTCTCATTGAACAACAATGCACCGTGCTCTCCTTTTTTGATCATCAATATTTTTGGTCCCATGCAAAGGATCTTTTTCGCTGCTTTTACCAAGGAATACTCACCGGATAGCTGCCTTGCTTCTTCATCATTTATCGACAGCACATCAACCATAGAGATCGTTTCTTTCAAATCATCCATGGCCACATCCATCCAAAAGTTCATGGTGTCCATAACTATGAGCTTAGGACGTTTTTTTAACCGGTTAATAACAAGGCTCTGCACTTTTGGAGCAAGGTTGCCCAGCATTAAGTAATCACACTTCTGATAAGCATCTGGAACAACAGGGTCAAATTCCCCCAAAACATTTAATTCTGTTACAAGTGTATCGCGGGAATTCATATCATTATGATACCTTCCAGACCAAAAGAAAGTCTTTTCTCCTTCTTTTATTTGAAGCCCAGCGGTATCAATACCTTTTGCCTCCAACAGCTTTACATCTTCTTTAGGAAAATCTTCCCCTACAACAGAGACTAAATTAATATTATTTGAAAAATACGAAGCAGACAGCCCTATGTAAGTGGCAGCGCCACCGACTATTTTATCGGTTTTACCAAATGGCGTTTCTATAGCATCAAAAGCAACTGATCCAACAACTAACAAGCTCATATTAAAAATTTGATTAAAGGTGTAACAAAAATTTTAAAATCAATCTATCATTTTAGCAGGATAGAAAGGTTTCGACTGGTCAAACAAATATCTATAAGTTATATGCGTTTTTTTAACTTTCGCCCCAACAGATTCTGATATTTTAATCATTTTCGGATTAAAGCTACCAATCCAGTTCATTTCAAAGTCTGTGTACCTTCCAGAAGGCTGAATCTTTTTTGCAGCAGCCATTACAATAGCACCTTCCACCCCTCTACCTTGAAATTCAGGGATTATCCCAAACACTACGCCAAACATCTTTTTGCACTTACCAGTAAGTTTGTAGTACAAAAACTTAAGCTTTCCAATTAAATCAAGTTTACCATTAAGGTGTTTGAAAATTTGGTTTAATTCCGGTATCATAATAAAAAAGCCTATAGGTTCGTCATCGTAGTATGCAAACCAAATCAACTCCTCATCCAAAACAGGTTTAAGTTGGCCAATATTAGCTTTAGCCTGCGCTTTGGACATTTCCCTGACACCTTCATGTTTAACCCAGGCCTTATTGTATATGTACCTAAAGTCTTCGGTATACTTATCAATCTTACTTTTCTTAATATGTTCAAAAGTATATTTTGGGTCGGCACCAATTCTATCAGCCTTTTCTTGGTAAACAGGCGGTAATGGGTCTTCTACCTTTCTATGGAAGGTATACTGTTCGTAATATACCTTAAAACCGTATGCTTCAAAAAGTTTTTTATAATATGGGAAGTGATAAGGCATCATATAGTTAGGTTCCGTAAAACCATCTACAAGAAGCCCCCACCAATTATGCCGTTCTCCAAAGTTTATTGGCCCATCCATGGCTTCCATGCCTCTTTCCTCAAGCCAATGTTTACAAGTATCAAATAATTTGAAAGCAGCTTTTTGATCATCAATACATTCGAAAAAACCCATTCCTCCGGTAACATACTCGGTAGTTTTCATGGTTTTTCGATTAATAAAAGCCGCTACACGCCCTATAGTGGTTCCTTTGTCATCGGTCAAAATCCACCGGGTAGCTTCTCCATGCCGAAAATATTTGTTGGTTTTAGGATCAAAGACCCCTTCAATATCTTTATCTAAAGGCCTAATCCATGGCTTTTCATTTTTGTATAACCTTACAGGAAAAAGCAAAAATTCTTTAGCAAGCTCAGGTGTAGTAACTTCTATTATATTCATACTCATTTTAAGCAAACCCTAAAATTAAAGGTTTTGAACAAAAAAGTGTAACACCTGGCACATTATCCTCAATAAATGCAATTATCCATACAGGAAGGTTTCAACCTGAAACATCCAGTAGCACTTTTTATTAGGCAGCAAACAACTTCAGATCAGTCGCTTCGAACGCATTTGTATCTTTACAATAGCGCTTCTATACTTTGCGACCCCAAAATGCTGATATATTGCCACTTTGCTTCTCATGACGAAATCTATCGTATAATTCAGGATCAATTTCCAATGGGCCAAACATAGCCAGTAGAGAAATTCAGAAATCGGTTGTACCAAGGCCGCGTCCCTTCTACCTCCCTCCTTCTCAAATCTGCAAAACCATGCCCTATACGTCCATCTAAAAAAGTATAACCTGGGCCGACCATTAACTTTATTCCCATTCCTACCAATAAACCAAAATCGTACCTCTCAAGATTGTCGTCCTCAAAGTCTATGTTTCGGGTACCGTCATCCAAAGGCTCCACATTTCGGTAGTCCCACGATGTACGCCCCCATAAAGCATAACCTGCATAAGGCCCCACCTCTCCATAAAATCTTAAGGATTTGGATCCAACGGAAAAGTTTGCCAAAAGATTGCTATTAAGATATTGAATCCTAGTTACCTCCCGCATATCCCCTTCAATGGATCTAAATTGTCTGCCAAGTGGAGAAAAGTTTACTTCTGTCTGAATAGAAAAATGCTTACCTGTCCGAAAGTTTAAAAACCCACCAATAGCAGGACTCGGCAGAAGCGGCATTCTTAACCCTTCAGGTCGAGAACCTGCTTCATAGTCAGATAAGTTTAAACCGCCACGAATGCCTAGGGAAACCTGCCCATCGACCTGAGCGCTTATAAACATTATCAGTAGAGTAAAAATTATACTATTCCTCATCAGCGTCATTAGAAAGTTACCTTTCAAAGAACAACCCGTAGCTAATGGTTTGGTTATGTTATTCCCATTATAAAGCATAAAAAAAGGTTGTAGTTACACTACAACCTTTAACAGTATATCTATTTATAATTTTTCTAATTACTTAGCATATACACAATCCCAACATTAAGCCCAAACCAAGAATAAGGCCGGCTAACATTACTGCCTTCCAGTGTGTTCATGACATAGTTGTACCTTACACTACCATTAACATAGAACCTTTCAGCAGTTTCAAACAATAATCCAAAAACAGGAGCCGCTCCAAACTTAGCCTCTGTTTGTACAGTAAGTTGATTTATGCCTGAAACCCATTGGGAGCCTCTATATATATACACGCCTGCATCAAGACCAATGTAGGGACGTATACTTTCGTCAGATAAATAATACTCAAAAAATCCCGTTACAGGTATAAAGTCTTGACTCCCCCTAGAAAAAGCACTACCTATGCTAAAACGGTTATAGCCAGCATTTAACCCAATAACAACCTCTTCCATGGCCTGATATCTAAAAGACCCTTGTACACCAAAAGAGGCATTATACCGGTCGCCCAAGGTGCCTACAGGAAGATTGACACCGGCCGAAGCCCCAAACCCCACCTGTCCAACCTGAGCATAAGAAGCTTGAGCAAACATTAGTAGCCCAGCTAAGAAAAATACAATAGACAATTTCCTTTTCATATTTTCATCCAATAAATTCTCAAATAAAGATAAGAAAAATAATCTTTTCTCTATGCCAATAAGGCAAAAAAAATGGACAGGTATACCCTGTCCATTTACATATGAAGAAATTACTACCGGTTGTGCATTAAAACTCCTTATTTCCCAAGTAAGATTGTCACATACGTCAACCGATAATCAAAATACAATTACTGGACAAAAAGGTAACTAAAATAAAAAATCAATTTTAGACAAGGATCTTGACTCTCCTGCTGTGCATGAAGATGAAACCGTTTGTCCGAAACTCGAGTAGACCAGAATGGACATGATAAAAATTGCAAAACAATGCTTCATAAAAGTAACAGTTTAATAGCCAGTAAGATTTTTTTATTGTAAATAAAAATAAACCACCTCAATTTAACAACTAAAACCCACTTATTATAGACATATTCTTAATTACTATAAGCTAAGCCTAGCTTGTTGTGTTAATTCCCGATAGGTAGTTTATTTTTGTGGGGCAAGCTTTGAATGTTAGCGAAGTAGCATTCAAGCTCTAGCGAGTGTAGAGAAGGTTTAAAAAACTGGAGTATTGCGAAGAAGATGGAGCAATGTTATAATTGTCCTTTAATAAAAAAAGCTACCCTTAAAGAGTAGCTTTTTCTTGTGGGACGTACTGGATTCGAACCAGTGACCCCCTGCTTGTAAGGCAGGTGCTCTGAACCAGCTGAGCTAACATCCCGTTTTTTGTTTTTATTTAAGAATTTCCCTTCTGAAAACTTCTTTTTTTATTTTTGTTTTCGGTTATTGTTCCGATTACGTGTGCAAAGGTAGGCAATGTTTTTTAATATACAAGCTTTCTGCAAAAATATTTTCATAAATAAATTTTATACCGCTATTAAAGACTAAAAACATAATTTCCCGTTAACTTTGAATAGGGAATGTTATCCAAAGAATGTTCAAAAGAATAGCCAAAATACTGCTCTACCTGTTTTTCTCAATTGCGATAGTCTTTACTATCTTGTTTAGCATTATTTTTATAAATCAGGATAGAATAATTAAGTTAACTATCAATGAACTGAATAAATACCTGATAACCAAAGTTGAAGTTAGTGACAATATAGACACAGAACTTTTCTCAACCTTTCCCAATGCATCTGTCAAACTAGAAAAAGTTCGTATTTACGAATCCATAAAAGGAAGCGATGCTTTATTAGCTGACCTAGAGTCTGCTTATTTGGCTATAGACCTATGGACTTTAATAACCAAGGGCAACATAAGCATTTCCCGGATTTTTTTAGAAAATGGAAGTATAGATATTAAGTTTCTTTCAGACGGCTCTAATAATTTTTCCATTATTAAGTTTCCTGACGAGCCTTCAGACGACACCGGCGCCGACTTTAATATCAACCTGATTTCTCTGGAAAAAGTAAACCTGAAATACTCAAACGAAGTATCAGAGCAACGCTACGACATATTTTGTAAAAACAATCAAGCCACCCTATCCTATGTCAATGAAATTTGGGACATAAAAATTTCGGGGCACTCCCATGTCAATTATGTGAGCATATCTAACCACGATTATGTAAAAGACAAATCATTGGACATTACTTGCAGGCTAGCCTATGACGAAAGTCAGGAATACCTAAACATCAGCCAATCTGCGATAAAACTCAATAGTTTCCTTTTTTCCATTTCAGGAGATGTGAAAACAGGAAACACTTCGGAGGTCAACATCAATATAGAAGGCGAAGAAGGAAGGGTTGAGTCATTGCTTTCTCTATTGCCCCCTCGATTCAAAAAAGACTTGGGGAAATTTAGGGCGAAAGGAGATGTTTATTTTAAAGGAAAAGTTGCAGGAGTAGTATCTGCCACTAAAAACCCTCTAGTAGAGCTTAGCTTTGGGTTTTCCGACACATCATTAGAACACCCTAACCTAAACAGCCCTGTAACTGGCGCAACTTTAAAAGGCAGCTTCACCAATGGCAAGTTCCGTAATGAGACGTCCACCTTACTTGCCTTAGATGAGCTTAAAGGAATATATGACGGAAAAACCATCAAAGGCAGGATAGTCGTTGCCAATTTCCAGGAACCAACGTTAGATATGGAATTATCTGGTGCTATCAACTTAGGTTTCCTTTTGGCTATTTACCCAATTGAAGAAATAAACTCCGCAGAAGGGGAAGTAGAAATGAATATTCACTTCAACGGCCGTTTGGCTGACTTTAAAACTCACGCTGGGAGCAAACGCATAAATACCTCTGGTGACATCATTTTAAGGAAAGTAAGGTTTAAGCATGTAGATTACCCCTATGAGTTCAAGAAGCTGAACGGAAACTTCCTTTTTAACAGAAGCGATTTGGCAATCAATGAATTTACCGGCTATTTGGGCAAAAGCCACTTTGATCTCAAAGGTTCATTCAGGAATATTATACCTAGACTCGTTTTCCAAAGAGAGAAGTTATTTATAGAAGCTGATTTAAAATCTAACCACGTTGATCTAGAAGAGCTACTGGATTATTCAGACAGCAATAATAAGCAAAGCGTATCAAAAACCACCTATCAAAATACACTTTTTGACCATTACGACTTTAAGCTGAACTGCGACATCAGGAAATTGAACTTTAAGAAATTTTCTGCTAAAAACATCAAGACCACTATAAAGACCAATACCCCATTCGTCAAAGTAAACCGAGCATCATTAGATATTGCTGGCGGAAATTTATCATTCAACTCTGATTTTAACCTTAGCAACTTAGATAATATAAATGTCACTATAGACGCTATAGCTAAGGACATCCACTCTGACAGCCTATTTTACATCTTTGGAAATTTTGACCAACAGTTCATCACCCATAAGCATTTAAAAGGCCAAATCTTTTGCCAAGGGCTCATTTCGTTTAAAATGAACCAGCATTTGGACATTCATTTACCTACCATTGCCTCAGATTTAGATGTGACTATAAAAAATGGCCACTTAATAGCATTTGAACCTATGCAGCAACTTTCTAAGTTCATTGACGAAAAAAGCCTTGCCAACATCAACTTTTCTGAAATGAGAAATAAAATACATATAGTAAATGAGGTTATTTACATTCCAGAAATGATGATCAAGTCTAATATAGCAGACATAAGTGTCTCAGGCAGCCATTCATTCAATACAGATATGGACTACAGATTGGGGGTGCCTTTGAAAGCAATTAAGAAAAACCACAAAGATAAAGACGAAGCATTTGGAGCTATAGAAGATGATGGCAGAAGAGGGGCTGTATTATTCCTTACTATAAAAGGAAATAGTGATAACTATAAAGTAGGATATGACTCAAAAAGAGCCGTCAAAAAAATAGGAGAAGATATTAAAGGTCAAGGCCAGGAGATCAAAGATATCATCAAAGGACGCAAAGATTCCGAAACCAGGTACCATGAATTAGACACTGAGGAGTACTTTGACTTTGATGAAGATTAGGCATTTAGCCAGTCATCATTTGTTTAAAATATGACTGGCCGGATACCAGACAATCTTATAGCTATCCGGTATTTCCTCATTCCGATGTTCGTTAATAAACTTAATGATATCTTTCTTGTCTACCGCTTGTTTCCACATCATCAAAGATTCACTTAACAAGACAGTTCCAGAATTCTTCTTTACCCTAACAAACTTTTCATCGTTGACCGCATTTCTCAAGCACTGCTTTAACTGCTTATCGAGTGTTTTTGGGAAAAAGGCTTCTTCGGGGGCTGGAAAAAACCCAGAGGTTCCTGTTGACAAACCAAAATAAAGCTTTTTATCCGAAAACTTGCTCAAAATTATATCATGCTTAAGCTCTTGTAATGAAAGCGTTTGCCCTGAAACTTTAAAATCTTTGTTAGTAAAAAAACCTTCAATATCATAGGGAGAGCTAACAGGGTAGTTTTTCACCACACCCGATATGACCAATACATTGTGGGCATTTAAATAAAAAGCCTTAAGCACAGGTTCAGGAGAGCGAGAAAGGTTTGCTTTTTCTATCAATTGAAGAAGGTCATCTAGCTTATGAGGCTTTTTCTTGACTCTGGCATAGTCTACTTTTCCTTCAGAAACATATTCTTTAAAAAACTTATTAGATTTTCTAAAGAACTTTCTTTGAAATTTTTGAGCATCTGCCGGAACAACACTCACAATCCAAAGAAAGAAAACTAGCACACCAATTTGAAACTTCTCCATAGTTTTAACAACAGGTTACGACAACACGCCACATCAAACGGCCAGGAAACACTCCTGGCCTTAATTTATAAGAAATAACCGAACAGGTTCGGATCTTTATTGATTTCTATATAATCTATCTTCTTCTTGTTCATCCGCTCCATCAACAAATTATAATCCTCTCTGTATTTCAGCTCTATACCTACCAATGCGGGTCCTGCTTCTTTAATGTTTTTCTTAGTATATTCAAAACGGGTAATATCGTCATTTGGCCCCAAAACTTCATCGAGAAACTCCCGCAAGGCACCAGCCCGTTGAGGGAAGCTAACAATAAAGTAATGCTTAAGGCCTTCATAAATAAGTGAGCGTTCCCGAATCTCATTCATTCTGCCCAAATCATTATTACTGCCACTGACCACACAGACCACATTTTTACCTTTGAGCCGATCTGCTATAAAATCAAGGCCGGCAATAGACAGTGCACCAGCGGGCTCAGCCACGATAGCCTCTTCGTTGTAAAGCTTGATAATGGTAGAGCAAACTTTTCCTTCAGGCACTAAAACAACTTCATCCAGGGTTTTGGAACAAATTTTAAAATTTAGCTCCCCCACTGTTTTAACAGCAGCGCCATCAATAAACTTGTCTATTTTATCAAGAGTAACTACTTTTCCCTGCTTAATAGACTCGTACATGGCAGGTGCCCCAGCAGGCTCCATCCCAATAATTTTTGTTTTAGGACTAATCTTTTTAAAATAAGAAGAAATTCCTGCCGCAAGTCCACCACCACCAATAGGAATTACTAAATAGTCAATTTCCTCAGAAAGGTCGTCCAGTGTTTCTACAGCAACCGTTCCCTGCCCTTCAATGACCTTCTTATCATCAAACGGATGTATAAAGAGTTTCTTGTTTTGGTCAGAATATTTGATGGCTTCTTCATAGGCATCGTCAAAGGTGTCGCCGGTAAGCACAACCTCTACAAAATCACTTCCAAACATTTTGACCTGCTTTACCTTTTGCTTAGGAGTGGTATTAGGCATAAATATTTTCCCTGGTACCTTCATGAGCTTACATGAGTAAGCTACCCCTTGCGCATGGTTTCCGGCACTTGCACACACTACCCCTTTCTTCAGCTCATTTTGAGGATAGCTGCACATAAGGTTATAAGCACCTCTGATCTTATAAGACCTGACCACTTGCAGATCTTCTCGTTTCAAATGGAGCTCACAACCATATTTAGTGGATAAATTATGATTTTTGATTAAAGGGGTATGTGTTACTATACCATTTAGCCTTTTACTGGCTTTTACTATTTCTTCAACAGAAATTAATTCCGACATCTGACAATTTTAGAAAGGATTGAATGTAAAATTAAATTTTTACGTTGTTTCTGCCAAATAAGAATAAAACTTAAAGTTGAAGATTTTATCAATTTTCAAAAACTAATAGTAATTTTACGTATGAAGTTTATACAAAGCCTTAACCTTTTCCAAACCCTCGCCATGCTGGGGATCATTTTCAGCATAGCCGCACAATTTATTTTATCTTTGATAAACAAGCATGTAGATAATTTTTGGGCTGTTTACCCTACCTGGATCTTTGTCTTCATTTTTGGCACTATTGTAAAGAAGTATGTCAAACCAGACGACCATCACCATTAAAAAAACCCGGCACATGTTACCATGTTTACCGGGAATAAACTATATTACAAGACCTAGTTAACTTACAGACCGCCTGCTTTTCCCATAAAGGAGATCAATTTATCATCAGAATAAAGGCCAAAAGCGTCAACAACAGTACCCTTTAGCCCATTTTTTGTCTCTATAATATAGACAATAGCCATATCATCTGGGTCTGAAATACCTTCAAACCTTAATTTTTCAATGATATTGACATCCTCTGGAGAAAAGGTATCTCCGGTCTCATAACATACTAGCCCTTCCTCAGTAATATGGAACTCCTTGTCGTAGCCTTTTTTTGTAAGGGCATCTATTTTCAAAGACATAGGCGTTCTTGAGTGGGGCATATTTGTTTCTTTTCTCATAACTTTTCCCTCCTATCATTTTAACAAATAACAAAAGAAAAAGTTATTCTAGGGCTGGAAATCAAAAGTCATAGGGTCGGGGTAAAGAAACTTATAATCAAGTTCTTTTTGCAGCAAACTTCCCTCTATAAGTTTATAACCTGATGCATCTTCTTCTTTATACTGAGGTTCCTGCATCCCCAACTTTTTGGCAATATGCGGATAGTAAATCTTCCTCAGCGGATGTCCTGGCGCACAAACATTATATACTTTATTGAGGCCATGTTTGGCGCAAACTTCAGAAACAATACGAACCAAATCATCGCGATGGATTAGGTTTACTGGGTTATTTCCTCCCGATAGGTTGGTCTTTCCCGCAAAATAATTTACCAAAATGCGGTCATATCCCGTAAGCCCACCACACCTTAGGACGACGGCTTCTTGAGAGATAGACAAAATAATTTGCTCTGCATCAAACAGCACTTTGTTCCCTGCCTGATTCTTATCTGCCAAATCACCCTCTTGAACAATTTTATCTAAATCTGGATAAACCGACGTAGAGCTAATATACACCACCTTACGGAGCGGGCTATCCTTTAGGAAAGGCGCCAAACCCTGCATTTGCCTGACATGATAGTCGCTTCCAGGGTTTTTCCTTGTTCCAGGAGGAATGTTTATAATTAGAATTTCTGAGGAGAGAAAATCCTCCAATTCTTCTTTTTCACATTTTGGTTCAGGGTCAAGGCGGATCAGGTAAGGCTTTATCCCATTACTTTCCAATAGACTTAACTTATCGGGAGAAGTAGAACTACCTTTAACATCATTTTTATGTTCAATCAGAAATTTAGCTAGTGGAAGTCCTAACCATCCACAGCCTAATATACTTACCGTCTTATTTTGAAGATTCATAATCTAAAATTATATTAAAAAAGCACACGGAACTATTGTTTGAGAATATTCCTTAAAATGATGTTTAACATGTTCGAATAAAACCAACTTAAGGCCAATATTTAACAATTCCGTAACATTAAATTACCTATTTTTACCAAAAGATATAAGACTTTATTTTAATGCGTTGCCTGCTGCTGTATATATTTTTGTTCCCCCTGCTGTCTTGCAGCCAAAAGCCTAAAATAAAGGTGGACGGCTCTAGTACGGTATATCCCATTACAGAGGCAGTGGCAGAAGATTTTATGTGGAACAACAGTGGCGCCAACGTAACCATAGGAGTTTCTGGTACCGGAGGAGGATTCAAAAAATTTATTCGAAACGAAATCGATATTACCAATGCTTCTAGGCCTATTAAAGCTATAGAAGATGAAGAAACTAAAAAAGCAGGTATAGATTATTTGGAGCTTCCTATTGCGTTTGATGGACTGGCCATTGTGGTTCACCCTCAAAACACCTGGGTTGACTACCTTACTGTAGAAGAGCTAAAGAAAATATGGCAACCTGAAGCGCAGAGCAAAGTAAAGAAATGGAACCAAATTAGACCTGAGTGGCCTAATAAAGAAATTCACCTATTTGGGGCCGGAACCCAATCTGGCACGTTCGACTATTTTACAGAAGCCATTGTAGGTACGGCTAAATCATCACGTGGTGACTATACAGCGAGTGAAGATGACAATGTGCTTGTACAAGGAATATCTTCAGATGTATTAGCGTTAGGATATTTTGGCCTGGATTATTATGAAGCTAATCAAGACAAGCTTAAATTAGTGCCTATAGATAATGGCCACCATAAGGGGCCTATAATACCTACACAAGAGTCAATAAGTTCAGGTATTTACCAACCATTATCAAGACCGTTATTACTTTATGTTAATCAATCATCGCTCGAAAGGCCGGAAGTATTAAACTTTTTAATATTTTATCTAAAAAACGCTCCAAAACTAGTTAAAGAATCAGGATATGTACCGCTGACACCAGAAACCTATGAGCTGCTAATAAAAAGGGTAGAAGACCGGATTTCTGGTTCGGTATTTTTAAGCTCCCGTTCTACTGTTGGCGTTAAAATCGAAGAACTAATACAGGAAGAATAAATGAATTTGAAAGAGAAGATTATAGAAAACCTCCTGTTCTGCTGTGCATTACTCACTATCCTTACCACTATAGGCATAGTAGGAGTGCTTGTTGTTGAAACTTTCAAATTCTTCATTGAAGTATCTATAATAGAGTTTTTCACCAGCACCCAGTGGACACCACTATTTGCGGAAAAACATTTTGGGATACTACCTCTTCTTGCAGGCACTTTTCTTACCACGACAATCGCCATACTGGTTGCAGTTCCAATGGGATTATGCATAGCTGTATACCTGAGCGAGTATGCCCACCCCAAAACACGTGGCATCGTCAAGCCCATATTGGAAATTCTTGCAGCCATCCCTACCGTAGTGTATGGTTATTTTGCTCTGGTTTTTCTTACCCCAGCACTTCAAAACCTCATACCCGGATTAGCTGGATTTAACGCCCTGTCTCCAGGAATTGTTATGGGAATAATGATTCTTCCGCTAGTGTCTTCCTTAAGTGAAGATGCTTTATATGCGGTACCAAAACCTTTAAGGGAGGGAGCTTTCGCCCTCGGTTCCACTAGATTTCAGACTGCATGGAAAGTAGTTGTTCCATCGGCATTTTCAGGCATTGCTGTTTCTGTCATACTCGCTGTTTCCAGGGCCATAGGCGAAACCATGATTGTGGCTATTGCAGCTGGGCAGCAACCTAGGTTTACACTAAACCCATTCGTTCCGATAGAAACAGCAACGACCTATATAGTACAAGTGAGTCAAGGCGATATCCCCCATGACTCACTTGAATATAGAACTATTTTTGCAGTGGGCATAACCTTGTTTATTCTTACATTTATTTTAAATAATGTTAGTTTCTGGCTCAAAAGAAGATTCCATCAAGCCTATCACTAATAGGCCTAACAAGAGAAATAGAAAGAAACTTAAAAAGCGTTTAAAACAATTCAAAGGAAGCCATTACTTTGAGTTTCAAAACATTTTTTTTAAGAATCTGGCTATTCTATGTGCGTTAGTAGGTGTGTTGTTCTTGGGTCTACTGCTTTATGACGTAATTTCCAGAGGTATTGGAAGGTTAGATTGGGACTTTTTCTCCAACCCTCCGTCGAGAAAAGCTGAAAGAGCTGGAATTTATACTGCTTGGATCGGAACGGTTTGGATTATGCTACTTACGGCTGCTATTGCTTTCCCCATAGGTGTAGGAGCTGGAATTTACCTGGAAGAGTACAATAAGAAAAACAGGTTGTCAAACCTTCTTGAAGTAAATATTGCCAATTTGGCTGGTATTCCATCTATAATTTACGGCCTATTAGGGCTAGAAATTTTTGCAAGGACATTCATGTTAGGAGGCAGTATTTTAACAGGCGCATTGACACTAGCACTCCTTATTTTACCTATCATTATAGTATCGACTAGAGAGGCCATAAAGTCCGTTCCCCAGTCCCTTCGAGAAGGCTCCTATGCACTCGGTGCCTCAAAGTGGCAGACCATCTGGCACCAAGTACTACCTGCATCTATGTCGGGGATAATTACCGGTGTGATTCTTGCTATATCAAGGGCTATAGGAGAAACCGCACCACTGCTGGTTATAGGTGCACTCTTGTATGTGCCCATTGCCCCTGAAGGTGTCATGGACTCATTTACTGTGCTACCTATCCAAATCTATAACTGGATCAATAGGCCACAGCAGGAATTTACAGAAAATGCCGCAGCTGCCATTATCGTTCTACTGTTTATTACCTTTGTTATGAATGGGCTAGCAGTATATTTGAGGTATAGATGGCAGAAAAAGTCCAAGTGGCAGTAAATTCGCCTATTAAAAGTGCGATTATGAAAATAGAGACAAAAGATGTACATGTTTATTACGGTTCGGAACACGTGCTGAAAGGAATAAACATGAAAATAAAAAAGCAAACCGTAACAGCTCTAATCGGTCCTTCAGGATGTGGCAAGTCTACTTTTTTGCGACTGTTCAACCGAATGAATGACCTGATCGACGATGTGCGCATAACAGGAGAAATACTTATAGATGGTGTAAATATATATTCTGAGAAAATCAATGTCAGTGAGTTAAGAAAATCAGTTGGAATGGTTTTTCAAAAACCAAACCCTTTTCCAAAGTCCGTTTTTGAAAATGTAGCTTATGGTCTCAAGGTCAAAGGAGTATCAAACAAGAGACATTTAGAAGAAAGCGTGGAGAAAAGCCTCCGTCAAGCGGCATTGTGGGATGAGGTAAAAGACAAGTTAAAAAAATCAGCATTTACTCTATCTGGCGGGCAACAACAACGCTTATGCATAGCACGTGCTTTGGCGGTTGAGCCTTCCATTTTATTAATGGACGAGCCCGCTTCCTCGCTTGACCCTATCTCTTCTACAAAAATAGAAGAGCTTATTTATAATTTAAAAAGAGCCTATACTATTATTATTGTAACCCATAACATGCAGCAAGCCTCTCGAACTAGTGACAAAACGGCATTCTTTCATATGGGAGAGCTGGTCGAGTATGACGACACAAGAAGTATATTTACAAATCCTAAAAAGATAAAAACACAAAACTATATTACGGGCAGGTTTGAGTAAACCCGTTTTTTTAATCTTATTTTTTTAATACAAATCGTCTACCCTAAAAACTCAGCAAGCATTTTACCGGTATAACAATTTTTTGAGAGAAATCGAGTAAATTATTTTGAAAGTCGTAGTGCAGCCATTAGCTTAACATACGAAGAATAGACAAACCAAGAACAAAGTTCGTCGCTAATGGTAAATGAACTTTGAAAGCGTAAGTTTTAACTACTACAACATTTTTTAAAAAACGAAAAAGCCGAAAACCTGCTTATTAGGCCATCTACAATATGAACCTACTAGAAACAGAAATAGGAGAGCTTAAAACAGAGCTTTTAGATATGATTGCCCTGGTAAAAGGGCAATTTGAAAAAGCTATTGTCGCTCTTAGCACATTTGATAAAGATTTGGCTAAAGAGGTCCTCGTCAGTGAAAAAAAAGTTAACGAGAGCGAGCTAAAGATAGACAGCAAAGGAGAACACATCCTTGCCCTTTTTAGTCCTGTAGCCATAGACCTCCGTTTTGTCATGGCATCTCTTAAAATGGTTTCTGACATTGAACGCATAGGAGATAATGCCAAAGCCATTGCCCATTACGTACTTTTATCTGAAAATCCTTTTGACAAACAACTTCAAAACCACCTTCAGCTTGAGAAAATAAGCAAAACGGGTTTAGAAATGCTCAGTATTTTGCATGAATCTTTCGAAACCGACAACACCAGGCTTGCCAAGAGCATTTTTGTTAAAGACGAGACAATTGACAAAGTCAATATGGCAGCCAATGGTTCCATAGCAGAATATTTGCAACATGAAAAAGATAAGAGTAAGATTTTAGAAGCGCTATACCTACTGTCGATAGTAAGAAAAATAGAAAGAGTAGGCGACTGTGCCGCCAATATAAGTGAAGAAATAATTTTTTATGTAAAAGCAAAAGTGCTAAAACACCAAAGAAAAAACCTTTAGCTATTATTTTAGCCTATCTTTTACAAGGCGATAAGCTTAGTAATAATACAATTGCTAGCCATAGAGAATATATTATTGACCAATACAATCCTAATCAATAAAATATTTTATATTTTTAAACTGATAATCTTTTAACATATCTTATTTAAAACAGGTTAGATAATAAACAGTAAGACCTGAAATTTTTTAGAAATAGTTCATACAATGGAGAACCGCTTTTTTAAAATGTTTGGAGTAGAAAGCCTATTTGAAAACCTAAAAGGGTATATAGATGCAAGAATCCAGTTAATAAAGCTTGAGATACAGGAAAAAACGGCGCACATAATTACCATTATTGCCATTGCCGCCTTGCTGTTTTTTGCATTTTTCATGACTATTATTTTTCTTAGTATAGCACTAGGAGGGTTTTTAAATGAGGTTTTAAACAGCATGTTCTTGGGACACCTCATTGTAGGAGCTATCTATCTAGTAGCATCTATTGCACTGGCCATCAATATAAAAAGCGGATTTCTTAACAAAAAAATTCACCAAGCTGTAGCAGCAATTTTTAATCCCAAAAAATAAGGTATAAAGATGCAAGACAATACACTTGAACTAGAAGAGCAAAAAAAGTACCTGGACAGACAGACTAAACTTTATGAAATTGCCCTTAAAGATGATTTGGGAGAGCTTAAAGAAGACATAAAGAGGAAAGGGACTAAAGCGTTGTTATTAGGCGGCATAGCCCTTGCAGGTCTATTAATTTTCAGAAAACTTTCACGCAAGAAAGAAAAGCCTGGGCAAATAAAGAAAAAAGTTTTTTATCCTGACCCAGAAACACAAATGGTTGTGCATCAACCTAAGCAGGAGTCCCCGATTTTATCCATGATCAAAGAGCATATAGCTTTATTTTTGATAGGAATCATTAAAGAAAAAATTGCAGCATATATACGTGATGCAGAATTAAAGTATATTGCCAATACAACCAAGAACCCCAAAGATGAAAATCTACAATAAGATTGTTAACAGTAAAGTACTTAACAAAAAATCATTTGCTGTACTTTTAGACCCTGACAAGTTGACAACTTCTGAATGCATTAAATTGGTCAACAAAAGTCAAGAAGCTGTTATCGATTACTTTTTCATTGGCGGGAGCCTTATCACCCGAAAGAACTTTAATGACATTATCAAAGTAGTAAAAGACCACTCTGACATACCAGTGGTTATCTTTCCTGGCAGTAATTTACAAATAGACGAAAATGCCGACGCCATACTTCTATTATCGCTCATATCAGGACGAAACCCCGAATTCCTTATCGGCCAACATGTGATAGCCGCCCCACTTCTTAAAGAAAGTGGCATAGAAGTAGTGCCGACCGGCTATATGCTTGTTGACTGCGGAAAACCTACTACCGTAAGCTACATAAGCAATACCACCCCTATTCCTCATGACAAGCCCTCTGTAGCATCATGTACCGCATTAGCAGGAGAAATGCTTGGGATGAGACTCACGTATCTGGATGGAGGAAGTGGGGCAAAGGAGCCTATATCTCCAGAAATGATTGCGATGACACGAAAAACAGTCAATACACCGATCATTGTGGGGGGCGGCATCGATACAAAAGAAAAAGCCGCAGCTGCATTAAAAGCAGGTGCGGACATAATAGTTGTTGGAAATGCAATTGAAAGTAATCCTGATTTTCTAAACGAGGTGTCTGAAACTGTAAAGTTCCAGAACTTACCATCAGATATTCATCAATGATTCTCTTCTTCTCATTTTACCAGCAGGTATTCCAAACATCATTTTAAACCTACGGCAAAAGTAAGCTGTATCTTTATAGCCGACATCACGACCTATCTCCCTAATGCTTTTCTTAGAAGTTCTCAACAAGTTAACGGCCATTTCCATTCGCTGATACTCGATATAGTCTTGCGGGTTAATGCCGGTAAGCATTTTAAAGTACTGCCCTACATAATCTTCTGAAACATTAGCTACGCCTGCTAACACTTTGTTTGAGAGGTCGCCACCCAAATTTTCTTTAATAAAGGCAAATATATCAATCAGACGAGGGTCTTTAAAATAAGTACTATTCGTGGCTAATTGCTCAACAAAAAGACGATTTTCCAGAATATAACGAATGACCTCTATAACAATTTGCTCCGTATAAAGCTTGATCAAACGCTCTTTTCCAGGCATGTCGCAAAGGTCTTCTTTTACAATATCAATAATGGCCTCGGAGAGTACGCTGCGACCAGGAATCACAAATGGAGGAATGTCAAGAGAAGCAAAGAAGTTTACAGAGTCAAAAACTTTCGCTTCAAATGTAATATAGGAAAAAGCATTTTCTCCTACACCTATACATTCGGGTTCATTGTTAGAAACAAAATATTTGTCTCTATGATTAAGCATCTCCTCATTTGTCAATCTGGCAGGATTGATTTTACCATAAGTAACAGCAGTCATTTTTCCACCAGGAATAAATAATATATCCCCTTCTGCTACTCTTTGCTTATCTTCCCCATGAGCTAAATCACCTTTATGGAGCAACATAATGGTGTTACCTACATCGTAGAAATTTTCTACTGTTACCGGCTGAAGAATATTTATATTCTTGGCCTTAATAAACCTTACTCCTAGTGATTCGATAATTTTGTTGTACTCTTCCATAGTAAAATCTTGCCAGTTGATTCAACAAATAAGAAAAAAAATATAACAATATTTAAAAATTGAACTTAATCATGATTTGTACAAATCTAATACAAACAAACTAATAAATCAATTAAAACATAAATTTTTAACAAATCAATTATATTAAATTAATAACCTCCACATTGTCCACTAAAGAACAAATATTAATTTTTAAATAATTCCCGGGAAATTACAATTTTTTGTATCTCAGATGTCCCTTCATATATCTGCGTAATCTTAGCGTCACGCATCAGTCTTTCGACATGATATTCCTTTACATAACCATATCCACCATGAATTTGTACTGCTTCTACCGTTACATCCATCGCTACTTTAGAAGCAAATACTTTGGCCATGGCCGATGCTTTTGAGTAATCCTCATTGTTGTCCTTTAACACAGCAGATTTCAGACAAAGAAGTCTGGCTGCGTCTATATTTGTAGCCATATCTGCCAATTTAAATTGTATGGCTTGGTGATTAATAATCTCTTGGCCAAAGGCCTTCCGCTCTTTTGCGTACTCCAAAGAAAGCTCATAAGCGCCCGAAGCAATACCTAGCGCTTGCGAGGCAATCCCGATACGGCCTCCATTAAGGGTAGACATGGCAAAATAAAAACCCGACCCATCTTCTCCTATTCTATTCTCTTTTGGCACTTTCACATTGTTAAACATAAGTGAATGTGTGTCAGAAGCCCTTATCCCAAGCTTACTCTCCTTTTTGCCAACTTCAAACCCCTCCATCCCTTTTTCAACTATTAATACATTAATACCTTTATGCTTCTTTTCAGGATATGTTTGTGCCACTACCAAATACACAGAAGCAGAGTTGCCATTGGTAATCCAATTTTTGGTGCCATTCAACAAGTAGTGGTCACCTTTATCTTCAGCAGTAGTTTTTTGCGATGTAGCATCAGATCCAGCTTCGGGTTCGGATAAACAAAAAGCGCCCAAAATTTCTCCACTGGCTAAACGGGGAAGATACTTTTTCTTTTGCTCTTCGGTACCATATTTTTCGATACCCCAACATACTAAAGAATTATTTACGGACATGCACACAGAAACAGAAGCATCGATTTTAGAAATTTCTTCCATGGCCAACACATAGGACACCGTGTCCATTCCACCGCCCCCGTACTCCGGGCTCACCATCATTCCTAAAAAACCTAACTGCCCAAGCTTTTTAATTTGCTCTGTAGGAAACTGCTGTAGTTCATCCCGCTCTATTACACCAGGCAAAAGCTCTGTACGAGCAAAGTCCCGGGCTGCAGCTTGTACAGCTAATTGTTCTTCTGTAAATTGAAAATCCATAAGCTATCAAAAAAAAAGGATTCCCCATAAGGTGTTTCTCGCTATTAAAGCTAAACACAAGGGAACCCTTAATGTTGGAAAAAAACCTTAATCTCTTCTACCAAGAAGAAGTGACACGTAGTATAACAATGTAGCCAAAGAACCTAAAGCCGCCACTACATAAGTCATAGCTGCCCATCTTAGCGCATCTTTTGACATTTCATGCTCCTGACTGGTCACCACCCCTCTATTGTGAATCCATGCCAAAGCTCTTTTGCTAGCATCAAACTCTACAGGCAGTGTGATAAAACTAAATAATGTAGTGATTCCAAATAACACCACCCCTGCGGCAAGCACTGTTGGATTTCCTGTATTGTAAAGCAACAATATACCACCTAAGATAACCCATTGCATATAGCGCGATGCCACGCTCACTACAGGCACAATGGCCGAACGGAATTTTAAAAACGCATAAGCCCTAGCGTGTTGGATGGCGTGGCCGCATTCGTGTGCCGCAACAGCCGCCGCAGCAGCATTCCTTCCATAATACACTTCTTGGCTCAAGTTGACTGTTTTATCCGTAGGATTATAATGGTCTGTCAGCTTTCCTTCTACGGACAATACCTGAACGTCAAAAATGCCATTGTCGTGAAGCATCTGTTCAGCAATCTCTTTACCGCTTAAATTAGACCTCAATGAAGTCTGGCTGTATTTAGCAAACTTTCTTTTTAGTATTCCACTAACCGCCAAACTGACGATCATGAATACACCAGCAATTACATAATAACCTAACATCGTTTTTAGAACTTTTTAATTTTGTTAATAATGTTGGTTGTTGAATATCCATTTATGAGAGGGACAGTGAGCACCTCTCCACCATTTTCTACAACAATTTCCCTGCCAATTATTTTATCTATGGTATAATCATCACCTTTTGCTAAAATGTCAGGCTTAATGGCTTTGATAAGGTTATAGGGCGTTTCTTCACCAAATAAAATAACGGCATCTACACACGCCAAAGACGCCATCACTCTGGCACGACAAACTTCATCTTGTACAGGACGCTGAGGCCCCTTGACAGTACTGATTGAACGGTCGGTGTTTAAGCCAAGAATTAGCTTATGCCCAAGATTTCTTGTCTTTTCCAGATAATCAACATGACCAAGGTGAAGGATATCAAAGCAACCATTGGTAAAAACTATTTTACCCTCCTTTCTCCATACATCAAGAAAGGGTTGAATAGTTTCAATGGTCTTAATTTTATCGGCGGTCTTCAAGCTACAACGGTTTTAGCGGTAATGTTAGGTTTATTATTTTTCCGGCCTTTAAAAAGTGTAATGACAAAACAGATTCCACCTACTATAAGAATCAATAACAACTGAGAAGTGTGGACGACAAAAGCGTAAGCAAGGCCATCTTCCTTGGCAATTCCATAAAAAAGCAGTAACGCGGCACTGACCATTTCATGAAAAACACCTATGCCTCCTTGAACAGGAGCTGACATGCCAATCCCCCCTATTACCAGTATCATCATTCCAGCCACTATTCCAAGGTGTGCAGTTTCTTCCATTGAGAAAAAAACCAAATACGACATAAGATAATAAAGTGTCCAAATGATAACTGTATGAAGGATAAAACCACCTCTCTTTTTAATTTTGGAGATGCTCACTACGCCTTCCCATACACCTTTCAGAAAAACAAAAAGCTTGTTTAAGTAAGGATTCTTTAAAAGAACGGTACGCAGGTTATAAATAATTATGAGTGCAATCAAGCCAAAAAGCGCAAGGCCAGAAAGGATATAGTAAGCCGATTCGCCAGGCGCCACATGTTCCACAAAAAACGCCCCAAACTTATCGATCTCCATCAAAAAAGCAAGGCTCAGCAAAACAATCAAGCACAGCAAATCAAAAGCACGCTCGGCGACCACGGTGCCAAAAGATGCATTGAAAGGTATTTTATCGGTTTTGGTAAGCACCACGCACCTTGAGACCTCACCCATCCTAGGCAGCACAAGATTCGCAAAATAACCCGTCATAACAGCGAGAAAGGTGTTGCCCGTAGAAGGTTTATAATTAATCGGTTCAAGCAGCAACCGCCACCTGTATGCCCTGCTGACGTGACTCAGCAATGAAGCACACAAAGCCAATGCCACCCACTTGAAATCAGCAGCCAAGATTTTCCCCATCATACTGCTGATGTCTACCTGCCCGAGCACATACCAAAAAATACCTATAGCCAGTACAAAAGACAGGCTATATTTTATAATATTATTTACACTAGAAGCCATGACTTACAAACTTCTAATGTGTGAGCTTATTGTTCTGATCGGGAAATAACAGATAAGGCTTCCATTTCTTGGCATCATCAATATTCATCAATGCATAAGAAATAACGATAACGATATCCCCCACCTGCACCTTTCTGGCAGCTGGGCCGTTTAGACAAACTACCCCAGAACTTCGAGGCCCTGTAATTACATAAGTTTCAAACCGTTCGCCATTGTTGATATTGACAATCTGAACTTTTTCATTTTCAATAATACCAGCGGCGTCCATCAGATCCTCGTCGATAGTGATACTACCTACATAATGAAGTTCTGCCTGAGTTACTTTTACTCTGTGGATTTTGGATTTAAGTACCTGAATTTGCATGAATTGCTTACAAAGAGGTTTTTTGAATTACAAAATTAAGAAATAATGATAACATTATCTATAAGTCTAATACCGTCGAGCCATGCAGCAACACATAACGCTATTCGATTATGTTCTTTAACACACTTTACCGGCCGAAGAGTTTCCGCATCTGCTATTTCAAAATACTCAAGTGTAAACTCAGGTTTTTGATCAAACAAGTTCCGAACAGTATTGCAAACGCTATCCACCTCCGTTTCTTTCAGCAATTTTTCTGCCAGACACAGCGTCTCATAAATAAAAGGTGCTTGAGACCGGCCCTTCTGGCTCAACCTCCGATTTCTGGAGGACATAGCCAGTCCATCCTCTTCCCTGGCTACAGGACACACCACAAGTTCAATAGGAAAGGCGAGTTCGTTGATAAGTTGCCTGATAATGGTAACCTGTTGCAAATCTTTTTGTCCAAAATAAGCTTTATCAGGTTGGCAAATATTAAACAGCTTGCTAACCACAAGCGCTACACCACTAAAATGTCCATCCCGAAACTTTCCTTCCATGATTTTATCCAAATAACCGAAGTTAAAAGTCATTAAAGGCTTTACAGGATAAATTTCCTCAACAGAAGGTAGAAAAACAGCATGGCAACCTATAGTACGAAGCATCTCCAAGTCTTCCTCTTCAGTGCGTGGGTACTTCAAGAGGTCTTCTTTATTATTAAATTGAGCAGGGTTAACAAAAATACTACCTATGGTAACAGCGTTTTCGTTAAGAGAATGTAAAAAAAGAGATTCATGACCTTGGTGGAGCGCCCCCATAGTAGGCACAAAACCAATCGTTGCGGACTTTTTCTTTTGACCGGCAACATACTCCCTCAGCCCCTTCATCTCCCGGAATATTAACATAAAGAAAGGTTTTTAAAGGGCTAATTAAGTTTATAAAAACATAAAAACCTTGAAAAATGAGATTTTTTTTTATATTTTTGCATAACCTTAAAAATTTGTAAGGATTATCAAACCTCCGCATATATGTCAAAATTACGAATTCTTTATGTAGCAAGCGAAATCTATCCATTCCTAAAAACCTCATCTGTAGCAAGTCTGGTTGGCAAACTTCCTCAGGCAATGCAGGAAAAAGGTATGGAAATCCGTATCCTTGTCCCGAGGTTCGGTTTGATCAATGAAAGAAAAAACAGGTTACATGAAGTTGTAAGACTGTCAGGAATTAACATTACTGTCGGAGAAGAAGAAAAACCGCTTATCATTAAAGTTGCATCCATACCTAATGCAAAACTACAGGTTTACTTCATTGACAATGAAGACTACTTTCAGAGAAAACATGTTTTTGTTGACAAAGACAACAAGTTCTACCCTGACAATGACGAGAGAGCCATATTTTTCTGCAAGGGTGTATTAGAAACGGTAAAAAAATTAGGATGGGCACCTGATATTGTTCACTGTAACGACTGGATGACCAGCTTAATACCTTTATATTTAAAGACTAGATATAAAAACGATCCAGTATTCAAGAATGCCAAATCTGTTTACTCTGTTTTCAATACAGCATTTAACCACAAGTTTTCCAACGACATTTTTGAAAAAATCAAAATGATGGACATAGAAGATTCTATGCTCTCTCACCTTGAAAGTGCCGATTTTGAAGGATTTGTGAAAATTGGCGTTGAGTATGCTGACGCAGTTATTAGATCTGAAGACAGCTACAGTGAAAACCTAACCAAGTTTTTCGAAAATACCGACAAGAAAATCTGCTGCGTCGATAAGGACAATGCAGAAGGCTACTACGAAGTCTACAACGAACTTTTCGATTAAATAAAAAGGGGGATTTTATCCCCCTTTTTATTTTTTTATTCCCCTTCTTTATCCAAAATCCCTTATATTTCGTTTATTAATAAGCCTTCAATTAAAGTATTATTACTACTTTCAACTTTTGAAGCGTATGGTAACTGACTAAACATAAAACAACTATGTGTGGAATTGTAGCATATATTGGAGAGAAAGAAGCAGCGCCTATTGTACTTAAAGGACTGAAAAGACTTGAATACAGAGGGTATGACAGTGCGGGCATAGCTCTACTTAACGATGATCTTAAAGTATATAAAAAAAAGGGAAGGGTTAAAGATTTAGAAGAGGAAATTGCAGGAAAAGACCTTCACTCGACCATAGGCATGGGGCATACCCGTTGGGCAACTCATGGAGAACCTAACGATATAAATGCCCACCCACATTTTTCAGCTAATAAAGGATTGGCTATTGTTCATAACGGTATCATTGAGAACTATGGCTCTTTGAAGATGGACCTTATAAAAAGAGGTCACAAATTTCTGAGCGATACAGACTCTGAAGTTATGATCCACTTTATAGAGGACATCCAGGACAATAACGATTGTACTTTAGAGGAGGCTGTAAGAATAGCTTTATCAAAAATAGTGGGGGCATATGCCATAGTGATTCTTTCTAAAGAATGCCCTGGACAGATAATTGCCGCCAAAAAAGGCAGTCCACTAGTAATTGGCGTTGGAGACCAAGGTGAGTTTTTCCTGGCCTCAGATGCAACCCCTATTATTGAATATACAGACAAGGTTGTTTACATGAACGACCTTGAAGTAGCTGTCATAAAAAATGGAGAGCTTTCAATCAAAAACTTGGAGGACACTCCTAAGACTCCATACATCCAAAAGCTAGATATGGAGCTTGACTCCATAGAAAAAAGCGGCTATGAACACTTTATGCTTAAAGAGATCATGGAGCAGCCTAGTTCCATACAAGATTGCATGCGTGGGCGCATCAATTCCGATGAACTTTCTCTGACATTAGGTGGACTAAGGCAGCATGTAAACAAGCTAGTCAATTCAGACAGAATTATTATCGTCGCTTGCGGAACATCATGGCACGCAGGGCTCGTAGCAGAATACCTTTTTGAAGACCTTGCCAGGATACCGGTGGAGGTTGAGTATGCATCAGAGTTCAGGTACAGAAACCCCGTAATCAAGGAAGGCGATGTTGTTATTGCCATCAGCCAATCAGGCGAAACTGCCGACACCCTTGCAGCCATAGAGCTTGCCAAGTCAAAGGGCGCTTTGATCTTAGGTGTTTGTAATGTGGTGGGTTCTTCTATAGCCAGGCTTACACACGAAGGAGCATACCTGCACGCTGGACCGGAGATTGGCGTAGCCAGTACCAAAGCTTTTACCGCTCAGGTGACCGTACTTTCCATGATGGCCATTATAACCGGATACAAGAAAGGCGTGCTTTCAGAAAACAGGTATAGAGAGCTACTGGTTGAGCTAGAAAAAATACCTTCCAAAATAGAAAAAGCCTTAGAGGCAAACGAACAGATCAAGTATATTTCTGATATTTTTAAAGATGCTAAAAACTTCCTTTACCTAGGTCGTGGCTACAACTTTCCTGTAGCTTTAGAGGGCGCTTTAAAGCTAAAAGAAATTTCATATATTCATGCAGAGGGGTACCCTGCCGCAGAAATGAAACATGGCCCCATAGCACTTATAGATGCTGAAATGCCAGTGCTTGTAATAGCCACCAAAGACAACTCTTACGAAAAAATTGTATCAAATATACAAGAGGTAAAAGCCAGAAAAGGTAGGGTCATTGCCATTGTAACAGAAGGCGACAAACTAATCCCGGAGATGGCTGAGTTTACTATAGAGGTGCCGACAACCAATGAAATTTTCATGCCGTTGCTTTCTGTCATTCCGCTCCAACTACTGTCTTACCATGTTGCTGTTATGAGAGGCTGCAATGTGGACCAACCTAGAAACTTGGCAAAGTCGGTAACGGTAGAGTAGTTTGCTTTAAGTCTATAAAGTAAAAGGGGCAGTCCATTTTTATAAACGGACAGCCCTTTTTCTGTTATAACCCTTTTGCACCACAACCATAAGTGAATAAGTGGTACAACAATTGTAAAAGCCGCAATAACTGTATAAGAAGAGAGCATTAAATACTGAAAACATATCAGGCAAAAATAAAAAATCCTGCTTTATAGGCAGGATCAGCTTATACTAATAGTGTGAAAATGTTTACACCCCTTCTTGAATAGGCTTGCTCAAAAGAACATCCTTTTTCTTTAAAACATCTACCACTTTATAAATCACAAAATAACTAATAACCGCTAAGGTAATAGCAAGAATAAAGTTTCCAAACAAATACTCTTGAGCAAACACCGAAACCTTTTGCAATAAAGAAGCTCCTTCATGGTGTGCTAGGTCAGGATGAATGAGTGTGCCTAGTTTATAACTAAAAAAGTGAATAGGCGACAACAACAGTGGATTCCACACCGCAAAAGAAAATAAAATAGATGGTTTATTGATTCTCCTAAATATATAGGCAAGGGAAATAGCAATGAAGATCCCAAAACCAGGGGTAGGAAGTATGGCTATAAAACTTCCCAAGCCAAAACCAAAAGCCAAATCATGATTTGACACCTCGCTATTCCTTATTTTCTGGAAATAGTCTTTAATATTATCCCTGAAAGCCCTGAAGCTCAAATTCTTTAGCCAGGACTTTTCACCCATTTGACCGTTACGCATTTTCTCTGTTCCGTCTTTCAGATTGTTATTACTAATAATATAACTACTCAAAATGTTAAAATGATTATAAGTTTTCAGGAAATTAAAGCATGCGCTTCACCATATCTTAAAATCCTAACCAACGTTATAAGAAAAAAGTGCCAGCTGGTGTTGTAGACACTGCACTTCCGTAAGGCCGTCCAAACTTATATCTTTATATTATTAACGGAAAAATGCTACCAAATATATAAATTATTTTTGAATATGAAAATAATTAAAAGTTTACTTGAAGCTGAAGTCTTAAAAGACTGCCCGCTTGCCTGTTGATTGGCCGTAGGGCATCCTCAAAAGTACGGTCTGAAAAAGTATACATAGCCACTAGTTCGACAAATGGGTTTGGCTGCCATTCAAAGCCAATTTCCTGTTCATTGACAACATAGCTTCTGGCGTCAAGCTCGTGCTTTTTACCGCCATCAAAATAATGCCACCTAGCAAAAGGTATAAATAAAGACCCACCCGATCTGATAAAATAAGAAACCTGCACATAGCCACCATGCAGCCGGCCTTGTTCTATAGACATTGTCTCGGGATTAAAGCGTGGCCCTGTTCCTATATTATATTCTGCTTGAATACCTAACGGTTGTGGATATACAATAAAACTTGCTGCAGCACGCTGATCTAGGAATTCAGAAGGGCTGTTTTCTTGTGTAATTTCTGATCTAGACGGAAGTACATAAAAACCTCTATATGCCTGTATACCCGGCTCTATAATTTGCCCCCCTGGAAGAAGAAAAGGATAAGAAATACGTCCTACAACATGCTTATTTCTGTTTAGTTCAGGACTATTGGCCAATTGACCATTGTAAACACCAAGCCCTAGCACCCCATAGTCGCCACTTCCTTTAAGGCCAGAGCTCACAAGCCATGACAAACGCTTTCTGATATGCTGAGGCGCATAGTAAAAAAACACACCCATATCACGTTCATTGGCTACAGCACTGTTAATACCATCGTGTCTATCAAGCGGTATCCTGTTTTGGCTAGACTGAAGGTTTTCAAAACCGAAAGGAACCTTACTCTGCCCTACCCTAAAGCGAAACTCTTTCTTTTTATCTAAACTGAGATCAAAATAGGCATCACGGATTTGAGCAAAGTGAAGTCGACCAGAGGCAGGAGAACTGGCAAAGTCAGGCTGGATATAAACATATACTCGCTCATGGACATTACCATAAAAAACCAAACGAATCCGTCTAAAGAAAAACTCAGGATCACCGCCCCAAGACCGGTCGCATTGCGCACACTCAAGATCAGGGTTTGTTTGGATCAGCCCATTATACCTCAACTGTGCATATCCTCGGATATTTAATGATTCATACCATTTTTTTACTGGGGCTGTGGCCTTAGTAGAGGAACTATCGTCCTCTACTACATTTGCGCTGGCGGCAAAAACTACAAAAAGTAAAAACAAAGAAACCCTAAGTCCTTTCAATAATTCCATCAGAAACTGTTTTATTTTTCCGATGGCAAAGTAAGGACACCAATATTATCCCAACATTACACCAATGTTAAGAAATTGTTAAGTATAAAAATAGGCTGACGCAAAAGGCAGGCTTTGGCAACTTATATATCAACACACTCATTTTTATGCGAAGCAACAGAATGCTTAACCTTATTGCCCTGAAATTTTTCCATTGTATATGCTTCTCCGGCATTGATACCTTCTGGCTTAAATATCTGTTTTACAGTATAAACAATAATTTTTAGATCAAGAAAAAAAGACACCCTATCCACATACTCATTGTCAAATTTAAACTTTTCTTCCCAAGAAATACTGTTCCTCCCGGACACCTGTGCCAAACCTGTGATACCGGGTTTGACATCGTGTCTACGCATTTGCCAAGCATTATAAAGAAGGAGATATTCTTTTAACAATGGACGAGGGCCAATCAAACTTAACTCACCCTTAACAATATTTATTAGCTGAGGCAGCTCATCCAAAGAGTATTTCCGAAGAAATTTCCCCACATAGGTAATCCTTTGAACATCTCCAGAAAGTTCGTCTGCACCATCCTTCATGGTACAAAACTTTATCAACTTAAAGATTTTCCCTTTATACCCAGGCCGCTCTTGAATAAAGAAAACCCGCCTATTGTTGGTAAAATAAAGACATAAAGCTATTCCCGCCAATATTGGAGCCAGCAAAACCAGCAGCAAAATAGCAGAACAAAAATCAAATAACGGCTTTATGTAACTGATATACATTGAAGTTTAAGCACTAATTAAATAATGTAAACACAAATGATGATTTACATTAATGACTTTTAGGTATTTTTCAGATAAATTTACAACTTATAATAACGTAATTTTTCCGATGATCACATTTCCCAATGCAAAAATTAATGTTGGACTTTTTGTAACCGAAAAGAGACCTGACGGTTTTCACAATTTGGAGACATGTTTTTACCCCATCCCTTTGCACGATACACTGGAAATTTTGCTGGCACCAACTTTCAAATTTTCCACATCAGGCATCCCTGTAGAAGGCCCTGAGACGCAGAACTTATGTGTTAAAGCTTATCAGCTACTAAACGAAGCGTACAGTTTACCACCTGTCCATATTCACCTTCACAAAGTTATACCTATGGGTGCAGGGTTAGGCGGAGGGTCATCCGACGCTGCCTTTACCATTAAACTGCTAAATGACATTTTCGACCTGAACCTCACAACTGCTAAGATGGAGGAGTTTGCAGGAAAGCTAGGCAGCGACTGTCCTTTTTTTATTCGCAACAAACCAGTGTTGGCAACGGGAAAAGGAACTGCTTTCGCCCCGACTACTTTTTCTCTCCATGGAAAATTCCTGCTTCTCGTATACCCAGACGTACATATATCCACAGCCCAGGCCTATGCGGCCGTAAAGCCAGCACCACCCAAAATAAAGCTGGAACAACTACTTGCCCCTACTCCTAACTGGATTGAAATCGTAAACGATTTTGAACAATCAGTTTTATCATCAAACCCTCGGTTGGCACAACTGAAAGATACACTCATTGAGACAAACCCCATTTATGCATCAATGAGCGGGAGCGGATCTACATTTTACGCCATTTACAATGAGAAACCTCAGAACGTCCCACAATTCCCTGACAATTATTATTCAGAAATCATGCAACTAAGTTAAAAGAACTACTCTTCCGAGATAGAGAGTATGATATCAAATTCTTCTTTTTTCAGAGGCATAACAGAAAGACGGGATTGCCGGATAAGGGCAATATCACTAAGTCTATCATCCTGCTTGATCCTTTCCAAAGTAACGGGCTTTTTCAACTCCTGCACAGGCGCAACATCCACAACCACCCATTTTGGGTCTTCCGTAGTCGGATCTTGGTAGTGTTCTTTAACAACTTTGGCAACACCCACTACCTCTTTCCCAACATTGCTATGATAGAAAAGCACTAAATCTCCTTCTTTCATAGCCTTTAAGTTATTACGGGCCTGATAGTTCCTCACTCCATCCCAATAAGTCACTTTATCTTCCAGCAACTGGCTAAAAGGATACTTAAAAGGCTCTGACTTTACCAACCAATAATTCATATACTGCAATTTTTAGCTAAATTAAAGACTTATTTTTTTAAAACAAGTATGATTATTTACATCTAATACTTGTTCATACTATTGGAGAATATATAAATTGTTAATTTTACAGTAATAAAACTTTTCTGCATTGGACAACAAAGATATAATAAAAGTAATAAAGCTAGCGGCTTCTATCATGGAGCTGCACAATGAAAACCCGTTTAAAATAAGGCAGTACCAAAGCCTAGTTTTTAAACTGGAAAAAGCCAACAATAGCCTCAGCCTGCTGTCAGAGGAAGAAATTGCCGCTACAGAAGGCATAGGTAAAAATATGGCTGCAAAGATTAAAGCCATATCAGAGACCGGTAGTTTCCCAGAGTTGTCAACGCTTTTGGAAGAAACCCCTAAAGGCCTCCTCGATATTATGAACCTAAAAGGTCTAGGCCCTAAAAAAATTCGGGTTTTATGGCAAGAGCTTAACATTACCAATACAGAAGAGCTCCGGAAGGCATGCGAGGAAAGCCAAGTGGCAAAGCTTAAAGGTTTTGGGGCAAAGACCCAAGACACCATCAAGCAAGGACTCGCGTTTCTTGAGCAGCAAAAAGATAAGTTTCTCTATGCAGAGGTAGAAGAGCTAGCCTACTCACTAGAAAAGCTTATTAAAGAATCTCCATACGCAGAGAATGCTTGCCTGGCTGGCGATATACGGCGTAAAATGGAAATTGTCCATAATTTGCAAATACTGGTAGCCTGTACCGAATTTCAAGCCATGCACTCCTTTCTTGACTCCCTAGAAGGCATCAAAAAAGATGTAGCCGCATCAGCCCCGTTTGCCTGGAGAGGAAAACATGAGTCAGGACTTAATATTGAAGTTAAAATGTACCCCCCTGCTGAGTTTGGAGGAAGGTTGTATATACATTCGGCCAGTAAAGAACACCTAATTCAGGAAGTAAGCCCTGGGAAGAACTTCATAAGTATAGTCAATGAGCATAAGTTCAAAACGGAAAGTGATCTGCTGGCACATTTAGAACTTCCCAACATTGACCCAGAATACCGTGAAGGTTTTGATGAAATTTCTTTATGCAAAGAAGGAAAAGCCCCTTGCTTGGTAACTTATGAAGACCTCAAAGGCATACTTCACAACCATACCACATACAGCGACGGAGTTCATTCATTGGAAGAGATGGCCGCTTACTGCAAAAATCTTGGATTTGAGTATTTAGGGATATCAGACCATTCAAAAACTGCTTATTATGCAGGAGGGTTAACAGAAGAGGATATTTTAAAGCAACATGCGGAGATTGATGAGCTGAACAAGAAATTAACTCCATTTAAGATCTTTAAAGGCATAGAGTCTGATATTTTGAACGATGGTGCACTCGATTATGAAGATTCGGTGTTGGCTTCATTTGATTTCATTGTTGCTTCGGTTCATGCAAACCTTAAGATGACAGAAGAAAAAGCGACACAGAGGCTGATTACTGCCATTGAAAATCCTTATACAACCATCCTAGGTCATGCAACTGGCAGGTTATTGCTTAGAAGAGAAGGGTACCCTATAGATCATAAAAAAGTAATTGATGCCTGTGCCGCAAATAATGTGGTCATAGAAATTAACGCCAACCCTAGGCGGTTAGACATGGATTGGAGATGGATCAGGTATGCCATTAGTAAAAATGTGATGATCAGCATCAATCCAGATGCCCATAAAACAGAAGGGTATCACGATATGAAATACGGTGTATATATGGGAAGAAAAGCTGGACTCACCAAAGAAATGACTTTCAATGCACTTTCCCTGAGCGAAATAGAAAAATTCTTTGCCCAACGCAAAAAAGCTGTAGGAGTATAACAAAGTAAAAATGCCCAAAATTTTAATCATAAGGTTTTCATCCATTGGAGATATAGTACTTACCACCCCCGTTATCAGAAATCTACGAAAGCAGATTGGCGATATAGAACTACACTATTGTACCCAAAAAAGCTTTCGTTCAATAATAGAACACAATCCCTACCTGCACAAAGTCCATTATTTGGACAATAACATGGGAAACCTGATTGAAGCATTAAAAAAAGAGGAATATGACTATGTTATAGATCTTCACAATAACTTAAGAACGGCCCAAATAAAACTTAAATTAAGAACCAAAGCCTTTAGTTTTAATAAACTAAACATACAAAAGTGGCTCTATGTTAATTTCAAGATCAACAAAATGCCTGATCTACACATTGTAGACAGGTATATGGAAACCGTAGAACCCTTGAATGTTTACAATGACTATCTGGGCTTGGACTATTTTATTCCTTCGGCAGATGAAGTTAAAAAAGAGTCACTACCTGAGAGTCACCAAAACGGATTTGTTGCTTTTGCCATAGGCGCACAGCATTATACCAAAAGGTTACCGGAGGAGAAAATTATAGAGTTTTGCGAAAAAATTAATAAACCATTGGTACTTCTTGGAGGAAAAGAAGATAAGGCAGTAGGGGATAAAATAGAAAAACACTTTAAAACCAACAAAAGCAACATAATTTACAACGCCTGTGGCAAGTATAATCTAAACCAATCTGCGTCTCTGGTAAAACAAGCTTCACTGGTTTTTTCTCATGACACAGGGCTTATGCATATAGCGGCTGCATTTAAAAAAGAGATTTATAGCATATGGGGAAATACGACACCATCATTGGGTATGTATCCTTATTTAACAAAATTTCATATTATAGAAAACAATGATCTTTCTTGTCGGCCATGTTCAAAAATTGGGTACAGTCGCTGTCCAAAAAAACACTTCAAATGCATGAGGGACTTAAAACCTGCATTTGAAATCCACTAAAAAACAGAAGCCCGAGTTTCCCCGGGCGCTCTGATATTAATAACCTTAACTATGATTGTTCCCGACAATCATTATTATAACGCTGGGAGCAATAAAATAATTCTATATATTTCATTTTTTTCTCATATTAACCCTGAAATATGCTTCAGAACTTTCTATTGTTTATATCAGGTTAAAAATCGCAATGCATTCGTAGCTACAAAGCATGCCTTGTGGCTACGCAACTATGCAGCATCGAAATAACCCTTTTCGTCTATAGGTCATAAAGTTTTTAAATATTAGCAAATCAACTTTTAGGGCGTTTGTTACCACGCACTAAAGCTAGACCTTCTGCACATTTACAGCATTTTGCCTTTTTTTTCCTTCCACTATTTCAAAAGAAACTTTATCATTTTGGGCAACTTTCTCTTTTAATCCCGTTGCATGGATAAATATTTCTTGATTAGTGTGATCCTCTCTAATAAAACCAAACCCTTTAGTTTCATCAAAGAATTTAATAGTACCTGTATTCATCGTATTAATAATTATTACCTAACCTACGAAATAATACTGTAGCCTAACCAATAAACCACATTAAAAATTTTATTAAACTATTTTCACCAAAATCGTATATAGTACCAGTTACATTTCAATATTTTGAAACCTCAAAACAATCAATGAATAAATCTATATGCATCTTGTTTGCCATGTTATGCACTTCCATTCACTGTATGGCTCAAGATTATCTGACTATAGGAGCAAGGGCTGGATTAAATATTGCCTGGCAAAATGGCTACGAAACATGGGTGTCAGACAATAATTTTAGGACTAGGGTGAACAACCAGAATATTTTAGGCCCATCCTTTGGAGCGCATGCAAGCTACGAGTTAAAATACTGGTTGGCAGTGCAAACAGAGATAAACTTCTTAAGGCTAGGCGGAGGCGTTGTAACCACGCTACATGATGATGATTTAGGCTTTGAAGATAGCCGTCTATACGACGAAGGAATGATGTTCAGAACAAACCACTTACAAATGCCTTTTCTAATCAAGTTTATAACAGGCGAAGAGAAGCTAGGGGCATTTTTCAACCTAGGCCCCTATGTTGGATATAGGTTTTCCGGAAACACCAGGACAGCATTAACAAACTATGAAACAGGAGACATTGAAGGCTGGCAACAGGCAAGCCTAGACTATGATGGGTTAAGAAGGTTTGACGCTGGATTTGTAATAGGTGGCGGCTTTATGAAACCCTTAGGAAAAGGAGATATATTTACTGAAGTCAGGTACACCCACAGCTTTTCAGATATGTTCGACATAGGAGAAGCGCCTAAAGGTTACAGAGGAATTAGCAACCGTGCCATTACCATTAGTTTTGGCTATATGTATCCTTTAGGAAAAATGGGATGGATAAAGGAGAAAATAGACGAAAATGATGTTGCACCGGAAGGGTCCTAGGCTATTGTATTTTAAGGCCCCTATAAATATCATAAAAAAAAGAGAAGCTTTGCTTCTCTTTTTTTTATTTACTGTATAAGTAGTTTTTAAGTCCCTCAAAAGTTGGCTTGAGCGGAATACTTTTCTTTTCCTGTTTTACGGCTTTTTGTAAACTTTCAGGAATCTCTACTTTCTTGTTAATAGTACCTTCTACTATATCTAAAAACTTCGCTGGGTGGGCTGTAGCAAGAAAAACGCCATTAGCATCATCACCAGACTCTTTCAAGTAATCTCTAAGTCCCAAATACCCTACAGCACCATGCGGATCCAATACATATCCATGCTTTTCATACACCTGTGTCATGATATTCCGAGTCTGCTCATCGGTATAGGACTTACCAGTTATTTCAGACCTGATTTTCTCTATATCGTTGCCATAAAGATCAGTCAACCTAAAGAAGTTGCTAGGGTTACCCACATCCATGGCATTTGAAATGGTCATGATAGATTCCCTTGGGCTAAAGTTTCCATCAAAAAGATATTTAGGGACTATGTCATTCACATTGGTAGAGGCTATAAACCTGTGAACAGGAAGTCCCATTCTTTTTGCTATAAGCCCTCCACATAAGTTTCCAAAGTTTCCGCTAGGTACAGAGAAAACCAAAGGTTTGCCTTGCTTCTTTAATTGAGCATAAGCATAAAAATAATAAAAAGACTGTGGTACAAGTCTACTGATATTGATAGAGTTGGCTGAGCTTAGGTTGAAGTCTTTATTAAGCTGCTCATCAAGGAAAGCTTCTTTAACCAAGCGTTGGCAGTCATCAAAAGTACCTTGCACTTCAAGAGCTGTAACATTTTGCCCTAAGGTGGTCAACTGTTTTTCCTGAATCTCGCTTACTTTTCCACTTGGATATAAAATAGTAACTTTAATACCAGGCATTCCCAAGAAGCCTTGAGCGACAGCACTTCCTGTATCTCCTGAGGTAGCTACCAGAATATTTATTTCCTTTTGCTCCTGCTCCAAAAAGAAAGCCATGACCCTTGCCATAAACCTCGCTCCAAAATCCTTGAAAGCAAAAGAAGGACCGTGAAACAGCTCCAGCACATGCATATTGTCATGTATATTTACGACAGGGGCATCAAAAGAGAGCATATCGTAAATAATATCTTTCAAACGATCTTCCGGAATTTCGTCTCCGATCAGTTTACTGCTTACTTGTAAAGCAATCTCCTGAAAAGAAAGTTGGTCAATATTGTTAAAGAATGATTCCGGCAAAGACGGAATAGAATGAGGCATGAACAACCCGTTGTCAGATGGCAATCCTTTAAAAACCGCCTCTTTGAAATCAACCTCCGGGGCTTGATGCCTGGTGCTATATAACCTCATGGTTTAGGAGAACTTTATATTATAGTTAAAACAAAATCGTAATAAATCAGAACTACTCTATGATCAAAGGCCCTTCGTTATTGATCCTGGACACATAAACTTCGCTACCAATCTGCATCCGCTGAAAGGCCCTAGACATTTCCTCCCCTACTGATTTAGCAGTATCTTCATCCTTGCTAAGCGCAAACAGAGATGGTCCTGAGCCAGAGATTCCACAGCCTAATGCTCCAGCCTGCAAGGCACTTTCTTTAACCTCATGATAGCCTGGAATTAAAATAGACCTTACTGGTTCAACAATCACATCCTGCATAGAACGTCCTATAAGGTCATAGTCAGACATGAAAAGTCCAGAAATTAACCCTGCAACATTTCCCCATTGGACTACTGCGTCTTTCATCGGGATTTGTTTGCGTAGAATAGAACGAGCATCTTTGGTCTGAACTTCTATTTGTGGGTGTATAATTGTGCAAAAAAGATTTTCTGGAACAGGAATACGAACCACGTCAAGTGGGTCATAGCTTCTAACCAAAACAAAGCCTCCAAACAAAGCTGGCGCTACATTATCGGCATGGGCAGATCCACATGCTATACGCTCGCCCTCCATTGCAAAAGGCAGCAAATCTTCTTGCTTAAAAGGATTCCCTAGCAGTTGATTGACAGCAAAAACGCCTGCTACAGAACTTGCCGCACTAGAGCCTAAGCCGCTTCCTAAAGGCATTTTTTTATGCAGTTCAATCTCAATGCCCAGATTGTCCTCACCGATGTGCCTAAGAAAATTACTAATAGAAACCCCAACGGTGTTTCTCTCGGGTTCTGTAGGAAGCCTCCCCTCATCGCCGGTAACTTTAGTAATTACCAGGCCCGGTTTGTCGCTTTTCCTCAACACAACCTCATCACCAGGATTGTCTACAGCAAATCCTAACACATCAAAACCACAAACTACATTTGCAACAGTGGCAGATGCAAATACCCTAATACTTTCTTTCATTTTCACCTTACTTCCGGTAGCAGGTGCCGGAGTATTATTATTCATTCCCTATCGGTTCAATTAACCTTTTAAATAATTACTGATACTGATGATCTCAGCAAAAACACCTGCTGCAGTAACTTCTGCACCAGCTCCTGGGCCTTTGATCACCAAAGGACGTTCCATATATCTCTCCGTGGTGAAAGATATCATATTATCACTACCAGACAACGAATAGAATGGATGACTGCTATCAACACTTTCCAGTGCTACAGTGGCTTTTCCGTTCTCAAGTTTAGCTATAAACCTTAGAACTTTGCCTTCTTTTTCTGCCTGATCACGCTTGTCTGAAAATACTTTGTTGTTCTTTTCAAGTTCATCTAAAAAGGCATCAACAGTCTCTGCATTTCTGCACGATTCTGGCAAAATATTTTCAACCTCTACATCTTCAAACTCTAGCGGATAACCAGCCTCTCTTGATAAAATCAAGATCTTTCTGGCCACATCCATACCATTTAAGTCATCGCGAGGGTCAGGTTCTGTAAACCCTTTCTCTTTTGCTTGGCGAACCACATCGCTAAACTGCACGTCACCTTTAAAAGTGTTGAAAATATATGATAAGGTACCAGAAAGTATACCTTCAATTCTGACAATTGTATCACCACTGAACTTAAGGTCTCTAAGCGTATTGATTACTGGAAGACCCGCCCCTACATTGGTTTCGTATAAGAACTTAACGCCATGCCTTTTTTCAGCATTCTGCAATTTTGCATAATCGCTATACAGGCCAGAGTTACCAAGTTTGTTAGGCGTAACCACAGAAATACTCGTAGAAAGCACACTATAGTAATGCTTTACCACTTCACCGCTCGACGTACAGTCTACAAATACACTGTTAGGCAGATTAAGCTCTTGCATTTGTTTCACAAAAGATGCCATATCTGCTTTCACACCATCTTTCTCAAGCTGGTCATTCCAATTCTGAAGGTCAATGCCCGCATCATTGAAAAGCATTTTTCTACTGTTCGAAACAGCAACAATATTGATATTGAGAGACTTCTGTTCTACCAACTCCTGCGCTTGCTTTTGGATCTGGTTTAGGAGTGTCCCCCCAATAAGCCCTACCCCTGCCACATATAAGTTAAGGGACTTAATGTCAGACAAGAAGAAAGCTTCATGTAGTGAGTTAAGCGCCTTCGAAAGGTCTACTTTATTAATTACCACAGATAGGTTAAACTCCGAAGATCCTTGAGCGATAGCCGCTACATTGATCCCGTTTTTCCCAAGTGCTGTAAAAAGCTTGCCGGAAATACCAGGCGTATTCCTCATATTCTCCCCTATAATGGCCAAAATTGACAAGCCATTCTCCACTTTCACACGGTCAATTTTGCTGATAGAAATAGCATAGGCAAATTCTTCTTCAAGCGCATCTTTAGCTTTTTCAGCATCAGCAGGATCTACTGCCAGGCAGATGGAATATTCAGAAGAAGCTTGAGTAATCATAATTACGTTAACTTCTTTTGCAGCCAAAGCCCCAAAAATACGGGCAGAAATGCCAGGTACACCTACCATGCCGCTACCTTGCAGGGTAACCAAAGAAATATTGTCTATAGAAGATATACCTTTGATAATATAGTTAGAGGAATCAGTTTTTTCACTGATCTTTGTGCCAGGAAATTCTGGGTTAAAGGTATTCCTTATACGAATAGGTATTCTTTTGTTAAAAGCAGGTTGCAATGTCGGAGGGTATATCACTTTAGCCCCGAAATGCGACATTTCCATAGCTTCTACATAAGAAATGGCCGGCAGGGAAAATGCCCGCTTGACCGTTCTCGGATCGGCAGTCATGACACCGTCTACATCAGTCCAGATTTCAATCTCTTCTGCGCCTAGTGCTGCTCCTATGACCGAAGCTGTATAATCCGAACCTCCACGTCCTAAAGTAGTAGTTTCGTTCTTTTCGGTAGAACTGATAAAACCGGTTATGATCTGCACCTTCGACTTATTGCTAAAATAGGCCTTGATGTTTTTATCGGTAACAGAAAAGTCAATTTTAGCACCGCCAAAAGTATGGTCTGTTTTTATAAGCTCCCTTGCATCTACATATTCACAAGGAATACCACTTTGGTTAACAAACTCAGAAATAATATAAGCAGAAAGTCTTTCCCCAAAACTGAGCGCGAGATCTAATGTCCTTGGAGAACGTTCCTTTAAAAGGAAAACCCCATGAAGAAGATCTTCCAACTCATTGATGATCATTTTAATATGAGCTACTACATGGCTCTGGTTCTTTACATCAATAAGTTCTTTTACTACAGCTAAGTGCTTATTTTCTACCTCCTTCAGAATCTGCAGGTAGCTTTCATTACTTTCAGAAGCTTTCTGACTTAATTCTACAAGTTGGTTTGTAATACCTGACATAGCAGAAAAGACAACTGCTATTTCAGTTTTAGACTTATTATAACCCTTCAGTATCTCTACAACCTGTCGTATGTTTTCTGGTGATCCGACTGAAGTACCGCCAAACTTTAGAACCTTCATAATACGTGAATTCTCATTTAAACTTTAAAGTTGATAATATTTTGGTAATTATCATACTTTTTACAAGGTATAATTCGACTGCAAAATTACATTATTATGCCGTACCATCATCAAAAAATTAGGAAAACTGTGATAAAATCTACTATCGCCACTCCTCCGATACCGAAAAATCAGGTTTCCAGCACCACAAGCTTACCTTTTAATACACCAAAAAAGTTCTCCCTTTTTCTCAACATTCACTTCTAAAGTACTGTTATTTAAACAAGAGGGTTGAATGTGAAGAGGAAAAGAAGGGTTGATTATGAGGGAGAAGGCTACATTATGCTGGAATTGTGCATTATTATTGGCATTTATATTTTTAACAGGTTGCGCACAGAAGCCTGAGACTATAGTCGAAAAATATCTAGAATATACTTTCCTGGACGATAATGGAGAAGAGGCTTATAAGCTGTTGAGTTCAGAAGACCAGTTTTATGAAGCAGAGGAAGTTTTTACCAGCAAGCTCAGAAAGGAGAATATGCTAAACAAAAAAATTCTCCAAAAAAACGCCTCCAGCTTTAAGTATGAAATTATTGACAGTAAAACAAGCGGCGACACTACCCAAGTCAGGGTAAGGCTAACGCGTCCTAATGCTGAAGAAATTCTAAGCAATATACTTAGTCATGCCATGGTTACCGCCCTGTCTCCCGATGAAGAAGACGGGAAAATAGAGCACGCAACCAAGAAGTTTAATGAATTGCTTCATGACAATGCTGTAGAGTCTGAAATTGAGGAAAAGGAGTTTACGGTTATCAAAGAAAATAATAAATATAGACTCTACTTAAACTTAGGGCGCCCCTATAAACTTGAAAAAATAAAGCAGCAAGTGAAAGAGCTTAAAAAAGCTGCCGCTGACCATGAAAAACGCTTAGACTTTTCAAGGGCACTGGACAATTATAACCAGATCAAAACCTTGGACGCTGATAAAGAAGCATTAAAAAGGATTACAAACATAAGAAACATAAAGGAAAACACCGTTGAGCTAGGTAAATCCAGAAAATTTGGGCATTTGGAGTTCACACCAGAGAAAATAGAGTTAAGAACCATTAACCTGATGCGGATGAATTGGCATTTGGGACGACCAGTACAAGAAAAATCTAACTCTGAATACCTGGTACTAACTTTCAAGGCGACCAATACATCACAAGACCAGAAGTTTTGCTACGGCGAGAAAGACAAATATTACAGAGAAAATGTGGTCAGGGACAATATTGGAAATGTTTTAAATGAAATTGGCCCATCGTATGACATTTATCGGGTGGAGGATAATGACTTTAAAAAACTAGGCCCGGGAGAATCTGCCACTTATACAGTCGTATGTGAAAGTCCGGTAGATGTAGCGGAAGATTATCTATGGGAGATTGAGCTTTATACAGACAACCAAAAAAATAAACAAAAGGCCTATATAAGGTTCTCAAAAGAAGACATCAATGGGCAAGAAGGGGTGCAGTTGGCAAATAAATAAAAAAAGGAACGCATTACACGTTCCTTTTCTTCTTCTTCTTTAACAGTTAAAAAAATTAGGCTTTGGCAGGCATATTGTCAAGCACACTCATTACTTCTTTAACATGTTTCTTAGAAACCTGAAGAAGCTCCATTTCTTCATCGTTAAGCTGAAGCTCTATTACTTTTTCAACGCCGTTTTTACCAAGTACCACAGGTACTCCAAGGTAACAGTCGCTGATACCATACTCACCTTCTAACTTGATGCAGCAAGGTAAAATTCTTCTTTGGTCTTTAACGATAGCTTCTACCATTTGAGCTGCTGCAGAACCAGGAGCATACCAAGCAGAAGTACCCATTAGTTTAACCAATTCCCCACCACCATTTTTAGTCCTATCAATGATAGCGTCAAGTTTATCTTTAGCAACAAGTTCAGTTACAGGAATACCGCCTACAGTTGTGTATCTAGGAAGTGGAACCATTGTATCACCATGGCCACCTAATAGCATACCTTGAATTTCTTTTGGAGAACAGTCAATTTCGCTAGCAAGAAACGCTCTGTAACGAGCAGTATCAAGGATACCTGCCATACCAATCACCTTTTCTCTAGGCATTTTGCTAGCAAGGTGGGCACAGTATGTCATTACGTCAAGTGGGTTAGACACCACTACAATAATGCAGTTAGGAGAATATTTCATGATGTTTTCCGTAACCGACTTCACAATACCGGCATTGGTACTGATCAAGTCATCACGGGTCATACCAGGCTTTCTAGGAAGACCAGAAGTAATTACCACAACATCAGAATCTGCAGTTTTAGAGTAGTCATTTGTAACCCCTATTGTACGGGTGTCGTACTGGTTAACAGGAGCTTTTTGCCACATATCAAGGGCTTTTCCTTCTGCTACGCCTTCTTTGATATCAAGAAGTACAACTTCGTTAACTATTTCTCTGTAGGCAAGAACATCTGCACAGGTTGCACCAACATTACCTGCTCCAACAACTGTTACTTTCATATTTATCGGAATTTTAGGTGAGTTAAATTATCTTATTAAAAAATATTTATTTTGAATTCACACAAATTTATTATTTTGATGCTAACAATAAAATTTTTTAAATAAATAATTGAATCCTGTCAACCTGAGCCGGCCAGAAAACCAGACACAGGTATTTTTACTATCAGTAAATACAACTATGAAATTCAGCATTAAACACAGGTTAACCTCCCTGTTCACATTAGCATTATTTGTTTGTTGTTCATCAAACCCGGACAATTATACCCAAAGAGCCAAAGCAGCTACCAATACCTCTTTGAAAGAAAAAAGCAAAACCGACTTCACGACTGATACCTCGGGCATAACCATTGACAAAAGATATAAGCTCAACCATCCATGGCAAAGGACTTCTGCCGAAGCAGGCAGCTTTGCTGCTTTTTTGAGACAGCTTCCTTTAAAACCATACGGAAGCCCTGTATTATATTTCAATGGAAAAGAGAAGCAGACTCCCGGGGTGTATGATTCTGTACTTGACTTAGATATAGGCAATAAAGATCTCCAGCAATGTGCAGATGCAATCATTAGGCTAAGGGCAGATTACCTTTTTGAAAATGCGAGGTACGAGGATATTCATTTTAATCTAACCAATGGCTTTAAAGTTGAGTATAACAGATGGCGAAAAGGTGAAAGGGTAATGGTAAATGGAAACAAAACCTGGTGGGAACCTAAGACTATCCCTTCCGAAAATTACTACCCAAGCTACCTGGAGTTTGTTTTTATGTATGCCGGCACGCTTTCTTTATCAAAAGAACTGAGACCTGTATCAATAAAAGATATCCAAATGGGCGATGTCTTCATCCAAGGAGGAAGTCCAGGCCATGCTGTTATCGTTATGGATACTGCCATTAACACGGAAAGTGGGGAGAAAATTTTCTTATTGGCACAAAGCTATATGCCAGCGCAAGACATTCAAATTTTGCATAATCCATCTTCACCGGAACGCTCACCTTGGTATGCCGTGGATTTCGGCGAAGAGTTGACCACCCCAGAATGGACATTTAAAAAAACGGACTTGAAACGGTTTCCTAAAGAATAAGAAATAAGGTGAAGGTTATTATAGGTTACCCATTTAGGTATCTTATATTTTATTAGCTCACATAGGCTCGTTTAGTTACTTTTTGCCTCGCCGGTAGGGCCGCATATAAGTAAAAAAGCTTCATATTTAATAGAGACTTAAATGGGTTATCTAATTAAGTGTTCCACGCTTGAGAAGGTGCTCTTAGATACTTGACTTTATCTAAGGCATTACAAACTTGCCACCTTTATTCTTACTACCTTTTTAGTATTTCCTGTTATCTTAAAACGGTCATCCATTCTCATGCCTACTACCCAAACTATGTTTTCTCCAGAAGTAAGCACCAGCACTTTCTCCTTGTCCAGCAAAGAAAGCTTTCGGTCTATGAGAAAATCACTTAACTTTTTAAACCCATTCATGCCCAATGGTTTAAACTTGTCCCCTTCTTTCCAATGGCGAATATGTAAAGGAAAAGAAAGCTTATCATAATCTGCCAGACATACTTCAGGGTCTGGCTCAATTTTCCAATGATCTAATATTGCTGTTTGAAAAACCTTCCCCTCCATTTCAACATCATTTCCAGGGGCATGAACTGTGACCTCAGAAGTTTGCTTGGCTGCCAATGGAGCGATCTGCAACCCTCCCCTACTGGTCACAAGCTTATGAGAATCCGAAAGAAACACCTTTCCACTTTCCTTATAAACTAAAAATATATTTTTGGCATCTGTATACGAAAAGTTGTAAGGCTCTAAGATACTTGCCAACAAAGTAGCCCCTTCCGTTTCCTTCGAAAGGACACTCATATCAACATAAAGCATTTCTCCTTCCGTTCGGACTGCTTTACGAACCAGTTCGTCAACTTTTGCTTTATAAATACGCTCTATTGCAGACACCTTTTCAACAGTTTGCTGCATAGCGTCTTCAAACTGAGGATTTAAATGCTTAAACAAAGGTATCATTTTGTGCCTCACTAAGTTCCTTGCGTACTTTGTAGATTTGTTGGAGCTATCTTCTCTCCAATCCAGCGTTTTCTGAGCAGCGTACTTTTCTATATCCGTTCTTCCAGCAAAAAGCAACGGACGGATTATATTTTTAACCTTTGGGGCTATGCCATGCAAACCAGCGATTCCTGTCCCTCTAGCCAAGTTCAAAAGCACAGTCTCTACGGTATCCGATTTATGGTGCGCCACAGCCACATAGTCATACCCTTCAGCCATTCTTAGTTCTTCAAACCACTGGTACCTGATATCTCTCGCAGCCATTTGAATAGAAATTTTTTCCTGCGACGCAATTTTTTGGGTATCAAAAGTTTTCAAGAAAAAAGGCACCCCCAGCCGTTCTGCCAAACCCCTCACAAACAGTTCATCCTCCTCAGATTCAGCACCTCTCAATTGAAAATTACAATGGGCAATAGCAACTTTAAACCCTGCGTTATACAATAAATCGACAAGGACTACTGAGTCAATGCCACCACTTACTGCAACAATTACAGATTGATGCAATCTTATTAGATCTTTTTGTGTTATATAGCGAAGAAAACAGTCTAACATGCCGAAAGATAGGTTTTTTGACTAAGTTTGCATACAAAGATTGTAATTTGATGAAATTATACTTTAAAATTCTTTTTTGCTTTTCAGCAACCTTTTTTCTGCTACAGGATGTGTACGCTCAAAAAGGGGACAAAATCGAGCTTATCCAGGCCGAAGAGCTTGAAGGTATTGAGATAGATGGACTGCCCGTGAGGAAGCTCCGCGGCAATGTCATTTTCAAGCAAGACGACGTACTTATGTACTGTGACTCTGCCTATCAATACACAAAAAGAAACTCCATTGACGCATTTGGAAATGTGCGTATCAACCAAAGAGACACTGTCCAGTTAACAGGCGACAAGCTTTTCTATGACGGAAATACCAGGAAAGCCCGTGTGCGGGACAATGTTACCCTGCGCGACCCCCAAATGACTTTGACTACAGACAAGCTTGACTATGACCTGAACACCAAAATCGCCTACTATATGGAAGGCGGGCATATTGTGGATGGACCAACAACATTAAAAAGTAAAAAAGGCCATTACAATACCAATACAAAGCTGTTCCGCTTTAGGGACGATGTAGTGGTAAACAACCCTGAAGAAAATTTCGTCCTGGAATCAGACACCCTGCACTATAGCACTGCAACAAAAATTGCGACCTTCTTTGGGCCGTCAACCATAACCTCAGACGATGGGACTATTTTCGCACACGAAGGGACATACAACACGATTACGGCCGAATATGACTTTGCCAAACAAGCAGAGGTAAAAACTGAAGAATATACCATTTTAGGAGATAAAATCCACCATGATGAAAAAGCAGACGTCACCATTATCAATGGTAATGTAAAGCTGCAATCTCCTAATGACAGTATTATCATCGAATCTGACCATGCCCGACACTGGGGCAAACAGGGTTTGGCTAAAGTATACGGCAATGTATTGCTCAAGCAGTATTCAGAAAAAGACACTTTGTTCCTAACTGCCGACACGTTGATTTCCATCGACAAAAAAGACAACCCCGATAAAAAGCTAATTGCGTACCCGAAGTCAAAAATTTGGAGATCGGACTTACAGACCAAAGCTGATTCTTTAGTGTACGATTTTGCCGACTCTATCATTTACTTCTATAATGACCCAGTACTCTGGAGTGAGAAAAACCAGATTTCGGGCGACTCTATTCGTTTGCTAATGGTAAACAATAACCCAGACAAAATGTATGTCAACAATAACTCTTTTATTGTTTCTCAAGACACGATAGAGAACTTTAACCAGATAAAAGGGCGAAACATGACCGCTTTTTTTGTTGACAAAAAGGTGAACAAAGTGCTGGTAAACGGAAATGCAGAAAGCATATACTATGCAATAGAAGAAGAAAAGAATAAAACCACAGGCATGAACAAATCCCTTTGTAGCGATATGCGAATCATGTTCAATTCAGATAATAAACTACATACGATTTCGTTCCTTGCCAACCCTAATGCCTCTTTTATACCTCCACACGAGATTAAGGAACCAGAGACAAGGCTCAAAGGTTTTAAGTGGAGAAAAGAAGAGCGGCCAAGCAGAGAAGAAGTGGTAGGCGTACGAATACAGCAAAACCAGGTAGTATTTGTACCGGCCCCAAGTCCTGTTTCAGACAAGGATGCAGGGGGTATAGATCAGGTAAAAGCTATAGAGGTACTTGAATAAAAAAGAAATAAATTTTATATATTTGCAAGCTATGCACAAAATGCGTTTTAACATATCACTATTTACTCTGTTCACTGTCCTGCTCATGTCTTGTAGCCAGTTTGACAAAATACAAAGAAGTGATAATCTGGATGAGAAACTAGATGCAGCGTATGCTTATTATGATAAGGCAGAATATCATAAAGCTAGTCTTCTGTTCGAAGACTTAGTACCATTGTTAAAAGGTCGTTCTGAGTCTGAAACAGCCCTGCTTTATCAGGCAAAATGCCACTTTAACCAGAAGCAGTACATTATGAGTGCCTATTATCTAAAAGATTTTATAGACACTTATCCGAGAAGCGAGCACATAGAAGAAGTTCGGTTTTTATATGCAAAATCGCTTTTCAATGATTCTCCAGACTATAACCTGGATCAAACAAACTCTACTTCTGCCCTAAAAGCCATCCAAACCTTTGCTAACAGGCACCCTGATAGCGAACACATGGAAGAAATAAATTCAATGGCCGATGCCCTAAATGCAAAACTAGAGCATAAGGCTTATGAAAATGCAAAAATATTTTATAACCTTGGCGGCTATAATAACATCAACTATAAATCCGCCATTGTATCTTTCGACTCTTTTTTGGAGTCGTACCCTGATTCAGAGTTTAGTGAAGAAATCACCTATCTGAAAATTGACGCCCAATACAACCTTGCCAAATCAAGTGTAGTAAATAAGCAAAAGGAAAGGTACCACAGTGCTATTGAGTACTATCAGGACTTTATAGACAAGTATCCAGAAAGCAAATACAGAAAGGCGGCAGAAACTATTTATGAAAGCTGCATAAGCAGACTGGAAAAAGATAACTTATAAGAATTAATACTGTTTTAAATATAAAACCTACATAAACTATGGCTGTATCATCAATAATCACAAGAGATATTGATAAACTTTCTGAACCGACAGGAAATGTATATGAGTCTTTGGCTATCATTTCTAAGAGGGCAAGACAGGTTTCAACAAAAATGAAAGAAGAACTAAGCAACAAACTTGCTGACTTTGCTTCTACTGTTGACAACCTAGAGGAAGTGTTCGAGAACAAAGAGCAAATAGAAATTTCAAAGTTTTATGAAAGAATGCCTAAGCCAACGACCGTTGCGCTTGAAGAGTTTGCAGAAGGCAAAGTAATGTTCAGAAAACCGGATGAAGAACAAGAGTAGGTAATATGCTTACTGGCAAAAAAATACTCATTGGCGTGTGCGGAAGCATAGCGGCATACAAATCCGCACACCTGATCAGATTATTTATAAAAGAAGGAGCAGAAGTAAGGGTTGTCATGACCGCTTCTGCTTCTTCATTTATTACCCCGCTTACTTTATCAACTTTATCAAAGCACCAAGTTTATACGGACTTTGAAAACGGGTCATCTGGCGTTTGGAACAACCATGTAGACTTAGGCCTTTGGGCTGACGCTTTTATTATAGCCCCGGCAAGTGCCAACACCTTAGGAAAAATGGCCAATGGCCTATGCGACAACTTCCTAACGGCCGTTTATCTTTCTGCAAGGTGTCCAGTATTTTTTGCCCCTGCCATGGACCTAGACATGCACCAACACCCCGCTGTTGTCAGTGCAATAAGCAAACTAAAAGGCTTTGGAAACCATCTGATAGAGGCAGAGTCGGGCGAGCTGGCCAGTGGCCTTTACGGAACTGGCCGAATGGCAGAGCCAGAAAATATATTATCGCAAATACATCGTTTCTTTTCTAGTGGAAGGCTGAAAAACAAAAAGGTGCTAATCACCGCTGGCCCTACTAGAGAACCCTTAGACCCTGTGCGTTATATCACCAATCACTCCTCAGGGAAAATGGGCTATGCCCTGGCAAAATCTTTTGCAGCAGAAGGCGCAGAGGTAACAGTGGTATGTGGGCCAATACAAGAAAAGCCAGACACTTCTAACATAAAAACCGTTGACGTAACCACAGCAGTAGAGATGCACAAAGCGGTTATGGACATTTTCGAAAAGCAAGATATTTTAATTTTTGCTGCCGCCGTTGCCGACTATACACCTGCCGCCCCTTCGGACACTAAAATTAAGAAGAACGAAGACACCTTTGCCTTACACCTCAAAAAAAACCCAGATATTGCAGCAGAGGCAGGCAAAAAGAAACGACTAGGACAGTTTTTGGCAGGATTTGCACTGGAAACAAATAACGAAAAAGAGAATGCCCTGAAGAAGCTTAAAAACAAAAACCTCGACATGATCATTCTCAACTCCCTTAAAGATGAAGGCGCCGGCTTTGGGCATGAAACAAACAAAATTTCCATACTGGAAAAAGACAATAATTTTACGTCCTTTGAGTTAAAAAGTAAGGAAGAGGTGGCTAAAGATATTAAAGAGTTAGTGATCAAAAAAATCCATGTCTAGGATACTACCAATATTAATTACTTTTATTGTCCTGGGCTTTACTACAAAAGCCCAAGAGTTCGAAAGTCAGATTGAGATAAATGCTGAAAAACTCGAACTCTCTGACAAATCTATTGTCGAAGACTTGAAGCGTTCACTCTCCGACTTTATGGGAAGGCAGTGGACTGACGACGAGTTTAACACAGAAGAGCGTATCAAGGCCAACTTTATGATCACTATTATGGAGGGCACTGGTAACGCCAGTAAGCTAGATATAAAAAAAGCGAACCTACAGGTGCAGTTTTCAAGGCCGGTTTACAACAGCTCTTACGAAACGGTGATGTTTAACTTCCTTGACCAAGGGGTTTCTTTTCAGTACCAACAAGGCCAGCCATTTAACTTTAACGAAAACTCATTTATGGACAACCTGTCCAGTATTATGGGTTTTTATGCTTTTATCATACTCGGCATGGACTATGACAGCTTTTCAGAGCTAGGCGGCACCAAGTATTTTGAAACTGCCAGAAACATCGCAGGCGCTGCCCAATCGTCCAGTGCTTCTGGATGGGGGCAAGGTGAACAAAATGGTAGGTTCTGGCTGGAAGAAAATATCAATAGCCAAGTAATGATCCCTTTCAGAGAAGCCATGTACGTGTACCACCGCAAAGGGCTGGACACATTCTATAAAGATGTGGAAGAAGGGAGAAAAATCATTATGGAAGCATTCGAAGAAATTATACAGGTTAATAAAAACAAACCTAACACGCTACTAATGAAAAACTTTTTCCTGGCCAAAAACAGTGAACTGATTCAAATGTTCTCTGAAGCCCCACAGGAAGAGAAAAATAAAATAGTTCCTATCTTTAAACAGCTTGACCCATTGAACGCTGAAAAATATGACCGGATTCTCCGCAATTAATTTTCAGTAAATTTCTTAAATTTGGCAATGGGCAAAAGACTCACCAGAATCAAGGCTTCTGAACTGGTTCAGAAAAGCAGTGAAGTAATAAACAAAGAATGTGATATTGTATGCTATGGAAACAGAACATTCCATGGCATAATCACTGATCTTAATAGCCATGTTCTGTATTTTAAAAACATGTTTCAGAAACAATCAGAGATTAAGCTGGAACATATTGAAGAAATAATTCTGGACAATGAATCCGCTTGGTAAAATCGCTATGTTAAAAAACCTGCAGATCAAAAACTATACTTTAATTAACCACCTTGAAATCAATCCTTCAAGAGGGCTTAATATAATAACTGGTGAAACGGGAGCTGGTAAATCTATCATGCTCGGAGCCATTGGATTACTTACAGGAAACCGTGCCGACACCAAATGCCTGCTCAATGAAAAAGAAAAATGTGTAATAGAAGCAGTTTTTGACATTTCTGAATATCACTTACAGGCATTTTTTGAAGAAGAAGACCTTGACTATGATCCGCAGTGCATTATCAGAAGAGAAATCAGCCCAAGCAACAAATCCAGGGCTTTTGTAAATGATACGCCGGTCACCCTAGACATTCTCAAAAAACTAGGAGGCAAGCTTATCGATATACACTCGCAGCATGAAACCCTCTTGCTCGGCAGCAGCAGCTTTCAGCTAAACATCCTAGACACATGCGCCGGCAACCAGGACATGCTAAAATCTTACACTTCAAGCTATAAAAAATGGTCAGCAAAAAAAGACCGGCTACAAAAGCTTGAAACACTGCTCAGAGAAAATATTCGGGAGCAAGAGTTTAACACGTTTCTTTACAACGAGCTTTCAGAAGCCACGCTGGTAGACGGAGAGCAGGAAAAGCTGGAAGAGGAACTGCAGCTATTAGAAAACGCGGAAGAAATAAAAACGCGTCTCCAAGAAACCAAATACCTACTTGAAGACAGTGAAACAGCCATAGTCCCCAACCTAGGCGTGGGGATGAAAAACTTGGAATCGCTGGCCTCGTTCTCGCCTGCGTATGAAGAGCTGCAAAAAAGAATAGAAGGGTGCTGGCATGAACTGAAAGATATTTCAGAAGAAATTTCCGGCCTCGAAGAAAAGGTAGAAACAGGTGCCGAAAGGACAGAAATTGTAAGAGAACGTCTGAACAAGATCTTTACCCTACAGAAAAAACATGCCGTACGCACAGTGGCAGAACTTCTGGAGATTGAGCAACAGTTGGCGCAAAAACTGGAAGAAAGCTCCGGTTATAGCGAAGAAGTGGAACAGTTGAAAAAAGAACTCGCCACAGATCATAAAGACCTGAAAAAGCAAGCCACTGCGCTTACACAAAGTCGTAATAAGGTTGTTCAGCCACTCTGCAAAGAGCTTAAAGAATTATTGGCAGAAGTCGGTATCAAAGACGCTACCATTCAAATAGACAATATTCCGCTGGACGAGCCAGGGCCAACAGGTGCAGACCAAATAAAATTTTTGTTCAGCGCTAACAAAGGAATCAAAGCCCAAGACCTCAAAAATGCAGCATCAGGTGGGGAATTTTCGAGACTTATGCTATGCTTGAAGTATATACTTGCCGGAAAAACAGCATTGCCTACCATTATTTTTGATGAAATTGACACAGGTATCTCTGGCGAAGTAGCCATTAAAGTTGGGAAGATCATGAACCAAATGGCAAAAGGACACCAGGTAATTGCTATTTCTCACCTTCCGCAAATTGCTGCCATGGGGCAAAAACACTATTTTGTTTATAAGGACAATACATCAGACAAGACCTTCAGCAACATTAAGGAGCTGAAAGACAAAGACAGGGAACACGAAATAGCACGAATGATTGGCGGTGACAACCCTTCAGAGACTGCTGTCAAAAACGCCAGGGAACTGTTAGATTTTACCACCTGATAAGTTAGCTGTAGACTTATTGCGAGGCTATATGGGTTTCTGATCACAACTTTTTGGCAAGCGCTACTGGCAATCTTGGGCTTGTTCGACAGAAAAATTAGCAAGTACAAAGCTATTTGTGGATAACACATTATACTTTATAATTCTTTTTGTAGTACATTTGTCATATCAAATATACTTTTTCAGTGTTTCCGGGCCTTACCGGAAGATAAATGTTGAGAGAAATGGCTTATAATCTTTTAAAAGGAAAAAAAGGAATCATTTTCGGAGCACTAGATGAAAACTCCATTGCTTGGAAGGTTGCGCTCAGAGCAAAAGAAGAAGGTGCAGAGTTTACACTTACCAATGCCCCAATTGCCATGAGAATGGGTGAAATCAACAAACTGGCTGAACAGTGCAACGCTACTGTTATTCCTGCCGATGCAACTTCTATAGAAGACCTTGAAAACCTTTACGACAAATCAATGGAGGCTTTAGGTGGCAAAATTGATTTTGTATTGCATTCTATAGGCATGAGCCCCAACGTAAGAAAGGGCAAAGAATACGGCGACCTGAACTACGAATGGTTTTTAAAAACATTAGATATTTCAGGCCTTTCTTTTCATAAAGTACTACAAGTAGCAGAAAAAAAGGATGCTCTAAATGAATATGCGTCAGTAGTGGCATTAAGCTATATAGCAGCGCAGCGCTCTTTCCCTGACTATTCGGACATGGCGCAAGCAAAAGCTGTATTGGAATCTATTGCCAGAAGCTATGGATACAAATTAGGAAAAAGCAAAAAAGTAAGGGTAAACACCATTTCCCAATCTCCTACCGTAACCACTGCCGGTAAGGGTATCAGCGGATTCAATACATTTATTGATTATGCAGAAATGATGTCTCCACTTGGAAATGCAAGCGCACAGGAGTGTGCAGATTATGTCATTTCTATGTTCTCTGACTTGACTAGAAAAGTTACCATGCAAAACCTCTTCCACGATGGAGGCTTCTCTTGCACAGGTATTACAGAAGCACTTATTGAAAGGTTAGAAAAATAGTTTTTCAAAAAACCTTTTAAACAAAATATTACGTTAACAGTTTACCGAACGAGGTTGTCGCATTTTTGACAGCTTCGTTTTTTTTATTTAAATTAGTAAGATGATAAAGAAACTATTACCCTTGGCTATGCTGCTTGCTTTTGGTTGTGGCAGCCCATCTGAAGAAACCACCAGCAACAACGAAAGCTCAACAGAAGACGCAGAAAAGAATACAATTCCCGCTGCTTATTATGAAAATGGCGACTATGCAGCATTAAGGGCCAGCAAAGATCCAGTAATTGACGGCTATGGCAATGAAGAGGATTGGGACCTTGTGCCTTGGAAAACTATGGACCACGTATGGCTCGGCGAAGAACCTTCACCCGAAGACCTAAGCGGCCGATATAAAATGCTCTGGACAGATTCAAGGCTGTACTTCTTGGTAGAAATTACCGACGATAGCTTATCAAACCAAAGAGAGGACCCATTTGACGACTGGTGGGAAGATGATTGCTTAGAATTGTTTATCGACGAAGACCACTCTGGCGGAAACCATCAGTTTAACCACAGTGCTTTTGCTTATCATATTACCCTAGATTATGACGTAGTAGATTTAGGCCCTGACGAAAAACCACACCTTTACAATGACCATCTTGAAGTAAAAAGAACCAAAGATGGCAATGTGTATACTTGGGAGGTAGGCATGAAAGTGTTTGATGATACTTTTGAAGACGATGGCGATAATACGCCTGTTAAACTGCATGCCGGCAAAAAAATGGGCTATGCTGTATCATACAATGACAATGATGGAAACTTTGAACGTGAGAACTTCTTAGGTTCAGTGTACATAGAAGGTGAGGGTGAAGAACGTAATAAAGGTTGGATAGATGCAGGTGTTTTTGGTACGCTGAGGCTGCTTGAACAATAAAAATATTTACCTCTATAGCAAAAGGCTTTACCTTAAATCTGGTAAAGCCTTTTTTTATGCCTACAAACTAGCTGTTATTAACTCTAATAGCCTCCTGGTCTTTTTCTTACTGCAAACTTCCAGCCTGATTGACTTCTCCCATTAAGATTTCCCTCCAGAAGGCTTTGGGTTGTGGGATTTCTTTAAAGGTTCTTTTTGTACCTGGGCCTTTGACTCGCTATGCCTCCCCCCTTTTATAGGCTCCCGTTGCGGCCTTGCAGAATTGTCACGACTACCGCCTTCTGATTCTGGCTCGCCTATTTTAGTAGTGACTACCTTGTCAGACAAAGAAGAAACTTCTGCGCGTTCCACTGGAATTTTACCTTCTGAACCAGATTTTACTTGTGCACTAACTTCTGGACTAGAGGCGGCTTTATTAGCCGGTTTTTCCCTACCCGAAATATCACGCTGTTCATTCGGTTTAGTACCATTTACCTTTTCTTTAACCCGCTCAGCCATCCCACTGGCCTTTGCGGTCATCTGTGAAGTAGTCTCAGAAACCTTCTCCATGATATCCTTAATAGTAGACTTCCCCTCCGGTGATTGTTTAGATGCCATAATTGTAATATTTAGTTCTACCATCCCTTAAAAATCAACATTATGTATAAAAGATACGTTCGGGGAGGAACCTGCAGCATCTAAATAGGCGTTGTAACATGTAATTCAAAACATTCAGAAATAATGAAAAATTTCATAAAACCAATATTAGCGTTTGCCGCCATACTACTCATAAGCTTAGAAGTATCAGCCGCGCCTACCGCCAAATCTCCCGAAGACGTCATAGGTCTGTGGAAAACCTCCTCTGGCGACGGCATAGTGGAAACCTATAAAGAAAATGACAAGTTCTTTGGTAAAATTGTCTGGATTAAAGAACCTAAAGATAAAAACGGCAACCCTAAAACTGACCTGAAAAACCCTAATCAAAAACTTCAAAAAGAACCTATTGTAGGCCTGGTAAACCTCAAGGATTTCAAGTTCAACAGTAATGGGAAATGGGAAGATGGAAAAATTTACGACCCGTCCAACGGCAAAGAGTACAGTTGCGAAATGAAGCTCTCTGACGAGGAAACGCTCGAAGTTAGAGGTTATATGGGCTTTACCTGGATTGGCCGTACGGAAGTTTGGAAAAAACAAACACAGCTCCCATAGGCAAGGCATTTGAAAAATTGCTGTATATTTGAGACTTCTATTTCTTAAATAAAAATAATGGGAAGAGCATTTGAATTCCGCAGAGCCCGTAAAGAAAAAAGATGGGACAAAATGGCAAAAACCTTTTCCAAGTACGGAAAAGAAATTGCACTGGCCGTAAAACAGGGCGGACCAGAAGTTGAAACCAATCCGCGACTCAGGGTTGTAATCCAGAATGCCAAGTCTGAGAATATGCCCAAGGATAAAATTGAAGCCGCTATTAAAAGGGCATCTTCTAAAGACGAGAAAGATTATGAAGAGGTGGTCTATGAAGGATATGGCCCCCATGGTATAGCCTTTGTTATAGAAACCGCAACGGACAACCCTACCAGGACAGTAGCTAGCATCCGGCTGTATTTTGATAAAGCTGGAGGAAGTCTGGGTAAAACAGGCTCTTTGGAGTTTCTGTTTGAAAGAAAAGGCATCTTCAGGCTTAATGCAGGAAACCTAAACCTAGAAGACCTGGAGCTGGAACTTATAGACTTTGGCGCAGAAGAAATCAACCAGGATGGTGACATTATTTATATTGAAACCTCGTTTACTGATTTCGGAACCATGCAAAAGGCTTTAGAAGACAAAAAGCTAGACGTGATCAGCTCAGAATTGCAGCGTATACCCAATACACTCGTAGAGGTATCAGAGGCGCAAGCAGAGGAGATCAACAACCTCATTGACAAGTTTGAAGAAGACGACGACGTTCAGGCAGTATATACCAATATGCAGCCATTGGACATTTAGCGTTTGCAGGAACTTCCCATTGCAACTATATGAAAAAACCTTGTGTTAATTAATAAAGGAGGTTTAATTATGGGAAGAAACGCTAAAATTGCACCGACTAAAAAAGAAAAAGCGCCTAAAAAAGGCAGCCCTTTACATTCAGAAAAAAACAAAGCCGGGGGCGACCGCGAAGTGAACGATCTTGAGCACTTAGACGAACACTTCGACGCAAGTGAGGAGTTTACCAATGAAGGCCCCGACGAAATTGGCAACAATGTAAAGGTCAATAACCCTAACAGGGGCCATGACAAACCAGATTTAAATAAACCTTCTTATAAATAAGTAAGAAGGTAAATCTAAATATAAAGCCACTGAGATTTTAAAATGTCTCAGTGGCTTTTTTTCTTAGGTGGGATAGGTTTATTGATTTGTAGCTGAAAGCTACAGTAAAGGATAATTGAAATAAAATCTTTGAAACTAAGGATTTTTTAGATACTTTAAATATCTGGTAACATTTGGGAACGTTTAATAAATTTTTAAAAAATGGTCACCGATAGCCAATATCCTGACTATTAGATTGGTAAAAAATTATAACGATTGTATATCCTGAATTCTCGGGATATACAATCGTTATGCCTCATCCTAAAAAACGACACGATAGACAATAATTAGACAGAATTTATAACTTTGCGAAGGAAGCTTTTCTATTAAAACAGGAAATTACAATGAATTATGATATAAAGATATTAGGCGAAGACGAAGACAATGGTTTATTGGAGTTTGACCGATTAAACCTATTGACAAAGTCTACAAAAGACATTGCCACGAAAGCATTGATGTTTAAATTAAGGGGATTTAGCGATATAAATCCTGATAAAAACCTTAAAAAAGCTTTGGCTATGCGGTTGCAAAGCATTTCGGGAAGTGGGCAAGACGGCACTTCACTTACGATTGACTGTACCCATTTTTCGGAAACCATTAAAGGGCTTCAATTAGAAATGTTCAAACCAAGAGAAGAAGTCTTGCAATTAACCCCAATGGCATTGGTGATTCATTCTTTTCAAACAGCTTTGAATGGTGAAAGTGAAGATGCGGATCTAGACAAACCTCTACTAAAATCCTTGATGAATTTCAAGAAAAATTTCATCAGTGATAATGAAATATTCTATATAGCAAATCGGGGAACTATTGCAGAAGTAAGATTGACAAAAGATGACTTTCAAAAAATCGGTCTATTAGAAGATAGTATACCTGAACCAAAAAAGGTAATTGTAAATGGCCAATTAGATGAAATGAAAGTTTCCAAAGGCAAACTTGGCTTACAGACAGAACAAGGTTTAGTTAATGTGTTTGCCAATGATAAAACTATAATAGAAAGCATTGTTAGTTTTATGGGGAAGGAAGTTACCATTTCAGGAATAGCACACTACAAACCAAATGGACAACTAAGCTTTGTGGAAATTCAAGAGTATGGAGAGCCAGGCCCAAGAGATAGATTTTTCTCAAAAAAGCCATCTGCAATGACTGCCCATCAACAATTGCTATTTCAGGCTAAACAAACAAAAAAATCAAGCTCACTTTCTGCCTTAAAAAGTATTTCAGGCTTATTAAAAGATGAAATTAGTGAAGAACAGTTTCAAGAAATGCTTAAAGACATACACAGATGAAAAATATTGTTATTGACACCTGTGCATTTATTCACATTGTAAGAGATACTATTACGGGTAAAAAATGTATTGAAGAGCTTGAAAAATATGATGAAGCAGCGAATATTATTGTTTCAGTTGTAACAAAAGCAGAATTGGAATCTTTTATTGCACAAAACAATTGGGGTAAGCCTAAAATAGAACGGCTAAATAATATACTCGAAGAAATTACCTATATCGACATTTATAATGCCGACCAGCTATTGATTGACTCATATACTGAAATAGACGCATTTTCAAAGCGAAAAACCAAAGATAAAAGTGGAAACTCATTAAAAGGTTCAGCAAGAAAAATGGGCAAAAATGACTTGTGGATTGCTGCAACGGCATATTCACTTGACATTCCACTATTGACCACAGATGGAGATTTTGACCACTTAAACAAGACCTTAATAGACGTAAAGAAAATTAATTAAATGTAGGAAGAGCGAAGGCATAATCGAGTAGACGGCTCTGCCAGCTAGAGAACCGGCAGCGTGCGTCTCAGGTGACATAAGAACATCTCGTACCTCCCCTACAAGCCGACCCATCGCTAAAAATATCCACCGAAGATTTTCTTAACGCAATGCCCCAGTTCACTGGATCTGACGGCGGTTTTTAAGGTAGTAGTCCAGCATTGATTTGTAACCTCTTTTCCTGATTAGCGACAAGGTAATAGTAGTTTAAGAATAGTGTCCGCCCGCTAGCGGAGGTCCCGAAAGAATTCGGAACAGGCATTGCACCCTCTGGAATAATATGGTATCTTCGATCATCGGAGGGTCTGTTTGGTGGCAGATAAGTACTGAACTGCTATCAAAGCCACGTCCGAAGGTATATATTAAGGTTGGGCAATGTACGACAAAACCAACCAGTAAACATAAAAACCCGAAAAGGAAAGACTAACTTTACGACCTATTTAGAAGCTTATGGCAAACAAATACGTTGATTTCATTTCAGATGAACATTTGTTGGGTTGTATAAAGAACCTATATGAATCTTACGTAAAGGCTAAATCAGATGTCACAAAAAAGAAGTTCTATAAAAACAAGATTGACACTTTTAAGCTCACTTTTGATTCGAAGTTCAATGATTTAGATGAAAAGGCCATCATCAAATCAGAAATGATAAGACAGATTGACAAATCAATTAATAATTCAATAGGGACTTTCCACGAACAGGTTCTTGGTGGTATTGATGGCTACGAAACAGGAGTGCTAACAGGCTATGATGTAAAAGCCAATGATAATACATTGTTTGCTGAAGTAAAGAACAAGCATAACACCATGAGCAGCTCTGCTGCTGAAGCGGCATTTCAACGATTAGCCAGATTTGCAGATGATAATAGAAGTGCCAAATGCTATTTAGTTCAGATTCTTGCCAAAAAAAGTTTTAAAGAAAAGTGGGAAGCAATAATTAATGGCAAAGAGTATAGCCACAGTCGTGTCTATAAGATTTCAGGAGACCAATTCTACTTTTTATTGACGGGACAAGAAACCGCTTTTTTTGACCTATATCAGGCTTTGCCAAAGGCCCTCAAAGACTTTCTTGGCGAGCAAGAAGAAGTAGAAGCAACTGAGAATTCAGCTCTTTCAGACATTGAATCACAAACAGAAGCAAGTGGACGATCAATTTTTAATGAGATAACATTTGAAAACTATAGCTACTACTTAGGCTTTGACAAACTGTAATATTCATTTAGGAATTTAATTACGGAAAAGCCTAATTCTTGTCCAAGGTTGACAGGTACTGCGTTTCCAATTTGCTTGTACTGTTGAGCAATAGAACCAGCAAAAACCCATTCATCAGGAAAGGTTTGTATACGTGCGTACTCTCTAACTGTAAAAGGTCTTGTCTCGTCAGGATGACATCTTTCTGTTTGCTTTTGTGCAGGACTGCAAGTAAGAGTTAATGAAGGTTCATCCCATCCAATTCTTCTAGCCATCCCTGTTTTTCCTCCACCAAGATAAAAGCTACCACCCATGTACTCTTTCTGAACGTCAATTGGTAAATCTCTCCAATAACCTTTAGGTGGCACCATGTCTAAAACTCTCTTCTTGTATTCAGGATAAGTCGCCCCTTTAGACTTGGGAACATCGCAATCGAAAAGCTCACCTTTTTTCAAAGCATCCTTTAGGTTGTAAATCTTCTTGTGCGGTTTTGGATAATTATATTCGATATCAACATCCTTTCTAATTCCAACCACAATCAGCCGCTCACGCTTTTGTGGAACTCTAAAGTTGATAGCTTTTAACACTTCAACAGGGACAACTCGATACCCTATTTCATCTAAAATAGAAATCATCCCAGCTAGTGTTTTCCCCTTATCGTGGCTTAAAAGTCCTCTGACATTTTCGCCAATACAAATAACGGGTTTCACTTCTTGCACAACACGGGCAAACTCATAAAACAAAGTACCTCTTGCATCATTTAGACCTAGTTTCTTTCCAGCATAACTAAATGCTTGACAAGGAAAACCACCAGTCACCACATCGACTTGGCCTTCGAACTCAGTAAATGAGTAATCTTTAATATCACCTTCTAAGACCTTCCAATTTGGTCGGTTATTGCGTAGCGTTTGACAAGCCCATTTGTCAATTTCATTAAGAGCAACACACTTTAAACCTGATTTTTCTAAACCAACGGCAAGCCCCCCTGCCCCTGCAAATAATTCTAATACCCTATATTCATAGTGTGGCTCAACATAGTTGGAAATCTCATCATCAAAATTCTCGTCAAATAAAGAACCTAGAAGTGTCTGAACGTCTTGTTTTCGATAAACTCTGTAGTTTGAAACAGGCTCTCGGACTGCACTTAAGATACCTTCTCTATCCCATCTTCTAAGAGTTTCTTTACTTTTACCTACGAGTTCAGCTGTTTCTGACAATGAATAATAATCACTCATATAACCAAGTTGTTAAACCTTGCACAATGGTTACAAATATAGCGGACATTTTTGAAAGAAAATAACTCATTGAAGAAAAAAAGAACGATTGCCATAATCGAATAGACAGCTTTGCCAGCTAGAGAACTGGCAGCGTGGGCCTCAGATGATATAAGAGCGCCTCGTCCTCCCCCCACAAGCCGACTCCATCGCTAAAAATATCTACCGGAGGTTTTTTCTCCACGAAATGCCCTAGGTCATTGAATTTGAGAGCGGTATTTCAAGTAATAATCCAACATTGATTTGTAACCTCTTTTCCTGAGTCTGGACAAGGTGATGGCAATTCTAAGAATTGGTCTTTGGGCTACTGCCTACCCCACCCATTATTCTCCCTGCAAGCCTTCCAAGCCAACAAGTTTAACTCTAGGAGAAGTTGAACTAGGAAAGCATCATAAAACAGAGCCTTTTCTAGGCGTTTATCACCTGGAAAAGACTCCAATTGCGAAAGATATCTTATATCCGATTATTGGCTTTTTGCTCTACCCATTGTTCGCAGGTGCTGCAATGGTAATAGTTTGAAATATAAAAAGTGATATCCTGTAAATCTTATAAATCAATAAGAAAATAATGTAACAGTCAAGAGCAAGGGTATTGCGAATTTTGCATCATCAATGTTACACTAACAACATAAATTAATGAATAAAACGCATAAAACGCTCAAATTCAAAACCAACATCAACTGAGGGGGATGTGTGAATAAGTGATTGTGAAAGTTCAGGAGGCTGGACTGAAAATTGAATTACTAACTAACAATAAAACCATGATACCTAATAAAGTAATAATAATGCTTTTTGTTACATCGATTGTATTTACAAGTTGTGAGGAAAAGATTAACAATACAAAAACAGAAACCCAAAAAATTTATGGTAACTGCCTAATGTGTAAAAGAACAATCAATAAAGCAGGCAATTTGAATGGTATTGCTAAAGTAAATTGGGACAAAGAGACCAAAGTGGCATCTATAACCTACGATTCTTCTCAAACGACTTTAAATGAAGTTTTACAACGTATAGCCAATGCAGGCTATGACAATGATGTCTTTACCGCACCTGATGAGGCTTACAACGACCTATATAAGTGTTGTAAATATGAAAGACAAAAAAAATAAAGAAATGAGAATACTAATCTCTGCAACAGCTCTTTTGGTTTCAATACTTATTGCCTCGTGCGGAAACAATAGTAACGAAGAGTCAAATTCAAATGCTGCCGAACAGGTTGAACCAGCATCATATGAATGTCCGATGAAATGCGAAGGCGACAAAATGTATGCTGAAAAAGGTACTTGTCCAGTTTGTAAAATGGATTTAGAGCTTGCTTATAAAGAAGCTAAACTAAGAATATGAGAACAATGAAAATAAAAATAAAGAAGCCAATATTAGTTAGTCACATTACTTTTTCCGTTGGTTGGCTTGGCTCGGTTATAACCTTTTTAGTTCTAGCGGTTACAGGCCTAACAACACTTGACAACCAATTATCTCGTTCAGCCATTGTTGCTATGAATATCAATGTCTGGTTTGTAATCGTCCCACTTTGTTTTTTATCCTTAATAACAGGACTTGTTCTGGCATTGGGTACTAAATGGGGACTGTTTAGACACTATTGGATAACAGTAAAATTATTACTGACAGTAGGTATGACATTTTTATTATTAACTCACTTGCAACCCATAAGTGAGTTAGCGAATGTGGCAAGTGAAGCCTCATTCGCTAACTCAGATTATACAAATGAACTACTTACAATTATTGCAGAAGCTGGGGGAGCCATATTGACGTTGGTTGGTGTTATTACAATTTCAATCTACAAACCATGGGGAAAAATACAGAAAATTAAAAAAGAAGCTTAGCCTTGTTTTAATTACTGGTTAACTTGGTTGTATGACGCAGGTATATAGTTCCTTAACGTTATATAGTAACTTTAGATCAGCAAATAGGCTTGATGAGCTTTGCCACACATGACCAGATTCTTGATAATGAAACAAACTCTTTGAAAGCAAGGATTTTTTTTTATTTAAATATCTGGTATTAAATGTTTAACAATGGATATATCACTAATAATCAATGATATATTTTTTGACAAAAATTATAAAACAGGTGTATCCTTGATTCTCTAGATATATATCGTTCTGCGATACCTACAAAACAGCCGCAACAAATAATACAACCTACAAAAAGTGGGCAGAACATTAGCAGAATTATTTTTTACAATTAAAAAGAAAATAAAACTAAATTGGGAAAATATGGATTGAATTATGATGAAAGATTTAACACAGTCAGCAATTGACAGACAAAATATTCTCAATAACACCCGAGCAATTGAATTAATTCAGTCCAAATTAGGCATAACAGGCTTGCTATTTAATGGTGAGTACAAGTTTACTACTAAGATGGTTATGGACTTTTATGGTATAAGTAGAGTAACTGTTAGTAGATACATTGCCAATCATCAAGATGAATTACAGCATAATGGCTATCAAGTTTTAAAAGGGCAAAAATTAAAAGAGTTTAAAGAATTATTCTCACATCTAATCGCTCCTACAGATGATGATGAAACACAGAGTATCACTAATGACACTCTGTCAGGACAAAAACCTAATAAACAGTCAATTAATAGAGTTAAAGCATTAGCACTATTTAACTTTAGAGCAGTATTGAACCTTGGAATGCTTCTTACCGAAAGTGAGCAGGCTAAGCAAGTAAGAAGTTTGATGCTCGATATTGTAATTGACACCATAAATAAAAAAATAGGAGGTTCTACAAAATACATTAATCAAAGAGATGAAGATTTTTTAGTTGCTATCACCCGCGAACCTATATACAGAAAAGAATTTACAAATGCCTTGAACGAGTATTTAGAAATGGGGCCTATAAAATATAGTATCTACACAGATGCTATATATAATGCTATTTTTAAAGAAAATGCTAAAGAATACAAAGCAATATTAAAACTAGAAGCTAAAGACAATCTACGTGATACAATGTACGCAGAAGTGCTTAAACTCATTGCCTCTTTTGAAATTGGTATTGCGGATGAAATGCAAGAAAAGTCATAAGAATTAAGAAGAAAACTAACACCAATTGAACTTAATTTACTTATTGACCGATTTGCCAATAAAAGACAATGGATACCTCAAATCGAAGATGCACGAGCCAAAATGGCTACCCGTGATTATGGCTTGAGAAACATTATCCATCAGCGACTGCAAAACTATATTGGTGCATTAAGTAAGGATGACTGTAATCGATATTTAGGAGAGAAAAGCAAATCACTTATTGAGCGAGTAGTTGAAAACCCTGAACTCCTAGATGTTTTTAAAAGGCTAAAAGATAGATGAGTACAGAGTTTCAATATTTTTCGGTTGAATGTGCTATTGAGGTTCATGATAACATCATCAAAGAGTCGGGTGGATTTTTGGGCATCAGAGATAAAGGACTCATAGAAAGCACACTTGACCATCTACAAAATGATTTCTATTATCCAGAAATCGAACATAAACTCACTCATTTACTTTATTCTATCAATTAAAACCATTGCTTTAATGATGGGAATAAAAGAGCATCACTTGCCTTATCAGTTTATTTCCTATCTATTAATGGCTTAGACGTTTTGATTGATAAATTCATTATTGAAATGGAAAATATTGTGGTAGATGTAGCAGATAACCGAATTGATAGAGATTTACTATTTGACATTATAGAATCCCTTCTATATGAAGACGATTATTCAGAGACCCTAAAACTAAAAATTATCCAAGCAAAGCTTTCAAATAATAGCTAACTATGCCATAACAAGGATGAGCCAAATTTAAAAAAGCACTCTCACAATCCAGTAGACGGCTCTGCCAAATAGTTTTATCATTGACAATCACCAACCTTTATTAAAATAGGTATATCCTGAAATCTTTGGATATAAAAACGTTATGTGGCACATGAAGCATTGGAAAAATGAACCTTGAACGTTATATTAGGGTATAATAAGAAAAAGGAGGTTATTATGATAAGCATTAAAGAAAGAAAGATTAATAAAAAGGATTGATAACCTTTCTGAAGATAAACTTAACGATGTTTCACAATTTCTGGAATCACTGGAAATAGGAAACAACAAAGGTAAGCTTTTAACTTTTGCAGGAAGTTGGAATGATATGGACGATGAGACTTTTAATGAATTAACTAATAGTAGGATGCTGTAGCTGCAAGCTACAGTGGGCGTATAAGGCTAATGGAGATCCGAGTGCTTATCCTGCTGAAAAATCCTGTTAATTCTCAAATTCTGAAAATTCTGATTCAGACAAAAAAACCGAAAGCTCCCCAAAAAACCTTCCGGTTATGGCGTTTCGTCCTACCCTTCTGACCCATCGCTAACAATCTCCACCGGACATTTTCTTCACGAAATGTCCTAAATTTACTGAATCTGTGGATAGTGAAATTTTTGAAAGGCTGGTTCTCTCCACAAACATTTATATCCCGTTTGGAAGTTTTCATAGATAGTTCTACTTTGAGGGCTTTTTGTCTAGCTAGTTACGACTAAAACTTAGTTATCTTTCTGAAATTCCATGCAGTATCTAATAGTTTCTTTTTCTCCTGATTTAATACTAATCCAGAAGTCTTTTAGGATTTACAAATTATTTTATGCGTTTATTGCTATACTATTTATTGGAGTCGGGCTTATTTTTGCTCAGGAAGCTTATGAAAGTTTTGAGCTTATATTAGCAGTTATTGCTGGGCTTCTTATTGCCTTAGGCCTGGCAGTGTCGGGTTTAGCTATTTATTATTTACGGAAAGATAAACATCCCTTTCAGATTTTTCTCAACAAAAAAAGTGGCTTTATTAAAATCAGGCAAGGACGCAAAGAAACAGATCCTGAAATCAAGGTTCCATTACAGGAAGTGGCAGATGTGGTGATGGAAACGCGCCTTGACAGAAAAACAAAATTTGGCGATGTGTATGCCTATTACGTCATTTTAAAGATGATGGATGGATCAAACTGGGAAATAGTGTATACGGAGCATGAAAAATATGCTGTCCAGCAGCTTGAAAGGTTTAAGTCATGGATGGAAACAGTCAAGGTTCACCCTTTTAAGAATGGAAACAATGTTTTGCCGGATGGCATAGAGGCTGAAAAAACAGATGGGGCCTTCAGTATTAAGTGGCAAAACAAAGCTTCATTATATAATCTGCCGATGTTTAATGGTGCAAGGATACTGCTAGTGCTTATACTATGCGGTACTGTTTGGATGGTTGTGAATGATTTCTCTCCAATCCTTTTGATGGTTTACTTATTCGTTGCTGCGGTTGTTGCAGGAGGGACAATACAACTACGGGACAGAAGGCGCAGAAAAAGAGATTACCTTTACAGGTTATGCATAAATCCTGAAAATATTGTCTTTGAGGAGACTAACACAAAGCAGCAGAAATCTGTGAGCAGCTCCTTTGCAATGGATAAAGTGGAAGCTTTCCGTTTTCCTATGAGTTCAAGGCATACCCGAAGGGTACTGTATCTCGCCTTGAATGACACGCAGGAGGTGCCTAAATTTACTTTCGATGATCTGAACGTTGTTGAACTCATGCAGCTTCAGAGATATTTTAACAAGCTTATTGCAGAACATAAATCTGTAAAGCTATAGGATGTTTTGCCTCCGGTTTAAATGAATTTGAAGGAAGAAAAAACAAGCCATATTATTGCCCACTTCAATGAAGTCCAAAATGAAGCCAGCGAGGGCTAGATATAAACTGGCACAATGATCTCCGAAATAGGTGGCACAATGATCTCCGAAATATCCACCTTGCAAACAGCAAAGCCCCCTTTGCTACAGAAGAGAAAAAAGCAGCCCTATTGAGGCTGCCGTATATCCAATCTATTACTTTTGCAACACAAACCTCAGAAGCCCTCCTGAACCGTCCTCATACGACCTAGCTGCACTGTTAGCCGGCTCCATCTCAAGGCTCCCTTCCACCCTATATACTCTGTCATCCTCCTGCTGAAGGTCCAAAACTTTGGGTTCCACAGGTCGGTAATTTAGCTGTTCCCCTTTATGGTGGATCCTTAACATGACGCTCGGAGGTTCATCAAACTGGTAACCGGAGCGGTCTTGGGTCTGCCCCCATCTGATACTCAAGTTTGATTCATAATCATCCGATTCAGCCCACATCTGGGTTACTTCCCCTCCCGGTATCTTTCCGTTCCTCAAACGGGTAAAATCCAAGGCTTCTCCCTTCCACTCGATGTCAATGATCTCTTCACGGGGCTCATTGGTAGCCGAATTGCCTTCTCCCCCCTCGCTGGAGCAGGAAGCAAGAAAAACCAAAAAGGCGCATAAACTAAAATAGTACTGTTTCATTTCGTTAAAATTTAACCAGACAAATAGTATTATTGACACTAATTTTAAAAAAAGCTTATAGAATTTAAAATATACCTCATATAAAGGCCTGACAATATGAATTACAGCAGTTGCTTAAAGGTAGAAGCCTCCACCCCTAGCCTACCTACTGAACCGGTTAAACTCCTTTAGGGAAAGCATTGTTTTGAATACAAACTAAAAACCAAGCAGACCATGGATGCACAGGAAAAAAAAGCCATAAGAATGGATTTCTACAAGAAGGTAAACATGTCTCCTTCAGAAATAGAAAACTGGTTGAAAACAGAGGAATCCAAACAAGTGGGATGGAACAGCGGAGACGGAGAATCTATCGGCCACAAATCAGGAAAGCGTATTGTTGAGATTCGTCGCCACAAAAAAGAAGAACTCTCGGAAGAAGATTATGCGCACTTGAAAAAGGTGAACGGTTATGTGGCAAGGCATACCGCCCAAAGACCAAGTTCGGAGGTAAAAAACTCCTCTTGGCGCTACAGCTTGATGAACTGGGGGCATGATCCCTGCAAAACAGAAGGTTGCCCTTAACACGTTTGGGGAAGTCCGGCACTTTTCGAGCCGGAAGCGCAAGTGGCTCAGGGCTTCCCTAAATAATCATATGCATTTTGTAGCACTTTTTGGGACAACCTTTTGTAAGCCATATCTGTGCCTCCGGCAGACTTATCAGAATAGATGACATTCTTGTACTTTCGGAGCAAGGCCTCATGCCCCCTAGCTCCATCTGAATCCACAATGGCATAACTGATGCCCCGACCGATCCAAGCTTCAAAGGCATCAATTTCATAGGTTGGGCCCAAGGAGGTATTTACTAGAACCGAGTTTTCCTTCATTAGGGAAAATGCTTGTTTTCCCAATAGCCTATTGTTTCGTGGAAGGTGGGTGCTCACAACATCTACTGTGGGAAGCAAGTCATTTAAGGGCAAGTAAACCAAATTTTCAGACTCCAATCCTTTCTTCCTGGTTCTACTGTAATAGTAAACCTTCATACCAAAAGCAAGAGCGGTTTTAGCAACCATTTTTCCTAAAGTGCCCAGCCCGATCACGCCCAAACTTTTACCATGTAGCTCCGTTGGCCTATCCTTCCACTGTATCCCGTGCAGGCCCTTGGCCAAAGAGATCAGCTGGCCAAACAAAAACTCCACAACCCCTTCGTCTGCATAGTCTTTCACGCCACGAACTTCTATACCCCTTCGCGCGGCCTCCTCAACATCTACATTGCAAGAAGACCTATCCAGCAAACTACAGCATAAACCTATATACTCCAAGTTTTGGCATTGCGATAAGACATTGGCGGACATGGGCGTGTTTAAACTTACCAAAACACAATCTGCATTTTCAATCCTATTGCGTATCTCATTTTCATCATTAGCATCGGGATAGCCCTGGTACACTCTAGGTTCCGTTATAGAAATTTCTTTTAGAGCATTGAGCGCCCAGTCCTCAAGTTTGGTATTGTCTAAACATACGATCTGCTTAAACTTTCTTCTTTCTTTTGTCATTGCCCATGTCTCCCTCCCGGTACAGCACTGTTTTTGGGGAACCTAGTTAGGTGTATGGCCCTTTCTCCTCTTGAAAAACCAGTATTTGTAGGCGTTCTTAGCCCACTATCCGCCCTAAGTTTTAGGGGTGCTGACCTGGGTAATTCCTTTTTTTATCATTCTAAAATTAAGCAGCGCCTTCTTTTTGGACTTCTTTAACTGCTGCCTTTCAACTACAAATCCTTTTTTTTCAAAAAAACCCTTTGCTGTTATGCTTACATCTGAATAAATTAAGTCATTGTTTTGTTCAATGGCTTTTTTCTCAATTTCTGCCAATAGGGCACTTGCTACGCCTTGTCCTTGGGTGTCCTTGTCAACAAACATAAAATCCAGGTATCCATCTTTTGCCAGTGAACTAAAGCCCACCATATGGTTTTTGATCTCTGCGACCACAAAATACTGTTCTTGCATTTTTTCCAACCACTTATCGGTGTCAGCTTTCCATGATGACCAATCGTCCACCTCTTCTTGGGAATAATCTCTTATGTTAATATTTTGAATCGTATCATAAAACAATTGCGTTATTCCTCCGACATCGGAGGCATTCGCCCGTCTTACCAATAGATCACCAGTATCGTACTTTAACAGTTCTAAATACGGGTCACCTTCCAAACCAAGCAATTGAGCAAAAGCAGGTTCTGTCTTAACTCCTTGTTTCTTCAATTCTACAATCTGATTTTTAAACTCCGTCCCTTTTTCCTGCAAAATCCGCCTTTCAATTAACATATGTCGAAAAGAATTTTGTTTATCAGTCGGAACATTTTGCCCAAATATTTCTATCGCTTGACCTTCATAAGAAAAACTGGCAATGGTGGACTTTATCCCATAATGGGTATTTGTCCATATCTTAAAATCAGGATATTGATCAAATGCCTCAGCCAAATCCTTAGTAAAGGCAATATGGTCTTTGCACTCACAACTTATGTCTAAGTCACTATCAGGTAAGCCAATCCCAAGCGGTATTGTTCCAGTCAAAATCGGGCTGTACTTTTTCAAGCAATCAAACACCCCAAGTTCTTGCAATACAAAATATGCGTCCCTCTGGCGTTTATTTCCTGATTTCAGATAATCAATATTTTTGAAATCAATCATATCGTTTCTTTATCTGCTGTTTGTACTTTTCTTCTAATCCACGGAATGGTTTAGGACTTTGCGTTTGGGCGGGTTATGTAACAAAAAACCCAAGTTTACCCGTAACTTGCGTGAAGCAAAACCCGTTGTAGCCATAGGCATTTTCATATACCCAAAGTTATCAGGTGTTTTACTTTGTAGTATACTAATGATGCTTTAATGCACCTTTTCAATTCAATTACAGGGACGTTTTTATTAAACTGAAACACAATGGCCATATTCCCTTCATATTGAGAAATATTCAAAATCCGAATAATGTTCTGACATCGGAGTTTCTTCATCTGGGCTACTACGTATATCTACATTTCAATTATACAGAGAGGGTAAATAAACATTGCCAGACGGACTCCTTTTATCTACACAAAACACAGTTTCAACCACACAATTATACTAAAGAAAGTTTAAAAAAGGGACTCTCCAAGTATTTTTGGGTAATTAGATATTCGTGGTAGTGAGGTTTTGGAGAAACGGTAGTAGGTTTTGGTAGCGACAGGATACTTTTAACACTGCAGTTTAATTTAATAATAAGTTGCTATAGCTGGAAGCTACAGTAAGCATATAGAGGTGATAAGGATCATATAGGGTGATAAAAATTGACGAACTAAGAGGTTTTTATATTACTTCTTGCTTTTGATAAGTTCTTAACTTTCGCATACCAAGACACAAATTCTTGGAAACAAAATTGTTATCTCTTTTCTTTTTTTCCAATTATACACGAAAAATTACCTCGAATTGGTAGGTTAAGTTTTTTAATATCTTTTAAATATTCAACTATACTTATTCCTTTAAAAACCAGTTCTCCGACAATTGTGTCACCGACAGAAAAATCAGACAGGTTTAGTTTTAATTCTTGCTTAATAGGATATGCGGTAAACCTTTCCGGTTCAATGTCCCCGGCGTGGTTGTAAATTGCATAAAAATTTGAGTCTCCAACGCTTATATTAATAGATTCATTAACAAATACACCATCATAATTTATAGAAATAGATAGCACTCCATTTTCCAGATCACAATCACATAGCCCTTCGTATGCTTTATCATTAACTTCATATTCAGCAACTCCGGGCTCCTGAATGTTACCCATCTTGAAATGTGGCAAAAAATCAACTTTTGTGTTTACTCCTCCAGTTTCTGGAAACTCTCACAAGAAATAAATAAAATTAGAAATATTATATAGCTGTTTTTCATTATTGCCCTCAATTTAAAATAGCAAGGAAACTGCCTCTTAAAACAGCAACTATACCACGAATTAACTTTCCGATACTACTAACCCCGCTGCTATTCTTTATACAGTGTTGGCTACTGGTGATCAAAGTTATTCGAGATTATATCTTTTAATTCGTCAATTGAATATGGTGGTTCTTTTTTATGCAACATTGCATGGCAGTTGGGACAAACAGGTCTTAAATCTGTTATTGGATTAACTTCGTATTCCTCTCCGATATCCGCAACTTTTACCAAATGATGAACATGAATATAATCCTTTCCTATTTGTCCGTAAACGGACTCAAAATTGAAATCACATACTTGACATGTTGAACCAAAATGTCTAATGCACATTAAACGAGCCTTACTATTCCGTTCATAGGCATTAACAGTTATAGATCTTTTTGCTCCTTCTGTAAGAACAGAATCTCCATTACTTGAAATTTCTTCTGGCAATTGTTCTTCACCTGTAAGTTTAGTTATCTTTAGTGCCTGAACTAATTCATCCTTAATCTTCCAAACAAATAAATTTCCCTCATTCCACCCATCAAAGAAAATATCCCACTTTCTTTCTGAACCATCTTCTCGAACACTGAATCTTACAGGAAATTTTTTCGCTAACCTTTTACCCCATCTACCGATTTCTAAATTTAATGCACTTGAAGTATTTTTTCCCTTATTTCCCAAAATTAACCCAATTTGACTTGCAGGGATCTTATATCCTTCAAAAGAATACATCGTCTGCAAAATTGCAATATTAGTATCGTTAGAAACTTCTTTATCAAGAAGTACATCAACCCATTGCTCAGTAGATAAAGTTGTTCCGATATGATAGTGTTCTCTCATTAAATTTACCCTGCTGTATGTTTTGCGTATATCCTACTTGCAGCGTGTCATATAAAAATAGACAAATACCCTCCGCTTATCTACTTAAAAACTAGTTTCAACCGCATATTATACTAACGAAAATCTAAAAAAGACCATTATACAAGTATTTTAGATGATTTGACAATACTGGTCGTGAGATTTAGAAAACCGGAAAAACCCATTGACTTTCTCATTTTTTTCAAAGGACAACACAAACAAACACCTGTTTATCTTTACTTTCCACTAAACCTACGTTGTACCGAAGGTTCAGTTGTGAAGCTAATAACAGGTAAACGAGAACTGGAGGCATTGCATCTTGAACAAACTAGGAATACCGGTTTAACTTTAAAAGTGATAACTCAACAACAAATTGTTTAATGGGACTATATTAAACTGTAGGATTTTAGGCACTGAGTAATAATCACGACCATTCCGTTCACTATCACTATAGCTTTCTCCATATTGATATGCCGCATATAAAGCAGTTTCAAAAGAAATACTGACCTTAGGGTGAAGGTGGTAAGTTAAACCAACTATTGGCTTAATGCCAGCAGTTAAAGTCCAACCAACCCATGAAGAGCTTTCAGATCCCTGAAAGAAGCGTCTAGTATCTAATACTATATCTGCTCCGTAGTAAAACCTCCACCTATTTTCAGAAATAAAGCGCTGGTAACCTAAGCTTGTCTTTACATTAAATTCTCTAGTACGACTCTTTGCGTGCGACTCCCGATTAAGCAACTCCCCTTGAAAATTTAGTGATGCCCTAAAGGCGCCTTTTTCCTGATGAAGTCTATACATGCCACCAGCCTGTTGTCCAAAGAATCCAGAAAAATTAAAACCTATTTCATGTTTTCCTTCAGAAAAATCCTGTGCAGAAGCAATGTTTAAACTCAATGCGAAAATAAACACAGCCAAAAACGATATTTTCATACCTAGTAAGTTAAATAGTAGTAGTTAATTAAAAGTGATAGCTGATCATCAACAGACTTACGGGTCTATAAAAGAAGCTTAAACCTCGTTCAGTAAAAGTTGGCAAAGGACGATTGATACCAGATGAAAACTCATGCACCCTTGTTTTGCTTTCATTATAAATCCAGCTTATGTTAAGTGCAGTTTCTACCGACAAACTTACAGCTTCAGAAAAACTATAGCTCAAACCTACAAACGGCTGCAGTCCACCAGATAACCCATAGCCTCTATAATTTACTTCTCGACTTTCAGAAGGTGTCACATAACTATTTGACTGATACCCTAACACCGCATCGGAACCATAGTAAAAGGCCCACTTATCAAATGGCCTGTTCCATTGATAGCCTAAAGCAAGGCTGGAACTAAAACTTTGCGAAGCATTGCCAGAAAGTCCTTCGTCAGTATTGGTCATAAATCGACCACCCAGGGACAATGAAACCCGAAACGCATTGTTCTCAGTGTGGTTCCTATAAAATAATTTACCGGTTCCTGCACCAAAAAGTCCAGAGACATCAAGCCCGATCTCATGTTTTCTGAAGGGTTCTTCTTGTGCAAATCCTGTATTAAGACCAGATAGGAGAAAGAGGACTACAACTCCTACATAAAAAACATTTTTCATAAAAAGAGACAAATTTTATAGGGCAAACATAACACTTTTTCATCCAAAAACACCAAAAAAGAAGCAACTTTTTATCGATAGAAAGGCGTTTTAAGCAAACAAAAAAAACTACCGAACCTTTAATTATGAAGACCAATATCTTGAAAGGCAACAGAAAGCCTTGATGAATTTTCCTGAGTTTTACGCCCACGTTTTTCTTGAAGAGCCAAGGATTTTATATAATTTGACTTTCCCTTAAACTTCTATTGTAAGGAAAGTAAACCAGCTTAAAATTAAATCAAATGAAACCAGTCATTGCGGCATTGCTGCTTCTACTATCTTTTACACACAAAGTAAGCGCGCAAGAAGAAGAACTATATAACATACCACCCATTTGGAAACTAGGGGACAAGAAAAATGTAACAATAGAAGCCAACAACCAAGTCATAGTTAATGACTCTGTCATTTCCAATACCCGATCAAAACAAAAGTATATTATAGAGGTCATAGACACGTCTGGCCACTATAAGCTTTTATACAACTTCAATGCAGGCGAAACTGAGTTGGATTTCTCCTCTGAAATTTCTGAAATAGAAGAAATGCCAAACATGATCATTGAACTTGTTCACAATATTGAAAATCAAATAAAGGACATGAGCTACATTGTGAACATTAACAAAGAAACGGGGCTAGCATTTGGCATTGACAATGAGGGTGACCTGATAGCCCATATAAAGTCTGCTAGTAACAATTTCCTCCAAGACTATGCGTTCAAGATGAAAATACCTAAAGCTAAAGCAGATAGCCTTGAGTATAAGGTTGTCTCTTACCTTACAAAGGTAAAGCAAGGGCTTTTGGAAACCACCATAAATGAAGTAAATAGCATCTTGCAAGCTTATTCTTATAGTTTTCCTATCAACGATTCCATTTTTATTGAAACGGAAGTTTATGATGTTAACGCACTTGGTGGTTTTACAGGCTCTGATTTTCCAGCAATTATGATGATAGCCGCTGAATTAGTTGATGAAGAAAGGCCCCTTCTTATCAAAACCCAGCTTAACTATGACAAAGCTTTTTTTCTTGAACAAATAAAGGGAAAATAGGAAAGCTTAGAGCATATAACTGAAGACCAGCTAAACCTTATAGAAAGCGAAGAGGTGCTGATAGACTTGCAAACGTCATGGATCCTGAAACATACTACTAATGTACTGTTTGAAATTCCAAAAATGAAAACCATATTCAAACAAGTGGTAAGTTTTGATTAGCAGCTAAAAATTCGGACCGCACCGAAAATAAATTTACTATATTAGGGCCTGCTGAAAAAGTCACAAGTGTGCAAGCTACGCATGGCCTTATATGAAGACGTATTGGAATACTTCGAATGTAAGGCCATAAAATAGATTGTGTGCTTGTGGCTAGCCCAAAAAAAGTATTAGATTAAAAGATTCTCAATTTACTATGCACGGAAAAAAAAGAAATAACCGAAAAGCCCTTGCACCTATACCTTTTAATCTTTATATAAATATAAACAGATCAATATTTTGGGCGTTTTTCAGCGCGCCCTATATTAGCCCATGGACACTGAACCAATAAAATGCCTTTAGTTCAAAAGTATTCAGTCACTATTTTAATAGTAGTGTTAGGCCTGGTTTTTCACCTAAACTACATTGATGAATTTCCGGCACACATCCATGCATGGGCTCAGGCAGATAGATATGCCTTGGCGCTAGGCTTTTTGAACAATGGGTTTAATTTCTTTAAACCTGAAATGTTCATTATGAACCACCAATTTCCACATGATTGGGAGGTAGCTTACACAGAAAGTATTACCGCTGTTGATTTTCCTATACATGATTATCTTTCTGCTGTTTTAATGAAAACTACGGGCAATGACTCTCCGCTATTTTTTAGGAGCTATGTCCTTCTATACAGCTTTCTAGGTTTGTTTTTTCTTTTCAAGCTTTCTTATCTTATCACCAAAGACCATTTAAAGTCTTTGTTTATTCTGATTTTTGCAGCCACCTCTCCTGTTTTTGTTTATTACCAAAGCAGCTTTTTGCCTTCTGTACCTTCTCTAGCAAATGCTATCATAGGACTTTATCTCTATACCAAATACCTGATACACAAAAAAGAAAGTTACTTCGGGTTTGGAATCTTATTTCTGACACTGCCTGCTTTAAGCCGGACTACCTTTATTATTCCTATTATTGCTATTCTTGGAGTTGAGTTTCTAAGATTTTTGAAAAAAGAAAATCAAGTTCTGCCGAAGGTTGTTCCTGTCACCTTATCCTTTGCTTCAATTATAACATACTTTTTTTACAATAAATATCTCAGAGAAACCTACGGTTCGGCATTTCTAAACTATCTGCTCCCCCCTAGAGACTTTAATCATGCTAAAGAGTTACTCGGAACAACTTTTCAGAACTGGGGAACGGAATATTTTTCTGTTTATCACTACCTCACGGTAGGCTTAATAACTATTGGGATTTTAATCTTTTTCCTAAAGAAAAAAATAAGCTTTAGGGGTTTATCGTGGCTTTTACTGCTAAACGCCCTCATGTTTCTAGGCTGTATACTTTTTGCAGGCGCAATGCTACGGCAGTTTCCTGCTCACGACTACTACTTTCTAGATACATTTTTTCTACCAATATTGCTTTTCATAACCATACTACTTGCCATGCTGCCTAAGCCTGAAAAAAGGTATGCTAAGGTATTGGCAACTAGCATAATTATTTTTATCAGTTTACCTTTAATAGTAAACGCCTCGCAAAGCCAAAAGAAAAGAAGGGCAGAGGGATCCAGAACGTTAACAACCATTAAAAATTTTACCAATGCTGATAAGCTTCTGGACTCACTAAATATTGAAACTGACAAAAAGATTCTAATACTAGATTCCGACACACCTAATACCCCGTTTATACTGATGAAACGAAAAGGGTTCTCAGTCCTAAACACCCGCCCTCACACGATTGAACAAGCCCTAAAATGGGACTTTGATTATATAGTACTTCAAAATAAATTTTTCCTTAACGATGTATATCCTGTTTACCCAGAAATCCTTTCCCGTTTGGCTAAAAAAGGAGACAATGGCTATATTTCTGTTTGCTCGCTAACAAGTTCTGAGCAAAAGCAAACCTTGTTTGACTTCTTTAACCTCAACAATACCTCTCCAGTCGTCCATGCTAAAATGACCTTTGACAGTACAACTAAAGAAAGTTATTGGCGAAACATTAATACGACTGACAAAAAAGTGTTCTCTGGCACAAAAGCCGGCATTTTGAACCCATCTGATCTTTATGGGGTAACTTTTAAGACATCAGATTTAGAAGAAATCATGAGCAGCCAGAGATATCTACATTTTTCATCCTACTTCTTTTTGGAAAATATAGTCGATGCTGAACTCATTGTTTCTGTTGACCATAATGGGCAATCAATTTTTAGTGTAAGAAAAAGGATAGATGAAATGGTCAAGCAAAGTGGCCAATGGGAAAAAGGGAAGTTTTTAGCAAGATCGCCAGAAATAGAAAACTTGGATAACCATGAGCTTTCGGTTTATCTATACAACCCAAACCAAAATAGCCTGTATATCGACGACTGGGAGATTAAAATTTTCTAAGATTGCTGCGCAAGGGAAAGTAGCTGGCAAAATATCTCATTGGCTTTCGCCTCTAAACGCTTATTGTCAGTCATTCGTTTTGCTAAGGGAGCAACGCCCCCTTCTTTACTTATGACGACCAAAGAGTAAGCATCTTTTTTTATAAAAATTTGCCCCTGTTCCTCTGAAAGACATAGCGTATATCCTCCAAACGTATAGCCATTTTCATGGCCTATCATTTTTTGTTCTTCTAGGTACAAATAGACCATTTCAAAATTTGCTTCAGAAAAGCAGGATGCTGTTTTGTTCATAGTATATAGTTTTACTTGGCCAGGATTTGCCCCAATCAAACTTTGAAAAAGAAAAATAAACGAAAACCCCAATATCCACCTTCCGACAACAAAGCAGAGCATATTACTATTCATTCTATTAAAAAAAGCATTGATGATCATAAAGCCTAAGACTTTGATTTATTATTCCATTTCGCGGATATTTCAGAATTAGCACTAATGATATATAGCCGCTATTTTCGCCACTTCGGGGCTTGGTTCAATTAGCTAATCCATTTCTCAGGGCCACACCCCTGAGCTATTTTATATCGCTCCGTTGGGGTTTATTGGTTTCAATAACTTACTAAACTATTGGCAAACCATCTTTTGCTCCTTATTGTAACAGGCAAAAGTACTAAACTAATATAGCACCAACGGTGCGAAATAAATAACAATGGGCAATAGCCCATTGCAGCAAACAACAAACTGCTCCCAAGCCCTGGGGGCGAAATAGCTCATTTAAGCCGTAAACTTACTATCAATCAGCAGCAACAAACAAACTTCGATGTTACGCTATTATAAAACCTCTATGGATATTTTTAAATATTCACCTTCAAAACAAACTACTCGGCTGTTTTGCTTATTTCTACACCGTTATTATAAGTCACAATCCCTTCTATTTCACCGAAGCAATCATATATAATCCATTCATCATGTCTTACATAGTCAACAATAGGATGTTCATGATAGACTGCAATTCCTTCCGCCTGTAACATTTTATTAGTTCTGTACTCTTTTATATAAGCAAAAGAAACTCCATCATTTTCAGTTGGACTAATAATTTCGAACCATAAGGTTCCATCTAAAAATAATTGTTCTGTAGAGTCATTGAATTTTTGCTCTAGAGTTTTTCCTGTCGCTACCCATTCCGGAGGACATGGATCAGTATTACCTTCAACATTAATAAAATCTTGATGGCTTTTATGTTCAATATCATCCTGCTCTTTTACCGAAGAGCTACTACAGCTGAACCATAACAGCGATATAATCAGTATAAAACTTCTCATTTGCCTTTATGTAACAGGTAAAAAACACTCACCTAATATAGCACCAACGGTGCGAAATAAATAACAATAGGCAATAGCCCATTGCAGCAAATAACAAACTACCCCCAAGCCCCGAAAGGGGCGAAATAGCTAAATGCTCAATCCTCATGTTTATCTTAACAAAAAAACCGCTGCATGAGAAATCTCAATGTACAGCGGTTTTTCATACGTTATTCTATTTGCTTTATTTTATATACCGAAAATCATGTCCGGATTCAAGTTGAACCAAAAACTCATACATCAACTTGATTACATTTTCCACATCTTCTTTAGACGCTGTTTCTACCGTAGTATGCATATACTTCAATGGAAGCGATATCAAAGCCGAGGCTACACCTGCATTTGAATAGGCAAATGCATCTGTATCAGTTCCTGTAGCTCGCGAGGCAGAAGCCCTTTGGAATGGTATGCTTTTCTTCTCAGCAACGTCTATAACCATGTTCAGCAGGTTATTCTGCACCGCCGGTCCATATGTCAAGACAGGCCCTTTTCCACAAGAAAGGTCGCCATGAGAAACTTTGTTATAGGCAGGCGACTGCGTATCATGGCACACATCAGTGACTATAGCTACATCTGGTTTAATCCGGTGTGCAATCATTTCAGCACCTTTCAGTCCAATTTCTTCCTGAACGGCATTGACTATATACAACCCAAACGGCAACTGTTGGTTATTTTCTTTAATCATGCGCGCAACCTCGGCAATCATATATCCACCAATACGGTTATCCAGCGCACGTCCGGTATAGAACTTATCGTTCAGCACCATAAACTCATCATCGAAAGTAGCTACGCAACCTACGTGCACACCCAAATCTTCCACTTCTTGCTTAGAGCTACAGCCTAAATCAAGAAATAGGTTTTTCATGGAAGGTGGCTTGTCGTTCTCATTGTCCCGCACATGAATGGCAGGCCATCCGAATATTCCTTTTACAATTCCCTTTGAGGTATGGATATTCACCCTTTTAGAAGGAGCTATAGAATGGTCAGAACCTCCGTTTTTTCGCAGGTAAATGTAACCGTCTTTGGTAATATAATTTACAAACCATGAGATCTCGTCGGCATGTGCTTCTATGACCACTTTATATTCTGCTTTAGGGTTAATCACCCCTACTACCGTACCATACGTGTCGGTAATATACTCATCTACAAAAGGCTTTATGTATTCTAGCCATTTTTGCTGCCCTCCTGACTCAAAACCAGTAGGGGAAGCATTGTTAAGGTAATCAATTAAAAATTTCTGACTTTGCTCGCTCATATCTCTCTATTAATTAAAAAAACTCCAGTAAAACTGGTATTTACACATATAATTACAAAGGAATGTTCCCATGTTTTTTCTTAGGGAGTTGATCCACCTTATTTTCTAACATTTTAAACCCAGAAAGCAGCTTTTTACGTGTTTCTTCAGGCTTGATAACTTCATCTATATACCCACGAGCTGCTGCCAGGTAAGGGTTGGCAAATTTGTCGGTGTACTCTTGTATTTTTTCTTGCAGCTTATCTTCAGGGTTTTCAGCTTCTGAAATATCTTTTCTAAAAATAATTTCAGCAGCTCCCTTGGCACCCATAACTGCTATTTCGGCTGCCGGCCAGGCAAAATTGAGATCCGCCCCAATATGCTTGGAGTTCATAACATCATAAGCGCCTCCATAAGCTTTTCTGGTAATAACCGTTATGCGGGGAACTGTTGCTTCTGAAAAAGCATACAAAAGTTTTGCACCACTTGTAATAATTCCGTTCCACTCCTGGTGCGTACCCGGCAGGAAGCCTGGTACATCTACCAAAACAAGCAGAGGTATATTAAAGGAATCGCAGAAACGCACAAAACGAGCACCTTTGTTGCTAGAGTTAATGTCCAATACGCCTGCAAGTACAGAAGGTTGGTTGCCAACGATGCCAATACTCCTGCCCCCTAAGTAGGCAAAGCCAGTGACAATGTTTTCAGCATAGTCTTTATGGACTTCAAAGAAAGATCCTTCGTCCACCACCAGGTCAATAACCTCCCGCATGTCGTATGGTTGGTTAGGGTTCTCCGGCACAATTTCATTCAAAGCAGGTACCATTTCAGACGCTTGGGCTTCATAAGGAAGTACAGGCGCATCCTCTTCACAGTTTTGCGGAATATAAGATAACAGCTTTTTTATATACTGTATACACTCTACCTCATTGGTACAGCTAAAATGTGTTACGCCGCTTTTGGTGCTATGGGCTGACGCTCCGCCCAACTCTTCGGACGAAACACATTCATGGGTTACAGCTTTTACCACATTAGGCCCCGTCACAAACATATATGAAGTGTTTTCCACCATCAGAATAAAGTCTGTCAAAGCAGGAGAGTACACCGCACCACCGGCACATGGCCCCATAATAGCAGAAATTTGAGGCACAACCCCAGAAGCCAAGGTATTACGGTAAAAAATATCAGCATAGCCTCCCAAAGAAACTACCCCTTCTTGAATTCTGGCCCCACCAGAATCATTTAATCCGATAAGCGGTGCGCCATTTTTCATGGCCATATCCATAAGCTTGCAAATCTTCTCGGCATGGGCTTCTGACAGCGATCCTCCAAAAACAGTAAAGTCTTGGGAGTAAACATACACAAGGCGTCCATTTACCTGGCCAAAGCCTGTAACCACACCATCACCCAGATATTTTTCCTTTTCAAGTCCAAAATCATGGCACCTATGCTCTACAAACTTTCCTATTTCTTCAAAAGAACCTTCGTCCAACAGCAGGGCTATTCGTTCTCTAGCAGTAAGTTTTCCGCGCTTATGCTGTGCATCAATCCTTTTTTGCCCACCTCCAAGTACTGCATCTTTATTTTTCTTATCTAGAAATTCGTGTTTACCGGATGATTCTCCCATAAAAAAATCAACATTATTTTAAATCAAATATAAAAGGTTTATGATAAAATCCATTAAAATGACTATCTTAAAAAAGGATTGTCTTTAAGGAATATAACATTTCCCTGACTAATTGGATTATGTTTGTAGTACCTACAAGAAGGACATTATTTTAAAAATCTAAATTCCTAGAAAAATGTTCATGAAACCTGGTCGTAAAATAGCGGTAATTGACATGGGTACAAATACCTTTCACTTGCTTATTGGCGATGAGCAGGGAAATGTCATTCTTAAGGAAAAAGTTTCTGTAAAAATTGGCCAAGGAGGTATATCTCAAGGTATAATTAACCCATTGGCTTGCGAAAGAGCGATCAACACGCTAAAATCTTTCAAAAGCACCATTGAACTTTATAACATTACCGAAATTTATGCTACTGCAACCAGTGCCATCAGAAGCGCTGCCAACGGCCAGTTACTTGTAGACGATATTTATAAAGAAACAGGTATCGAGGTAAAAGTAATATCAGGAGAGAAAGAAGCAGAATATATTTATTATGGGGTACGGTCGGCCGTAGATATGGGCGAAGAAACATCTCTTGTGGTAGATATTGGGGGAGGAAGTGTAGAATTCATTATCTGCAATCACAAAAAAATCCTTTGGAAAGGGAGCTTTGAAATCGGAGCCCAGCGCTTGGTAGATAAATTCCATACCGAAGACCCTATGCCGCTCAAGAATACAAAGTTATTGGAAGAGTTTGTTGAAAGCCAAATTCAGCCGTTAATAGAAGCCACTAACAAATACAAGCCAGAAACACTCGTTGGTTCATCTGGCACTTTTGACACCCTCTCCGAAATAGACAATCAGCAACATGGGCGCATATTCCTTCCAGACCAGGAAAAAGAATATTCCATGGACCTTGCTACCTACCACAAGCTGCATCAGGAAATCGTAAGAGCCAATAGAAAAGAAAGAATGCAAATTGAAGGTATGATCCCTATGCGTGTAGACATGATTGTAGTAGCATGTTGCCTCATAAACTACCTTCTCAAAAGATTGTCACTAACAAAAATCAGGGTTTCCACCTATTCCTTGAAAGAGGGCGTTCTGGATAGGGTGCTTGCAGGGGTTTTGTAGTTTTCACTAATGCTTTTTCTTTAAAATCTGATATTTAAAGTTATAAAACCTACCTCAGCTATAAATCCTATTATTACAAGACAGGCAAACACTTTTAAAAAAAATCACACAACATCTTAACTTTCATCTATTTTTTATACATTTCTACGTTATTTAAAGAAAAACAATTCAATGAAAGCCATAACACTTTTTTCTTTCCTGCTCTTATCTTTTGGGGTTATTGCTCAACAAAACAGTCGTAGTCTTGAACTAAAAGGCACTGGTACGGTAAAAATGATGCCAGACCAAGGCAGTTTGTTTATCAACGTATCTACCCACCAAATGGAAATGAACAAAGCCATTTCTGAACTTGACAAGAAAACTGTGGAAATATTTAAGCTTCTTGAAAAAGCAGGTTTTAAAAGAGAAGATATTAAAACAATCGGCTACAATGTCAACAAGCACACGATATACCGCAATGGACAGCCCCGAGACAGTGGCTATGTTGGCAGACAGCAATTGAACCTAGAGTTTCCTTATAAAAAAGAAACTACAGCCAAAATACTTTCAGCTTTTGCAGATCAAGCGGCAGAAGCTCAGCTCAGGTTTTCATTCAATATGTCTGACGCCAAGATGAAAGAAGTAAGGGAAATGCTCATTAAAGACGCTATCCGTGATGCCCGTCAGAAAGCAGAATTAATAGCAGAAGAGTCAGCGGTTTCACTTGGGGAGATTTCGGAAATAAAGTATGGGGAACCAGAGCAAGCCCCAATTAGATTTGAAAGAGCTGCCATGATGGAAACACAAGATGGGAGAAACAGGCAACCACAGGGGTTTGATATCAGAGAAGCAGAGTTCACAGATACGGTATGGATAAAATGGAATCTAGAACAATAGCCACAAGGCTTGTCTTGTGGCTACACACACTTGTGACTTTTTCTGCAGGCCCTAAATACCTCAATGCCGGAACGCGTCGATATATAACCCGCCAACGGTGCATATTAGATTCGTTGCAGCAGATGGTTGGACAACACCCTATATTTCAACCAAAGCTTCTGTCAATTTGAACAAGTCGTCACTGTTGTTGTAGAAACCTGTAGAAATCCTTACCGCATCGGTAATGGGCACTGGTCGCACAAGTACACCTTTATGTAGTAACGCTTCTGTTACATCGCCAGGAGCTTTGTCCTTAAAATGAAATGCAATAAGACCAGACCCAGGTTCTCGAGTAACCAAGTTCACGCCTTTTGTATCAGCCAACATTTCCCAGGCTTCTCTATTCAAGACCTGTATCCGTTCCAAAACATCATCAACCCCTATCTTTTCCAGCCATTTACACGCTTCAAGCATGCCAGCAATATTTATGGGTTGCACGGTGCCATACTCAAAGCGTTGGGCATTTTCATGGAGGTCCATACCATACATATCTAACTCCTTAAAAGAGCCATATCCGGTATAGACAGCATGGAGGCTATCTATATGTTTTTTTGCAACGTATAAAAAACCCGTTTCTTCGGGTCCACAAAGCCACTTCTGTCCTGGGGCAGCATAAAAATCACATCCTAATTCCTTCATGTCAACAGGAATAGACATAAAAGACTGAGCACCGTCTACAAGAACAGGTATGTTATGTTTGTGGGCTATTTCACACATTTCTTTGAGAGGAGTAATATGTCCGGTGCAATAAGAGACATGTGACAAAGATATGAGCTTCGTATTGGTACTAATTAAGCCCTCTAACTCTTCGAGCCAATTTTCTTTAGAACCTAACAAGTCAAGGTATTTAATATGGATGCCATAACGGTTACGAGCCTGGAACAAAGGTGTGTACCCTGCCGGATGCTCTACATTAGAGGTAATAATTTCATCACCGCTTTTCCAGTCCATTCCGTTAATTACAAGGTTTATGCCCTCCGTTGTGCTAGAGGTAAGTGCTATTTCATCTTCTGAGCACTTGATCATTGAGGCAAGGCTTGCTCTTATCTCTTTTTTCCAACGGTCTGTTTCCTGATAGTAGTCAAGCGTAATTCGCCCTCTCAACAACTGTCGTTCCAAAACACCTTTCATGCGTTCTGCCACAGGAATAGGCACAGGACCGGCGGTTCCCGTATTAAAAAAGGCATAATCAATTACAGACGGAAGCTGTGTCCGTACAAAACTTAATTGCTGGTGATCCATACACAAAAACTTGTCTATTAACTACCTTAGAAAAATCAAAAAGTTTACCTAACCCCTAAACCAGATAAGGGAAAGTTAATTTGGCTGTTTTGAATCAAGCTCAGAGTTTCCTTTATCAGCTTCCAATTTAGCAATTTTCTTCTTTGCTTTATTAAGCGAAACCCTGAGGTTAATAAGAGATGGCATAAAATAAGCGCCTGTGGCCAAAATCCCGAGAGAAAAAGTAGAAATCAATATCAAAGAAAGCGAAGCTCGTGTTTCCCATACAAATACCTTAATAGTGGCCACTTCAGAGTTCTGAAGGGTAAATACCACCACTACAAGCATTAACGAAACTGTAAGTAAAAGCCAAACAGATTGTTTCATGTATTTCCAGCTATTTATATAATAAAATAACGATCCTTTACTGAAAAAGATCGTTATTTTTTTTAAAAACAGAAAAGAGGTTTATTTAGAGGCTCCTGCCAACATCTTTTCATCCACATCAAGCTTGAGAGGATTGATCTTATCGCCCCAGTAAACAGTGGTATGAGGGAACGGAATTTCAATATTTCGTTCATCAAAAGCATATTTAAGCCTTTTACGGTATTCCCTTCCCACAGCCCATTGCATAATAGGTTTCGTTTTAATACGCGCCCTAATTACCACAGCACTATCTGCAAACTGGTCAAGCCCTACTACTTCTATAGGCTCAATAATTTTTTCGCCAAACTCCACGTCGTTTTGAAGTTTCAAGCCCACAGCCTTCATTATATCAATCACAACCTGAACATCTTCTTTGTAAGCGACACCAATATCAAGTACGGCAGCCGACCATTCCTTTGTCATATTGGATAAGGTATTGATCTTACCATTCTGAAAAACATGTACAACACCTGCAAAATCACGCAAAGTAACAGTACGAAGTTCTATCTTTTCCACCAGGCCACCTGTACCGTTAATAATGGCCACATCACCTTTTCGTATTTGGTTCTCTAATAAAATGAAGAACCCACTTATAAAATCACGTACCAACTCCTGAGCACCAAAGCCTACAGCCAAACCAATAATACCTGCACTAGCCAAAATAGGGCCTATATCAATGCCAAATTTACCTAATATGATAATGAAAGTAATGGTAAGTAAAAAGATCTTGATAGCACCCTCAACTATCCCCAATAATGTTTCAATTCTTTTCTCGGCTTCTACTGTATCAACATTTTCGTTTTTATCAGCGCGTTTCACAAGCGTCCTCTTCAACTTTCCAACGGAGAAGCTAATAGCACGAAGCAAGACAAAGATAGTAACCAATAAAATAAGCAGACCTGGAAGTTCAGCGATAAGCCATTGGTGGAGACCGTCAGAAAGCCCCTGCCAAAAATCATTTGTAAACATTAATTTTAAAATTTTAAGACTCTAAATATTGTCTTATAGACAAATTAAACACTAAGAAAGTTTTATGAGGTTTCAGGCTTGGGGGCATTTTTACCCATAAACACTAAAATCAAAGGTACAATATAACCCCTATTATACAAAGTAGGCCATAAGGGACTTTCAAAAGAAAAACCGGCCGAAAATTAATAAAAACAACATTAGAAATTAGTGATTAATAAGTTACAACCCGTTAAGCAAACCACATTTTTTCACAAAAACAGGTTAGGTCAACCTAAATAAAGGCCAAACCGGCATTTGAAGCCTTATAAAGGAACGATAAGACAGAAAAAAATGTTACGGGGCAGCACCTCTGCTGGAAAAATATGCAGTGGCTCAACAAGTGGAAAAGATATAAATTCCCAGAAATTTAATAAATTTGTTAAATTAAAGATTGTACTAGGGAAAAAGGGCTTTATGTATTCATACCGGAAACTTCTTAATTTCACAAAAGACATTTTTATCAAGATAGGCTGTAGCCCTGAAGATGCGAATCTGGCCTCAGAAGTATTGCTTTCTGCAGATTTAAGAGGGGTAGACTCTCATGGTGTGGCTAGGCTTAGCGGGTATGTCAGGCTATGGGAGGCCGGTCGCATCAACACAAAACCAAATATCCGAATAGTACATGAAACCCCTTCTACAGCAGTAGTAGATGCCGATGCGGCACTTGGATTAGTAGCAGGCCCTAAGGCCATGGCTATAGCCATGGGAAAAGCTGAAAAATGCGGTACAGGATGGGTGTCTGTAAAAAACTCTAACCATTTTGGCATTGCCGGATACCATGCTATGCTAGGCCTAGAAAAGGATATGATAGGCATGGCCATGACTAACGCAAGCCCTTTAGTCGCGCCAACTTATTCATTAGAAAGGTTATTAGGCACCAACCCTATTGCTATTTCCATTCCGGCAGGACAACAACCTCCCTTGGTAGTTGATATGGCGACTACAACAGCACCGAACGGAAAGTTGGAGATCTTGCAAAGGAAAAACTTAGAAGCGCCCACCGGATGGATACAAGACAAAGGCGGTCAAACATCTCTCAACCCTCATGAACTCAAAAACGGTGGTGCACTACTCCCGCTTGGAGGAGACAGGGAGCATGGAAGCCATAAGGGTTATTGCCTCGGATCGGTAGTGGATATTCTCTCGGCTGTGCTTTCAGGAGCCAATTATGGCCCATGGGTGCCTCCGTTCGTAAGCTTTTTGCCTGTACAAGAAGATCCTGTAGGTGAAGGCGTTGGACACTTTTTTGGAGCAATGCGTGTAGACGCTTTCAGGCCGGCAGAAGACTTCCACAAGCATATGGATCATTGGATAAACAGGTTCAGAAATTCTGCGGCAGTAGAGGGCGAAAAGGTTCTAATTCCGGGAGACCCTGAAAGAGAAATATCTGCTGAACGTTTAAATAATGGCATCCCTCTTTTAGAGCCTGTTGTAAAAGACCTGGCAAGCCTCGGCCAAAAATTTTCAGTACAAGATTTGGAAGCAGAGCCTAGCTAAGCATACTTTCTTTTACAGAAACACTATACAAAAAGAACAGCGGGCCACTCTTAATACACTAGAGGAAACAGCAGAAAACTTTAGTGTACTTTATAAGTTGTACGATAGTATGAAACCGGTAAATTACTTATGGTTATTCCTTATTATATTATGCACCTCCTGCTATAAGGATGTATCTCTCCCATTAACAGCAGAGATAACTTCCACCACGTTGCCAGATTCTGCACAGCCTGGTGTCAAGACAAATTTTGTAATATACTTTCAAAAACCGGAATCATGTGCTAACGTAATCGACCCTGTTATGACGCAAACAGGTGATACTATTGAGTATAGAATCCTTCTTCAAAATCCAGACCCACCCTGCGGAAACAACTTGTCAAAAGATTCTATTGTAGAAACATTTCAAAAAGACGACCCTGGCATGCTTTACTTTCGCTTTTTCACAGACGAAACCATTTATATGAAAGACAGTGTCATTATCAGGTTTCACGAGGATCTAGCAATTACCTCAAACTAAAGCTTGCTGTAATTTCATGGTAAATGCAAGTCTCTGAGGCTTCATAATTCACGGCTTTTAATTTAACTTTACATCAACTATTACCAAAACCAATAATTGCAATGGCCAAAATATACCATAATCCAAGATGTAGAAAAAGCCGTGAAGCATTGGCATTTCTTAAAGAACAGAACATTGAACCTGAAATTGTGGAGTACCTTAAAACACCTCCTACCAAAGAGGAGCTTTCTGAGGTCATCAACAAGTTAGGAATTAAAGCAGAAGACCTTATCAGGAAGAAAGAAGCCGTATACAAAGAAAACTTCAAAGGTCAAAGCCTCTCTGATGAGGAATGGATAGAGGCCATGGCACAAAACCCGGTTCTGATAGAAAGGCCTATTGTGATAAAAGGAGACAAAGCTTATATAGCCAGATCACAAGAAGCGTTGGAGCAAATCAAATAAAGCACGAGCCTTTTGGTTCTTCCCTTCCTGCTTAACATTACATAGTCTTTCAGGTTATTATAATGCTGAAAGACTATGAACAACCAACAAATAATTCAAATAATAATCGAATATCAGCGGATATTCCACCATAAAGCAAGCATCAGTCCAGACTCATTTGAATGGGACCAAAAAGAGTATGCACCGGAGGAAATATCTGCTTTTATACAAGACTTAACCGAGGCAGGCAACAAACACAAGCTTGTCTTTTTACAAAATGACATTGATCCGGCAGAGTTTGAAGATTATTTAATTGACTTAGGCTTCCCGATATTAATTTTTTTAAAAGAAAATGGCCATTGGGTTCCGGTGAGTATTTATTGCTATACGCGCCGAAATTGTAAAATCACTAAATACTACGGCGGGTCAAGGGAAGAGCTAAAACAAATACCTGCTACTTCAAGCTTACTTCAAGACTATAAAGGCAAGATAATCATGCTTGCCACTTTTCAATTTAATAGTCTGGTAAGCATGGAAGAGGAGGAAGTAGATACAGGCAAACCACTCACGCCGGTACAAAGGTTTTTTAAAATACTATCTGCCGAAAGGCGTGATATAACCTATATTTATTTGTATGCAGTCTTTATAGGACTCATTGCATTGGTGCCTCCCTTGGGCGTACAGGCAATCATCAGTCAAATAGCCGGAGGGGTTCAAATCAATACCATTTGGATTGTCATCGGGATTGTTATTGTGGCGGTTTTGTTCAGCGGGGGATTACAGGTGATGCAATTGTTTATTGTGGAAATGCTACAAAGACGGGTTTTTACCAAGGCTGCATATGAATTTGCCTTTAGAATACCACGTTTAAAGCTAGAGTCTATACAAAAACACTATGCACCAGAACTCATAAACCGTTTTTTTGACATCCTCACCATACAAAAAGGACTGCCAAAAATATTACTGGATATTTCGGCCGCAGCGTTGCAAATAGTATTTGGTCTTATACTGCTATTTTTCTATCACTTTGCATTCATTGTATTCGGCATCATATTAATAATAGTTCTCTTGCTCATTTTTTATGTGAGCGGCCCCAAAGGATTAAAAACCTCACTACAAGAATCAAAGCATAAGTATAAAGTGGTTTATTGGCTAGAAGAGCTCGCCAGGGCCTTAGACTCCTTTAAGCTGGCCGGAAACTCACCATTGCCAATCAGGCGTACAGACCAGAATGTAAACAACTATTTAGATTATAGAGAAAAGCACTTCAAGGTATTAATTACACAATACATTCATATAATATTATTTAAGACCATTGTCATAGGAGGTCTACTTATCATAGGAAGTTTGCTGGTAATTGATCGTCAAATCACATTAGGGCAATTTGTCGCTTCTGAACTGATAGTGGTCATCATTGTAAGCTCGGTAGAAAAGATAATCATGTATGTTGACATAGTCTATGATACCTTAACAGCGGCAGAAAAAGTCGGCAACGTAACAGACCTGCCTCTTGAAAAAAGTGGCGGTATACAAATCAAAGAGGTGATAGCCCAGGGCATGCACATAAAAATAAGAGACCTCAAATATAAGTATCCAGAAAACAAGCAGTACACATTAAATGGATTAAACCTGGACATTCAGGCAAGTGAAAAAATTGCTTTGACAGGTGTTAACGGATCAGGGAAATCAACACTCATAAATATACTGGCTGGTGTTTACACAGATTTTGATGGTATTGTAGCCTATAATAATATTCCCATAAGGGATATAGACCTGATGAACCTCCGCAGTGCTGTTGGTAGAAACATTTCATTAGAAGATATCTTTGACGGCACAATTTTAGAAAATATCACTTTAGGGTTACCTGACGCAGGATATCCTGATGCTCTGGAAGCAGCAGAAAAAGTACGTTTATTGGACTTTATACAATCATTACCAGAAGGGTTCCACGCCAATATGCTCAGTGGAGGAAGAAATTTTCCAGAAAGTGTAAACAACAAAATAATATTAGCAAGATGTATAGTCAAAAAACCAAAGCTCTTGCTCTTAAACAACTTCTTTAGAGATTTTGAAGAAGAAGAAAAAAAAGCGCTTCTGGACTTGATCATCAAATCTACCAACTGGACTTTAGTTGCCGTTACCAACGACCCTCTGGTGCAATCTGCTTGCGACAAGACAATAGTGATTGAAAACGGAAAAATTGAAAAAGAAGTAAAGAAAACCAGAAAAAAAACAAGTACTGGCAAAAGAACAGGCAGTAGAAGGAAAAGTAACAATAAAGACCAATAGAAAAAGGAGGGACAGTTATGCTTAACATATCACCGAGACGGGTAAAGGTCTTTTTTAAGAATCAACACCTTTCAGCACTGGAAGTCCTGAAGACTCCCAAATCCGTAAAGGCTTTTGGCAAATGGTTACTTATACTGCTGGTATTAATTATATTGATCTTATTCCTTCCTTGGCAGCAAAACATTAGAGGAACAGGCCAAGTAACTGCTTTCTCGCCGAGCGACAGGCCACAAACGGTAGAAACAGCCGTAGCAGGCAGGATTGAAGAGTGGTATTTCAATGAGGGCGATTTTGTCAACAAAGGAGATACCCTTGTACGCTTTTCAGAAGTAAGTCAGGATTTTTTCGACCCGCGACTCATTGAAAGACTCGAAAACCAACTTGAGGCACTAAAAGAAGGTATACAAGCAAGAACGGAGCGTATTGAGGCTACAGAAGCACAGGCTGAAGCTTTAAGGCAAGAACTACAACTAAGGAAAAGTCAACAGCAAAATACGATAGAGCAAAATCGGCTAACGGTAATTAGCGACAGTGCGGAATTAGCAGCAGAAAGGGCTCAATTGGAAATAGCCGAGACCAGGTTAAACAGACAACTTGAGCTGCGAAGAGAAGGCCTAGCGGCAGAACGGGACGTGGAAGAAGCCAGGCTGGTTTTTGAGGAACGGCAAGCAAGGGTGGCAGAATTAGAAGCCCGGCTAGAGTCTTCAAAAAATGAACTTACCAACGCCAAGCTTCAGTTAAGCACGCTTGTGGCTGATTTTAATAGCAGGATAAATAACGCTTTAGCTGGACTAGGTCAGGCAAGGACAGATCTTGCCACAGCCAGAGAAGAGCTTGCCCAGCTAGAAACCCGCTATACCAATATGATTATACGGAGAGACCAGTTGTACTTAAGAGCACCTCAAAATGGCTTTATCGTACAAGCACAACGGGCAGGCGTTGGAGAAACAGTTGCCGAAGGCGAGCCTCTCATGACCATTATGCCCGAAAACCCTTCGCTAGCGGTACAGTTATTTATAAGACCAATGGATATTCCTTTGATAGACACCGGAAGACATGCAAGACTGGAATTTGAAGGATGGCCTGCTTTACAGTTTACAGGAAGACCCAATTTAGCAATTGGTACTTTTGGCGGAATAGTACAAGTAATAGACAGGGTAGAATCGCCGGAAAGAGGGGGTATGTTCAGAATACTAGTAACCCCTGACCCTGATGACAGGCCTTGGCCACCATTGAAAGTGGGATCGGGAGTTTATGGTTGGGTTCTTTTGGAAAATGTTCCTATATGGTACGAAATATGGCGTCAGATAAATGGTTTCCCTCCAGTGATACCAGAAGAAAGTTATGTAAATGTTGGGGAGGGACAAATCAGGAGATAAAATGGAGAAGTAGAAACTTATTTTACCGTAAGGAAAAATCTTCTACTTCTCCACTCTTCATACAAATAAATGAATTATTGAATTTATCATAAACGATAAAGTCATATTCTATAGGAATAACAAAGTTTTCATTATAGTCCAGAATACCCCAATTGCCATCTCTTTCTACCATCACAAACCCACCTCCAATATCTTCTATATAATCATATTTAGGAGCAAGTATTTCCGCCCCATCTAAGCCTGCCATGCCAAATTTCCCGCTACTCTCTAGCAAATACCTTCCAGTAACAGTAGAGGTAATTTTATCAAAGTGCTGCCTATGCAGTTCCTTTCCGTTTTTACCAACCAAATTCCAATTACCATTATACTCAACTAAAGCTGCACCATTCTTATAAGGATACACAGAAGAGTAAAAAGGCTGTACTACAAACCGTTCCTCCTTATCTACAAATCCCCATTTTCCGTTAATTTTAACAGCCGCATAACCTTCGGAGAAGTCCATGGCATCTGCATATTGGGGAGCGATCCAGATGTTGCCCCGATTATCGATAAACCCATGCTTCCCATTCCATATCATCCGGGAATACCCATTATTAAAACCATATATTCTTTCATATTTCTCACTTAGTTCCCATGTAAACCGCCCATATTTATTTACAATCCCGGTCTTCTTTCCTTTCGTTACTATAAAGCTTCCGTCTTCCCAAGGACCAGTCACGTTATCATAAACAGAGGCAATAAGCTCCCTCTTTGCAACAGGATCATACACCCCCACCCCATCTGAAGATCTTACTAACAGGAACTCCTCGTTCAACTTTTCCACATGCTTGTATTCCCCTTTAGAAAAAACATAAGACTTTTTTCCCCCTGCCCCTATTCGCAGCATGCCACTAGAAAAATCTTCAAATTCAACAGGCTTGATGATATAGTTATCATCCCCGTCAATAATTGCGTCTAAAGGTTTATTAAGAGCTGAATAAAAAATGCGAACCTTTGCTTTACCGTCTTTGAAGTCCTCGGCATCCATATACCGAAAATCTATCAACTTTTTTCCCGATGCATCTATAAAACCCCAATACTTTCCTTCAAGGGTGGCAGCAAACTTTCCCTCACTGACATTGCGAATTTCATGGAAATAATGTGGCGCCATTAAATCCCCTTGGTGGCTATAAAGTCCCCACTTTCCATCTTCATCAGCAGATTTAACCCTCAAGACCAGGCTGTCTATAATAATATCCTTAAAATCAGCAGGGACAACTACATTTCCAGTTAGGTCCACCACACCAGCCAAACCATTTTTAGTAACTTTTAATAACCCATATTCCGCTGCTTCGATTTTGTCATACTCATAGTGCGTCAGAAAATTTCCTTTGCTATCTACTAGGCCTGAATAACCAACCATAGAATAGACAAAAAGGCCAGGGCCCGCAGGAAGCAAACTATCTACCTTCAATTGAAACTTCTCTTTGTTTTGAGGGTTTCTTAAAGACCAAATATCAAAAGACTTTCCTGTATATTTACCTCCACCTTTGCTTTTAAGCCATTTGAACTCGAAGTCTTTCAACTGTTTCCCCTTGAAATCTATAATGCCCCACCGGCCATTTTTCTGTACCAGAATTTTACCTTTTTCTTCGAATCGAAAGTTATCATATTCATTATCTATAATCTTATTTCCATCTTTATCATAAAAACCCCACAACCCTTTTGAATTACAGACAGGAATAACACTTTTTTGAATATCATTGATGTCAGTAAAAGCAATAGGGACAATTAAGCGCCCTTTTTTATCTACGACACCCCTCATGTTACCATTTCCAACAACGGCCATACCATGGCGGAAACCTTGATATATACTATCATAGGAAGGCTGAATGACAAAAACCCCTTTTTTGTTCACAAAACCCCATAGGTCGTCAGCCTCCTTAGGGGCAAGACCTTCGCTGTAAACCTCTTGGGCAGAAAGCTCCTGAAAGTTTATAACTACAGCTAGAAAGGCAACAAAAAAGAATTTCACAGGTGATACCATTGAAAGGATATTATTTTTCGACTCCTTGTTCAAGAACAAACTTCTCTTTAAAACCTTTTTTCATTAATAAAAATTCACCTGACAGCTCATTGAAGTAAATATTGTCGTACTTAAGGTCAAAAACAAAGTTTTGCTCATAGTCCAAGACCCCAACTTTTCCATCTTTGCTTACGATTACCCCATGTCCTGTATCCTCAACACGATCATAACGGCAGTTAATCACTTCCCTACCCAAAGAATCAGCCAGGCCAAACTTGTCATTAAGGCGCAGCACCCAAGTACCTGTAGCAGTAGCCATCACTTCATGGTAAAAAGTCGAGTTTTGAAGTTTCCCTTGCAAATCAATAAAATTCCACTTTTTCCCTTCCTCCACCTTTGCGACCCCTTCTGAGAATGAGGTAGCATAAGAATAACGAGGTTGGATAACAAACTTCTCGTCCTGATCAATAAACCCCCATTTGCCATTCAACATTACCGCAGCCAGACCTTCAGAAAAATCCTGTGCAGAGTCGTACTGTGGAGAAACCCTAAGTCTACCTTTCATATCCACATAGCCAAAATGCCTTCCCTTTTTTATACGGGCAAAACCTTCAGAAAAAGCAAACATTTCATCACCACCATGTTGGAATGAATAACGCCTAACTCCCATAGCAGAAAAAACTACAGCTTCCTCTTTATAAACACCCACCACTTGACCATCATCATTTAAAGATAGATTGGAAAAATGGACAGGTTGGAGCAAATTAAAACTAGTATCTGCAAGTTGAAACCCATCATCGGTTCGCAAACTTAAAAGATGCTCGTTCAACTTTAACACTTCACGAAAACCTGGGTGTTCATAGCAACTCTCACCAATGGACAAAAATTTGCCCATAGCTTCCAAACCTTTCCATTGATTACTATGATTGATAAAGCCATATTTCACTGAATCTTCCACCTCTCTACTTACCATTGCATACCCATTTCGGAAAGAGGAGGCCGTTCTAAACTGAGGTTCAATATAAAGGGAATCAGCTACACCCGCAAAGCCCCATAGCCCGTCTTTATGCTTAATATTTATATGTTTCCCAGACCAATTGCCAGCCTTTACATAATTGCCTTCAAACACCTTTTTACCGGCAGTGTCCACACATATCATATAATCAGCAACACCTGTTCCAGAGGAAAAAGCCAAAAAATATCCCGTCGTATCATATTGAATAGATTGATAAGACAAAGGGAGCAAGAAACTACCTTTACTGGTCAAAACCCCATACTTTTTCCCCGATTGGACTAACAAAAAGTTAGGATGTACATTGGCCGACAAATCAGGCAGTGCTTTAATTTCTACCTGCTTAGACCTATCACCAATATTTACCTGGTTCTTTAGGTACATAATGTAAATGTTTCCAGCAATTACCAAGCTGTCTGCATGATATATAATGGAGTCATTTTTTCCGGCTGAAACTTTCCACTTATTGTAATTAACAAGAACAATTTCATCTCCTTCTTCTAGAATATGGCTATACTTATGAGGTGCATCCATCTTGCCAGATAGCCCCATTATGCCCCATTTCCCTTTATGCAAAACGGCCACATAAGTGCTATTTTCAAAAAACCTATATTGATCGAAACCCTCGTCTTGAACTTTTTTCCCATCAGCACTATAAAACATCCATTGCCCCAGCTTATTTTTAACAGGAATAAGACCGTACATGATTTCTCCAGCTTCTGGGTACTCAAAAGGAACCACTACCCTGCCCTTTTTGTCAATTACCCCACAAAACAGTTTCCTTTCAGACTTCTTGCCTACAATAGCCAACCCATCCTTAAAAGTCCAAAACAGCTGGTCATATTTATCTTCAATTACTTTTTTCCCCTTATGGTTAACAAATCCAATTTTACCAGACTCCATAAAGCGTACCGCAGCCAATCCTTGAGAAAAGTCATAAACCTCAGAAAAACCAGTTTTTGAAATAAGTTTTCCTTTTGCATTTACAAAGTTCCACTGCTCACCCGATTGCACTTTCATCAACTTTTCTGACGGTGCACCGATATAATCAAAAACAGGCTTGCTGAGTACTTTTCCTTTGCTGTTCAACAGGCCCCACAAATCCCCAGCTTTATAAGCCAAGAGGCCATCTATAAAGAAAGGTTGTTTTTCAACCGGCAAGTGTTCCGTATCGGGCCATCCAAGGCGGTTATATACAGGAGGGATCACAAACCTGAACTTTGTATCTATTACCCCCCATTTGCCTTCATATTTTACTATAGCACGATCCGAAGAAAAAGACAAAGCCTCTTCGTAGACCAGATTACTGACCTTTTTCCCATCTTGATTGATAAAAAACCACCCAGTATCCAATTTTACAGCAGCAAACCCCGCACTAAAATCTCGTCCTTCAGAAAACCTTTCCGGGAAAGCATATTTCCCAGTCGAAGCCAAGTAAGCAACATAGTCCCCGCCTTTGCTTCCTGCCTTTACCCTTACCTTAGCCAACCCCTCGCTAAAAGGAGAAGCACTCAAGAACAAAGGCTTCACATAAAACTCACCGTCTTTATTCTTATATCCATAATAGCCATTTTCATTATAAGCAGGATGAAGGTCTTGAGCAAATCCCGAAGACAGCCCTGCCAAAATAAAGCAAGCGATTCTAAAAAAACGTGTCATTAAACTTAACTATAAAAGATTGTTTAAAAGTAACGAACTATATGCAACTAAAAACATTAACAAAAAGAAGTCTTTTAAAAAAATGTTTCAATTTTAAAGTATGCAATAGGGTCTGTCATGAGTAGCAAAAGAACAAAAAGGAGCTATTGCATATTTCGGGTATAAAACTCCGAAAAATTCCCAATAGAAAAAAAAAGCACCAGTAAAAACCAGTGCTGTATAATGTTTCAAAGTCAAAAGAAACTATTTAGCCTCTTCCTCCTGCTGATCAAGGTTAAATAAATCATTAAGAACATCTATAAGCGTCTCAGCCTCTCCCCTTCTACAAGCCGCCTTTAATTGAAGCACAGGCAGCTTAATGATTTTCTGCATTATGTTCTTCGTAATAAGGTCTACCTTTTTGCATTCCGTATCGTTAAGTTGACGCATATAACGCGCCATTTCTTCTTGCCGAATCTGCTCGAGTGCTTTTTTAAGCTTGTTAATGGTAGGTGACACTTCCATGTCTTTAGACCACTCATTAAACTCTACTATAGCCTCGCCAATGATTTCCTGAACCCTAGGAATAGAATCCAGTCTTTTCTGTAGCGCCTCAGAAGCCCTGTTTTGAATATTATCTATATGATAAACAACCACACAAGGAATCTCTTCTACCTCAGGGGCAACGCTTCTTGGCACTGCAATATCAATAAAATACTTAAATGAAAACTCAGATACCTCAGCTACTTTATCCTTTGTAATAAGCGGTTCGTCGCGTGAAACCGAAGAAATGATAACATCAGCTTCTTTTACAGCGTCCCACATATTTTCGAAAGGCACCACTTTAGCATTGAAGCATTCTTTGGCAAGCTCTTCCGCTTTGGACAAAGTACGGTTGGTAATAGAAACCATGGCGTCAGAATCCTGCAAATTACGGCACACATCGGCACCCATTTCACCAAGTCCCACAACAAGGACTTTTGGATTTACCAATTGGGAACATAGCTCTTCGGCCAGTTCTGCTGTTGCATAAGAAACAGAAGCCGCTCCATCGCGGAAGGACGTTTCCTGTACAACCTTTTTATTGGTAAAGAAAATGGTATGCATGAGCCTGTGCAAGAAAGGACCGGCCATATCAATATCAGCAGACCACTGATAAGCATTCTTTGCCTGATTGGTAATTTGCATATCTCCCACCACCTGAGACTCCAGTCCAATAGAAACGTTAAACAAATGCAGTACAGCTTCTTTATGGTCAGAGATTACCTTAAAGTGGGGCAAGTAAGCCTCAAAGTCAGAAATACCCTTTTGCAGGCACAGTATCTTTATAATATGGCTGCTATAATCATTGGCAGACGTATAGTAGATTTCTGTCCTGTTGCAGGTAGACATAATCAGCATATCTGTGGAGTCACAGTACTCCCTCAAACTGAGCATGAGTTTTTTGCATCCCCCTTCATCAAGCGACATTGCCTCCCTGATTTCTAGGGGGGCATGCTTATAAGAAATAGTAAGCGCTTTAAAATTATTCCACATAGCTTATTATCGGAATGCAAATTAACGTAATTAACGCAAATTTGAAACCTTTATGTAATAAATTTACATATATTATGAAACTAAATACACCAGATTTTCCATTTTTGTTCTATGGAACTCAATAATCTTAGTACATTTGATATTTATAACAACAAATCTAGGTTCAAATTAATTATCCTGATTGTTGCATTTTTTATTAGCGGGGCTTCTATTTACTATACTAACCAGTTGGTTAAGTCACTTGCAGAAAGAGAGCAAAAGCTAATAGACCTTTATGCTAGGGGGTTAATATATGCTGCAGACCCGGACATTAGCGAAAACCTTAGTTTTTTGTTCCAGGAAATTATTGAAGCCAACAACTCAATTCCTGTTATACTAACGGATGAAAATGAAAACCCGATCAGTGAAAAAAACATTAAAATTTCCGACAACCTAAGCAAAGAGGAAAAAGACGCTTTTCTTCAAACCAAGGTTAAGCAAATGAAAGAGGTGAACACACCTATAGTGGTAGAGTTTGCTCCGGGACAAAAGAACTATATATTCTATCAGAACTCTTATTTACTGTCCCAATTACAATACTATCCGTACATCCAGCTTTCAGTCATCTTTATCTTCTCTTTTATTGCCTATTTGGCCTTCAGCTACTCCAGAAATGCAGAGCAAAACCGGGTTTGGGTAGGATTGGCGAAAGAGACAGCCCACCAACTTGGCACACCGTTGTCCTCATTAATGGCCTGGATCGAGCTTTTCAAAGCAAACCCTAAATATAAAGATGACGAAGCTATTTCCGAGCTAGAAAAAGATGTAGAAAGGCTAGAACGGATAACTGCCAGATTTTCAAATATTGGCTCTGCGCCGGCCCTACAGGACGAACCTATATATTATACGGTAGAAAAATCAATTAACTACTTAAGCCACAGAGTATCAAGAAGTGTAGAATTTAAATTATCTGCATCATTAAGTAAAAATACTACCGCAAAACTTAACAAACCACTGTTCGAATGGGTAATAGAGAACATATGTAAGAATGCAGTTGATGCCATCAAAGGGAAAGGCTTAATTACCATAAACCTATCGAGGGCAGACAATAAAATAATGATAGATATCAGTGACACAGGAAAAGGAATTCCTAAATCAAGTGTCGGGAAGGTATTTATGCCGGGTTATACAACAAAAAAACGTGGGTGGGGGCTTGGCCTGACCTTGGTAAAGCGTATTGTAGAAAACTATCACAAGGGAAAGATATTTGTACTCAACTCAGAGGTTGACAAAGGAACAACCTTCAGGATTATTCTGAACAACTAAATACCTAAATTAAAAGTGGCATTTCAACCGGTTGTTTAAACAGGTCTATGAATGTAAATTAAACCACAAAATAAAATAGGGCTTTTTTTGGAATGAGCGAATAAAAAATTACTTTTGCATTCTCAAAAAATGCATTTTATTTAAAAATTATCAGATAAACACACAGATGGCAAATAAAGGCAAAATAACTCAGGTAATCGGCCCGGTAGTGGACGTTAGTTTTGAGGGGGAAGGCGCCAGATTGCCCCGAATTCTGGATGCGCTGGATGTAGTCAGGCCCAACGGTCAGAAAATCGTTCTTGAAGTACAACAGCATCTTGGCGAAGACAGGGTAAGAACCATAGCAATGGACAGCACCGATGGTCTTACTAGAGGGATGGAAGTAATCGACCTTGGCACATCCATTCAGATGCCAATTGGCGAGGACATTAAAGGGCGTCTATTCAATGTAGTAGGTGAAGCAATTGACGGTATTCCTAAGCCTAAAGGAGACAAAGGTCTACCTATTCACAGGTCTGCTCCTAAATTTGAAGACCTAGCTACTTCAAGTGAAGTATTGTATACAGGTATTAAAGTTATTGACCTTCTTGAGCCTTATGTAAAAGGTGGTAAAATTGGTTTGTTCGGTGGTGCAGGTGTAGGTAAAACTGTATTGATCCAGGAACTTATCAACAATATCGCAAAAGCATACGAAGGTTTATCTGTATTTGCCGGTGTGGGCGAGCGTACTCGTGAAGGAAATGACCTTCTTCGAGAAATGATCGAATCTGGTATTGTAAAATATGGCGACGAGTTCCTTGAGTCTATGGAAAAAGGCGAATGGGATTTGTCAAAAGTTGACCCTAAAGCCTTAGAACAGTCTCAGGCTACATTTATATTCGGACAGATGAACGAGCCTCCTGGAGCACGTGCCAGAGTGGCATTGTCTGGTCTTACTATTGCGGAATATTTCCGTGACGGAGATGGTTCAGGACAAGGAAGGGACATCCTTTTCTTTATCGATAACATTTTCCGCTTTACACAGGCAGGTTCTGAGGTTTCTGCACTTCTTGGACGTATGCCATCTGCGGTGGGTTACCAACCTACACTTGCTACTGAAATGGGTGCTATGCAGGAGCGTATTGCCTCTACAAAAAGAGGTTCTATTACCTCCGTTCAGGCCGTTTATGTACCTGCGGATGACTTGACTGACCCAGCGCCGGCAACAACCTTTGCTCACTTGGATGCTACTACAGTACTTTCAAGAAAAATTTCTGAGCTTGGTATCTATCCTGCTGTGGACCCTCTTGACTCTACGTCTAGAATCCTCAACAGAGAAGTCTTAGGCGACGAGCATTATGACACTGCACAAAGAGTGAAAGAACTTTTGCAGAGGTATAAAGAACTTCAAGATATTATTGCTATTCTTGGTATGGATGAACTTTCTGACGAAGACAAGTTGGTAGTTCACAGGGCCAGAAGGGTACAAAGGTTCCTTTCTCAACCTTTCCACGTAGCAGAGCAGTTTACTGGTCTTAAAGGTGAATTGGTTGATATCAAAGAAACAATTAAAGGATTTAACATGATTATGGATGGCGAACTTGACCATCTTCCTGAAGCAGCTTTTAACCTGGTAGGTGGTATAGAGCAGGCTATAGCTAAAGGAGAAAAACTTGTAGCTGAATCCAAATAAACTTAATAAGTCCGTAAATAAATATTTACGGACTTAATTTATATTATACAGGTCAAAGCCCTTAAAATTAAGATCATGCATTTAGAAATAATAACTCCGGACAATAAAGTTTTTAGCGGCGAGGTTATTTCTGCCAACTTTCCAGGCAGCAAAGGAGCTTTTGAAGTAAAAACAAACCACGCACCTCTTATAAGTACACTTAACAAGGGCGATATTGTTATTCAGGAGAAAGATTTACCTGCAAAATCTTTTACTGTTGACGGTGGAATCATTGAAGTGTTAAACAATAACATTATTGTTCTGGCAGAATCTGTAGCAGCATAAAACGTACAGGGGCTTTCTTTACCCTTATTCGTTAAAAAATATTAAATAAAAAAGGTCTGATTTACAGACCTTTTTTATTTATATTGAATAGCTATCACTCCATTAAAATTTCACAAAAACGGCAGTACGCACCTACAAATCATATTCCACATACTAACCCATTACATGCCAAAAAAACATGTTATCTACACGGCTGACTTATTTTTCAAGCAGAGTAACCTAACCCCACATAAATTAAACTGCTTTCTTGTTGGCTTTTGGGATCATCCTACCGAAAGTCTTTTTAATTATGTTCCAGAAAAAAGTAAACTGTCCACAAACACCACCAATAGCCAGCAACAATACCTGATAAATAGGAAACACGATCAACAGCCTTAAAGGCCAATACAACCAAGCGTTCATATCGTCGGTTATGTGCATAAAATCCAAAATAGGCTTACCTACTTTCAAAGACAAAGATCCCGTAACACCAAAGACAAAGAATATTACAAATACTTGCCAGTTACTGGTAATGCCCCAACGATTTTTAACTTTTTCGAGAAATTTCATAAAGGAAAGAAGAAATATTGTTTGAAGAGATATACAACCTATATAATATAGAAATTTAATTTATTTTATCGTCTTTTCAAAAAGCTGCCAATAAAACTTATCCGGTAAACAAGCTTCTACAGCCATTGGTTCCTTTTTGACAGGATGAACAAACTCCAGCTTCCGTGCATGGAGGCAAATACTACCATCGGCAAGAGGCTCTGGAAACCCATATTTTACATCGCCCACTATAGGACAGCCCATGCTTGCCAACTGTATCCTAATTTGATGCGGCCGCCCAGTGTGTGGTTTAACTTCTAACAGAAAATAGCCACCGGCCTCAGCCAAAAGCTTATAGTCTAATATAGAACGCAAGCTTCCCGGCACTTCTTTCTTATACGCCTTGGAAATATTCTTGTTTTTGTCTTTTACCAGCCAATGAAGCAAAGTCCCTTCTGGTTTAGGCTGTTTTTTTACAATAGCGAAATATGTTTTCTCAATTTCCCTATTCCTAAATTGAGCATTCATCCGCCCCAAAGCTTTAGATGTTTTGGCCAATAAAACCAAACCTGTAACAGGCCTATCCAAACGGTGTACTACACCAGTAAAAACATTCCCTGGCTTCTGATATTTTTCCTTAATATAATCTTTTATGTAATCTGCTAAAGGTTTATCACCTGTTTTATCCCCCTGCACTAGCACACCACTGCTTTTGTTAACCAGCAGTAAATGGTTGTCTTCATAAACAACTTTAAATACAGACACCAAACCAAGCACAATTAATACGACTCTTCCTCGCTAGGAAAAGAGCCTGATTTAACATCCTTTATATAATCTTCCACCGCACCATTAATTATAGAGTTCAGGTCTGCGTACCTTCTCAAGAATCGGGGGTGAAATTCTTTAGTTATACCCAGCATATCATGCGAAACCAACACCTGACCGTCTACGTGGGGGCCGGCTCCAATGCCTATAACAGGTATTTGCAGTTCATTGGCCACTTTCTTTGCCAAATCTGCAGGAATCTTTTCAAGTACCAAAGCAAAACAGCCAAGTTCCTGCAACAGCAAGGCATCATGAAGCAACTTGTCCGCTTCTGCATTTTCTTTTGCCCGAACAGTATACGTACCAAATTTATAAATGGACTGAGGCGTTAACCCTAAATGCCCCATCACTGGCACACCAGCACTAAGTATCCTAATGATAGACTCCTTGATTTCAACACCGCCTTCCAGCTTTATAGCATGTGCACCCGATTCCTTCATGATCCGTATCGCAGACCTCAATGCTTCGGAAGAATTGCCCTGATATGAGCCAAAAGGAAGGTCTACGACTACTAGAGCCCTTCTAACCCCTCTGATCACCGATGATGCGTGGTAAATCATCTGATCCAATGTAATAGGCAATGTTGTCTCATGCCCTGCCACAACATTAGAAGCAGAGTCTCCTACCAAAAGCACATCTACACCTGCCATATCTAAAATGCCAGCCATGGAAAAGTCATACGCTGTAAGCATTGAAATTTTTTCTTTCCTGTTCTTCATTTCCTGAAGCTGGTGCGTAGTTACTTTTCTTATATCAGGGTTGTGTACAGACATCAGTCCTCTTTTTTGATTAGTAATGCAAAACTAGTAAAAATGATTATGAAATTCAGGAAAATAAGTTTTTGCCAAAAACTATTTCAAAAAATGCAGGTTAACCTTTTAGGTTGGTACATTTGAATATTTGAAGAGGATGGAAAGAAGGGGAGCAACAAAGACGGTACTTATACTGACTATTATTACACTTACCTGTTTAACAGCTTTTAAATCAAAAGATAAAAGCACAATATCTGAAGGTTTGAAAGGGGCCAAAAACAAAAAGGAACTATCGGGCGTGGTTTACAATGCACTGAAAAGGCATGACTTTAATTTAATGCAGGCTTTTATACCTGGAACGGATGAAGTTGAGCTTATAAACAAAAAAGTCTCTTATCAGCATAAAAACAACGAGTCAATTAAAGCAGAGCTACAAAAAAGTTTTCACCATATCATTGAGTCCGGCATTGACAAAAATATTAATTGGTCCTTGGTAGAACTTGTAGATCAACAAATAGAAGACGGAAATGAAATAAGCCTGATCCGTTTAGAACTGGAAGACCACAGAGGCCATAAGCTGACAGTCAATATCAAGTTGATAGAAATCGAAGACAGGTGGTATATAACGGAGCTAGTGTAAAAGGCAATAAAAAAGGAGGACATAAATCCTCCTTTTTTATTGTATACGAAAAGCAATCTTAAATTATGAATGGCAGACCGAAAAATCAGTTTTTGCCACACCTCAATAAGCTGTTAATCGTTTTTCTTTTCAGACCGTTTCTGCTCCTTACCTCCTCCTGCTATAGTTTCACGCATTTCTGTGTCAGCTTGAACATTTCTCATTTTGTGGTAATCCATAATACCCAAATTGCCGCTTCTGAAAGCTTCAGCCATTGCTTTAGGAATACCAGCTTCCTCTTCAATAACTTTCGCTTTCGCTTCTTGGGCTTTCGCCTTCATCTCTTGTTCCACTGCTACCGCCATAGCCCTTCTCTCTTCAGCTTTTGCTTCTGCCACTTTTAGGTCTGCGTTTGCTTGGTCTATCTGAAGTTTAGCACCAATATTTTCTCCCACATCTATATCGGCAATATCAATAGAAAGTATTTCAAAAGCCGTACCGGCATCAAGTCCTTTTTGAAGAACAAGTTTAGAGATCCTATCAGGGTTTTCAAGTACCTCTTTATGGTTAGACGCAGAACCTATAGAAGTTACAATACCCTCACCTACTCTCGCAAGAATAGTCTCTTCGCCGGCACCACCGACAAGTTGAGCGATATTTGCCCTCACTGTCACTCTGGCTTTGGCAATAAGTTGTATACCGTCATTAGCAACAGCGGCTACATTAGGTGTATTAATCACCTGTGGATTAACGGAGATTTGAACCGCTTCAAAGACATCCCTACCAGCAAGGTCAATAGCAGCAGCCTGCTTAAAGGTCAAAGGTATGTTCGCCTTATCTGCCGATATTAATGCCTTGATCACTTGGGGCACGTTACCCCCTGCCAAATAGTGCGTCTCCAAATCATTGGTCGTTAGGTTCAGTCCAGCCTTCGTAGAAGTAATTAAAGACTGTACAATAAGGCTCGGTGGCACCTTCCGGATGCGCATGAATATAAGTTGAAGGATCCCAACCCGGACACCAGAAAAAAGTGCAGTAATCCAGAGGTTAAGTGGCACAAAATATAGGAATATAAAAATACCTACAATTATAGCCACGGCAATAATGAGTATCTGTTGCATTTTATAAGGGGTTTAAAAAAACAATGTCAATGTATTACAAATATAGTGTAAGTATTGTAACAATTAATATGCTCTGGCAAAAACAACCCGTTTATCTGAAGGATTTCCTGTAAGGATACATTTTCCTTCTTCCGCTGGCGCATCCATAGGGATACATCTTATGGTAGCTTTGGTCTGCTCTTTAATTTTTTCTTCAGTTTCAGCAGAACCGTCCCAGTGTGCCATTACGAAACCACCTTTATCCAAGGCTTTAACGAATTCCTCCCAAGTATCAACAGAAACTGTATTTTGCTCTTTAAATCCAGCAGCTTTCTTAAATAAATTATCTTGAATTTCGTCAAGCAATTGCTCAATAAAGGCTTCAACTCCATCCATACTCACCGAGGTTTTCTCTTTCGTGTCTCTCCTGGCGACCTCGACTGTATTGTTATTTAAGTCCCGTGGGCCTATAGCTAAGCGCACCGGCACCCCTTTCATTTCGTACTCTGCAAATTTAAACCCAGGACTATGGGTATCGCGGTCATCAAATTTTACCGTTATGCCTTTACTCCTTAGGTTTTTAATAATCTTGTCCGCTTTCTCAGCTATAAGGGTTAGTTGCTCCTTGTTTTTAATAATAGGTACAATAACCACCTGGATCGGTGCAAGCAAAGGTGGAAGCACTAGGCCTTCATCATCAGAGTGGGCCATAATCAAAGCACCCATTAAACGTGTACTTACACCCCAAGAGGTACCCCATACATAGTCAAGCTTTCCATCCTTACCTGTGAATTTAACATCAAAAGCTTTGGCAAAATTTTGTCCTAGGTAGTGAGTAGTGCCCGCTTGCAAGGCCTTCCCATCTTGCATCAACGCCTCTATACAATAAGTGTCTACAGCACCGGCAAACTTTTCACTTTCGGTCTTGCGTCCCCTGATAACGGGAACCGCCAAATACTGTTCAGCAAAATCTCCATATATATGTAACATTTTCAGGGTTTCTTCAACAGCTTCATCTTTTGTGGCATGTGCGGTATGCCCTTCTTGCCATAAAAACTCAGCCGTCCGCAGGAAAATCCTTGTTCTCATCTCCCATCTAACGACATTTGCCCATTGGTTCACCAGCAAAGGAAGGTCTCGGTACGACTGCACCCAGTTTTTATACGTACTCCATATTACGGTCTCAGAAGTAGGCCTAACAATTAACTCTTCTTCTAATTTTGCCTCTGGATCTACAATAACACTTTTATTATCTTCAGAATTTTTTAATCTATAATGTGTTACTACTGCACACTCTTTAGCGAAGCCTTCTACATGGCTTGCCTCTCTGCTCAAGTAAGATTTTGGGATAAAAAGAGGAAAGTAAGCATTGGTATGACCAGTCTCCTTAAACATCTTATCCAGAACAGATTGCATCTTTTCCCATATCGAATAACCATAAGGTTTTATCACCATACAGCCTCTAACCGCAGAGTTTTCTGCGAGATCAGCTTTTTTTACAAGCTCATTGTACCATTGGGAATAATCTTCACTTCTTTTGGGCAAACCTTTACTCATTTTACAACGTTATTGATTTTTGGTATGTATTTTGTATATTACAATTGTAAAAACAATCTTTGAGACAAAGATAGGTTTTAATTCTTTAAATTTTAAAGGCCATTTGAATAATCAGACCGTAAAAACCACGTTCTATTAGGTAGGCCGGAAAGGGAAAACAACTATGAAGATATTCTTTAGGATAAAACTGTTTTTGCTAATATCTCTTTTTTTAACGTCGTGCTTTCGTTCATATCATACTACTACCGTTTATGAGTATGATGACATGTACTATACACGCAAAGACCGTCAGCAAGAGAACATGAGACAGCAGCAACCTTCTAATCAGAAGCAGCACTATGACGATGAATACTATGACGACCAAGATTATTACGAAGGAGATTATGAAGGCTCTGAAGAATATTCTTATCAGTCGGATGGCTTTCGCGGAGGCGGCGGCAACTTTCACGGCTACGACCCAGCTTTTGGACGTCATGCAAGTCCCTTTCTTGGGCATACAACAGTATTTATGGCCAGCCCCCTAATTTGGGCAACCCCATGGCATGACCCATTTATGAACCCGTGGTGGTATAGGCCTGTTATGCCTGGCTTTAGAGTAGGCATAGGTTTTGGCTACGGCGGTGGCTGGGGCTTTGGCGGAGGCTGGGGCGGTATGCCTTTCAACCCGTGGATAGGAGGTTTTCATAGCCCTTGGGGTATGGGTGGTATGATGCACCCTGGTATGGGCATGTGGGGCATGGGCGGTATGTATGGCATGGGCATGTACGGAATGGGTGGTATGTACGGAATGGGCGGTATGGGCATGTATGGAATGGGCGGTATGTACGGCATGGGCATGTACGGCGGTGGCGTTGTCTCCCAAAGAGGAACCTCAGGCATACCTAGAAGTAATAGGAGATCTTCAGTTTATAGAGGTGATTCAAGAGGGGGAGAAAATGCCAGAGGATCACGAGGCTCTTATAGAGACGGTAGAAATACTAGAGATGGTAGAAACACTAGAGACGGAAGGAACTATAGAGATGGTAGAAATAGTAGAGATGGCAGAAACGACCGCAATGTCAGAAGCAGAAGAGATGAGAGAAACCCATCAGGAAGATATGATAGAGGAAGTCGCGGAGGGTCACCATCAGCACGGCCAGGCAGAAACAGCCGAAACCCTGAATATTCGAGACCTGCTCCAGGCAGAAATGGAAGGGAATCCGCTCCTGGCAACAGACCAGGTGTAAGACAACAAAGACCAAACAACAGTGGTAACGTTAGGCCAAGGCCAAACGCTCCATCAAATAGAGGCGGTGGAAATGTTAGGCAAGCACCTAGACAGCAGAGCGCACCAAACAGGGGTGGCGGATTTAATCAAGCCCCTAGGAGACAAAGTGCACCGGCCAACAGAGGTGGCGGTGGGTTTCACCAAGCCCCTAGTAGGCAAAGTGCCCCATCTAACAGAGGGGGTGGATTTTCGTCACCATCTAGAAGCGGTGGTGGTTTCTCTTCGCCATCTAGAAGTGGCGGCAGCTACTCATCTCCTTCAAGAGGTGGTGGAGGCTTCTCTTCACCTTCGAGAGGTGGCGGAGCCTCTCCAGGAAGAAGAAGATAATTTAACTAACGATAAACTTTAAATGAAAAAATTTTTTATAGGTTTAACCATAGCCTGCTCTTGCCTGTCTTTCACAGAAAGTAAAGGACAGGCGATTCCAGGCTACGGTTACCATCAAGAAGCACTTCAGTTTTCCAGAACAACCTTTGGCGGATCGGCACGATATATGGGAATTGGCGGCGCCGCTACCGCACTTGGAGGAGACATAGGAACTGTCCACAACAACCCAGCAGGTTTAGGTTTCTACAGAAGATCTGAAGTAAGCGGAACACCTGCTTTGAATTTCGGAAATAGCAATGGACATTTTCTTGGACAGTCAACCCAAGACAGGCACTCCAGATTAAACATCAATAATTTTGGTGCTGTATTTGCCGATCCGGCTCCAGATTACGGTGATAATGTATGGCGTGGTGGTGCTTTTGGTGTCTCTTTTACCAGAACAAACAACTTTAACAACCAGTATACCATTGGGGGGATGAATCATGACAACTCCATGACATATCATTTGGCTGATATCTCCCAAGGCTTTCATTGGAACGACGACAGAAATCACCCACCTATAGATATGATAGACTTGGCACTGTCTTCAGCTATGTTTGATTCTGACGAAACTGGAAGGTTCCACTTTCCAATTAACGAAGGAGTTCCTTCTTATCAAGAAGAAACAGTAAGGCAAAGAGGTGGGCAGTTTCAATGGGATATCGGTTATGGAGGAAACTTTGGAGATGTAGTTTATTTAGGTGGATCAATTGGTATAGCAAGAATAAGACAAACCACCGAAAGAACTTACTATGAACAACCCGATTATACAGGCTTAGAGACTTATGAGGATGACATTAGGGACTTTGAAATTTACGACTATAATGAAATCAGGGGAACGGGTATTAACCTAAACCTAGGCGCTATAGTAGTCCCAACGGATTGGATAAGGTTTGGCCTTAATTTCAAGTCACCAACTTGGTACACAATGAATGAAGAGTACTTTCATGTACTTCATGAAAGATTCTGGGATAACTACGAGCAAGAGCTGGAAACAACATTCAATACCTACAGGTTTCACTTAACTACCCCTATGAGAGTATCGGCAGGTATGGCTTTATTCTCAGGAAAAAATGGTTTTATAAGTGCCGATGTCGAATATGTTGACTATTCAACAGCCGCAGTAAGAAACCCAGATAGTCCAAGAGAGTTAAGGGGTGACAATGCAGCTATACAAAACCTCTATAGAGGCACAGTCAATGTAAATGTAGGAGCAGAATATAGATTTGATATGTACAGGCTCAGAAGCGGCTTTGCCTTACTTGGCGATCCCCTTGAAAGACCAGATGATATCAATAGAAATGTTTTTAACTTTACAGTAGGAGGCGGCGTAAGACTTCCAGACTTTTATATAGATGCCGCTTTGGTACATAGTCGTACGAGGTTTAGCTATGCTCCTTATACTTTAACAGACGAGATACAACCAAGACGTCACAGCTACGACCCTCTAAATACGATAAGAGGCGATCACCCTATAGCCAATATCAGGAGATTGAATACTAATTTCATTGTATCGGTTGGTACATTCTTTTGAATTATTCAATGATTTAATAGCAATTTCATGGCTTTCTTGTAGCAACTTTTGTATATTGCAATAAAAGAGTCATGGAATTGCTACCATTAAGAAGATACATACTTATCACCTTCCTTTTTGTTTTTGCAGGCATCTCAAGCACGTCGGCCTCAGAAAACAACATTACTGACAACCCTGAAATAAAAGTAGGTGATCCAGCCCCTGACTTTACTCTTAAAGACCCCAAAGGAAATGAAATTTCTCTTTCGCAATTAAGGGGTAAAGTAGTACTGTTGGACTTTTGGGCCTCTTGGTGCATGCCGTGCAGAATGGCAAATCCTGAAGTGGTCGAGCTATATGAATCCTACAAAAGTTTAGGTTTTGATATTTTCAGCGTCTCTCTCGATGCCCAAAAAGAAGCTTGGGAAAAAGCCATTAAAAATGATGGTCTAAGCTGGCCAAACCATGGCAGTGAACTGTCAGGCTGGGGAAGCCAAGCCTGTGAGCTCTATGGTGTGGAGGCCATCCCTAGCATGTTCTTAATTGACGAAAATGGCATCATTATAGGCAAAAACCTTGATGAAAGACAATTGGCCAAACAACTAAACCAGCTATTTAACAAACAGGTAAACTTTTACCCACATACAGCCTCTTCCAAACTGTTCTTTACAGACCAGGCAAAGTTTAAAATAATGGACCAAGATGGCAATTTACTCCTAAAAGGAAAGGATGAAGAGGTAGACATTACGGAGTTGCCCGATGGAGAATACACCATTGTTTATGACCGAAAAAAGGAGGCTTCTTTTAAAAAGCAAACTTTACAAGAACCTACTGCAAGCTTTTACCCAACTAGTGTAACGGATAGTATCAGTTTTTCCCGAAATGCCACCTATGAAATTTATAGTCTACGTGGGAAGTTGATCAATCAGGGTGTTAGCGAAGCAATAAACCTACAAGAACTTCCTCAGGGTGCTTATTATTTAAACATTGAAGGCGAAGTCCACAAGTTTTTCAAAAAGTAAGTTTAAACTGATAGCCTATTAATAATTTCTTCAACCTGAATATTGTCAGAAGAAACGATAAAGGATGCTTTGGCATAAAACCTCCTGCGCTCTTTTAGTTTATGTTGAATAAACTGCAAAACTTCCTCAGGGCTTTTCCCTCTGGTCATTGGCCTGTTTTGTGAATTATGAGCTAAGAGCCTACGGGTGATCTCTTCTGCAGAGACATCCAGAAAGATGCTTTTTCCTGCGCTGTTGATCACTTCCATGTTATTATTAAAGCAAGGCAAACCTCCTCCTGTAGAAACAACAGCATGTTCGTTTTCAGAAACAACTTTATTTAAAACAGCAGTTTCCTGGCTGCGAAAATACCCCTCCCCCTTTTGGTCAAAAATTTCATCAATAGACCTATTTTCCTGTTGACAGATAAGATCATCTGTATCAAGAAAAACATAATTGAGTTTATTGGCAATTATTTTTCCAAGAGTGGTTTTACCCGAACCAGGCAGTCCGATAAGGAAAATTAGCATAAGATAAAAATTTACTCAAGCCTCACGCGAGGATCTATGGCCGCATAAAGAATATCTACAAATATATTAACAAAAATGAAAACAACAGCTATAAATAAAGTAGTGCCCATAACCACAGGAAAGTCCAAGGTTTCTACCGCTTGTATAGTAACCAGTCCTAAACCTTTCCAATCAAAAATAACCTCAATAAAAAAAGCGCCAGCCATTAAGGAAGCCAACCAACCTGAAACCGCTGTAATAACAGGGTTCAATGCGTTTTTGAGTGCATGTTTAACGATGATTTTAAACTTACCCAAACCTTTAGCCCGCGCAGTCCGGATATAGTCTTGAGACAATACCTCCAGCATAGAACTTCTGGTCAATTGTACAATAATAGACAATGGTCTCAAGCCAAGGGCAAACGCAGGCAGTATAAGATTTTTCAACACAAGTTTTCTCCCATACAAATCATAGTCCCACAATTGACCAGATATATTCAAACCAGTATAGTCGCCTAAGTAATACCCAAAAATCATAGATACCATAGCAGCAATAACAAAAGAGGGCGCAGACACACCAATAGTAGAAATAGTAATCATAGAGTGGTCCAGCAGGCTGTTCTGCTTAAGTGATGCCAAAAGCCCAAACAGAATCCCAAAAAAAGTAGCAAAAGTCATGGCGGCAAAAGCTAGCCAAAAAGTCCCTTCCAAATTCTCCCAAATAATCTCACTGACTTTTTTATTGTTTTGAAAAGAGCGTCGTAAATAAGGGGCCTTAAAAACCACTACATGGTCACCTACAGAAAAAATAGGATTGTACTCGTACTTACTGGCATTTTTGGGATTGTCTTCGTGAATAGAGATTGGGGATAAATCATTCATATAATAGCCCAACTGAACATACAGAGGCTTATCAAGCCCAAGCTCTTTGGTAATGTTTTCCCTCGTACTTACATCAGACCTGCTCCCAACCATCAAGTTAACAGGGTCACCAGGCAATACATTGAAAAGAAAAAACACAGCAATAACTGCCCCAAGCAATACTAGAAAACCGTAAATAAGTCTTTTGGTAATAAATTTTACCATATATCAATCCAACAGTTTATGTATTTCTGAAGTATCGGGCACATTATTAAAGTGCCACTTGCCTTTTACGGTACCATCTTTCAGCAAAATAAGCCCAGGGTCACTTCTTACCATTGTTTTCAATACTGTTCCATCAGCATAGAATACAGGCATAGAAAGTTGAGCAAAATGTCGCAAGGCCTCTATCTCTTCTTCAACAGAAGAAGTTACGAGCCAAGTGCCAACACCTGCGCCCTCCAGTTCTTTGGACAATGCAGCTATCTGCTCCAGGGCTGAAACAACCCGTGCTTTGTCTTGCATTTGGTTAGCTTCTTTTACAATCAGCAAAAGCTTAACCCCTTGAAAAGATGTTTCCGTAAAATCTCCTTCATCATTCCATATACGATAATCAGTAATTTTAGGTGTGCTTTTATCTTTATTTTTTATTACATAGTTTACAAACTCATAGCTGTCATCGCTGGGATAATAGTCAAACTGGTACTCTTTCCCACCTTTTGACATGATATATACGCCTTTAGGAGCTTCTTGGGCCTTCATATTGTCAGCTATATTGCTACCGACGCTATATGGACGAAAATCAAAGAAAGGCAAGTTGGCCAAACTATAGTAGCCAATATAAACAGTAAGCAACAATGCTCCTACTATACTCAAGTCGCCCGCCTTTCCAGCAAGCAACGGTTTGATTTTGTTTATGTTAAAAACCAGCAAAAGGATCATTGCCAGCAAGAAAACATCTTTCCCAAAAGACTGCCAAGGAGATATCTTCAAGAAATCACCAAAACACCCACAATCAGTTACTTTATTAAAATAGGCTGAATAGAATGTCAAAAAAGTAAAAAATACTACAAGCCCCAAAAGCGCACCCAGTGTCCACTTCAATCGGTAACCTATAAGCGCAGCAAACCCCAATACCACTTCCAGTACAATGACAAAAAATGCAAAAGCAAGTGCATAAGGAATAAGGTTATAGAAAAAAGGCGTAAAATCCTGCGCAAAAACCTCGAAATATTCTTCTAGCTTATATGCCGTACCCCAAGGATCGTTCAGTTTTACCAGTCCTGAAAATATGAAAATTATTCCTGTTAAAATCCGTATTCCTTGAAGTATAAGCCGCATTTATTTCAGTTTAACGTTAGTTTTATAAGGCAAAAGACTGCATAATTTATCATGTCTTGGTAATTGGCAGCCACGCCTTCTGATATTCTGGTTTCCCCTTCATTATCTTCAATCTGTCTGACACGCAAAAGTTTCATCAAAATAATATCCGTAATAGAGCTAACCCTCATATCCCTCCATGCTTCGCCATAGTCGTGGTTCTTCTTCATCAGAAGTTCACGGGTTTCCCCCACATACTGATCGTACAGCTTTTCAACCTCTTCGGCCGAGAGCTCAGTAGGGTCACTTTCCTTCATGTTCAACTGTATTAACGCTATAATACAATAGTTAATTATCCCTCTGAACTCAGTGGCAATATCATCTTCAACCTGTTGGCTTCCTTTCTCCTGAATAGAGCGAATCCTTTTGGCTTTGATAAATATTTGGTCCGTTATAGAAGGTAACCTAAGTATCCTCCAAGCTGTTCCGTAATCAAGTGTTTTGTTAACAAAAATGTCTTTACATTCCTTGATTACTTCCTTATATTCGGTAACTGTTTTATTTGCCAATTTAATTCCTGAAATTGCTTTAAAAATCTATTTTCTGTGCCGAAAGATACATTTTTTTCACTAAAAAAAACATTAAACTGCGCTGGGCGTCCGCTAGACCTTTCGTCTCCTGTTGTAATGGGCATTATAAATGCAACCCCAGACTCTTTTTATAAAAAAAGCCGCCAGAGCAATATTTCTTCAGTAGTAGCAAAAGCAGGCGAAATGCTGGAACAAGGAGCCGCCATCATCGACTGTGGAGGTTATTCTTCAAGGCCAGGCGCACCAGATATACATGAAGAAGAAGAAAGGAAACGTATCATTCCAGCCATAAAAGCCATCTCGGAGGAGTATCCCCATGCGATAATTTCAGTTGACACCTTCAGGGCCAATATTGCGCGTGAGGCAATGGAACATGGCGCATCTATCATAAACGATATATCTGGCGGTACATTGGACGAAAAAATGTTTTCAACAGTAGGAAAATTAGGCATTCCATATATATTAATGCACATGAGGGGTACCCCGCAAACCATGACTGCATTAAACAATTATGAAGACCTCATACATGAGCTGACATGTTATTTTAGAGATAAGTCAAAATTGTTGAAACAGGAAGGTGTAAAAGATATTATATTAGACCCTGGAATAGGTTTTGCTAAAGGAGTGCAACAAAATTATGAGATTTTACAAAAATTGAATTATTTTAAAGTTCTGGAAATGCCATTACTGGCAGGTATCTCCAGAAAGTCCCTTATATGGAAAAAATTAGACATTTTGCCAGAACAAAGCCTTAACGGCACAACTGTATTAAATACTATCGCACTAATGAACGGTGCGCATATTTTAAGGGTTCATGATGTAAAAGAGGCTGTAGAGGCCGTAAAACTATTTAAAGCTGTTTTTCATTGAGTTTTTTATTTAAAGTAGGGTTTATTGATGTCACCTGGATAGACATACTAGATATTTTGCTGGTCAGCTATCTCTTGTACCAGCTATATCAGCTGCTACAGGGAAGTATCGCGGTTAAAATATTCTTAGGTGTATTGTCTATCTATCTGGTATACCTAATTGTTAACGCAGTAAAAATGGAACTGCTGAGCACCATTCTCGGGCAGTTTATCAATGTGGGCGTTATAGCGGCACTAATTCTCTTTCAGCAAGAAATCCGAAAGTTTCTATTATTGATAGGAAAAACTACGGCCATAAACAACGAACGATTCTTTAGGAACTGGCCTTGGAAAAAGAAAGTAAAACAAGAAAAACTCAACCTAAACCCGATCATCGAAGCAGCAAAAGTACTTGGGGGAACCAACACAGGAGCCTTAATCGTATTTTCCAAGAGTTCTGAACTTAAGTTTTATGCTGAATCTGGCGATATTTTAGATGCCGAAATTTCAAAAAGGTTGTTAATTGCCATATTTCAAAAATACAGTCCACTGCACGATGGGGCGGTAATTGTGGCCAATGGAAAAATAAAAGCTGCCAGATGTATCCTTCCATTATCAGAAGCTGACGATCTTCCAGCACATTTTGGACTAAGGCACCGTTCTGCTATAGGTATGACTGAAGTTACAGACTCAGTAGTACTGATTGTTTCTGAAGAGACTGGTCAAATTTCCCTTGCGGTCAATGGGAAAATTATCACCAACCTATCCAAGGCAGAACTTAAGCAAAAGTTAAACTTCTACCTATACGAAGAAGAAGAGAAGATCGCCCAGGAAGAAAAAGGGGAAAAGGAGAAAGATGAAAGTAGTGCAGAAAAAAACTAACCTTTTTCGTCTGTTGTTAACATATACTTTCTCCGTAATTCATTAATTAAAAACTTTTTTTGTGCCGTAAAGCTCTCTGGGTGCACCTCTGCAAACAGCGCCTGCCATTCTTTGTAGCGCTGAGGTTCTGCGCCATTAAACCGCTCAGGGTCAATTTTCTTTTTTAACAGGTATTCCTTAAACTCCATAGTTGTATTACAGGCTCTTTATTACCTAAACCAGAAATATGCAATAATTTTTTCTATTTAGGTAGCAAAATAAAAAAGTCCGGCGATATACCGGACTATAAATATCATTTAAACAATTGTACTTATAATGGTTTACAACAACTGCTGTAATAATCCAACCAGTGCAATAATTAATCCTATAACGGCAACCAAATTACCAATCATCCAAAAACCACTACCAAGCATTCCTAATATTAACATGATAAGCAAACCAACAGCTAAGAGGATTAAACCAACTCTCATCAGTTCATTAATTACAATATTAGACTTGCCAGTCGCCTCCGCACTTTGAATTTTATTGATCTTTTTAACAGCATGCTTTAATGCCAATCTTTCTGCAAAATTAAGATTGTTTTCTTTGGCTATTTTTTTCACATCAGACTTTGTGATTTGTGGAGCCTCAGCAACCTCCTTTTCTACATACTTTTCCTCAAAGGTAGGCTCTTCATATTCAATATGAGCATTGTCAAATTCTACTTCTTCAACTTGGCTCAAGTTGATATCACTTTCTTTGCTAGGCGCAGCTGCCGACGCTTTGCTCATCGAATTGTTGGTTTTTTCCTGTAAAGCTTTGTTAGCAAGCATTGTCTGACGCTTACAAGATGATGCAAAAACAATTACAAAAATCAAAGTCAGTATTCCAAAAGTAGAAGTAAGGGTTCTTTTCATAGTTTTAAAAAATTTAACAATTAGTTTAACAATTCGAAATTTAACAAAATTGTTTATCCGAAACTGTAAAAATTGTTAAAAAAAATAAGTCAAAAGACAAAACAATAAAATAACTACACCTAATATTAAGTCTTGTTGGCGAGCTGCCCACAAGCCGCATCAATATCTTTCCCCCTGCTCCTTCTCACATTTACTACCACTCCTCTACGCTCCAGATAATTCTTAAAAATATCGAGCTTGTCTACTTTAGTATTTACAAAAGTAGCTTCCGCAATAGGGTTATACTCTATGATATTAACTTTACATGGAACATGTTTTGTAAAAGCATACAGTTCTTTAGCATCTTCAATATTGTCATTGAAGTTATGGAAAACAATATACTCAAAAGTGATTTTTCCTTTGGTCTTGCTGTAAAAATGTTGCAGGGCATCACGCAACACATCAAGGTTATTGGTCTCATTAATGGGCATAATCTGGTTTCTCTTTTCATCATTTGCCGCATGCAGAGAAAGCGCTAGATTAAACTTGACATGATCGTCTCCTAGTTTTCTGATCATTTTGGCAATGCCCGCAGTAGAAACCGTTATTCTTTTTGAGGCCATATTAAGGCCTGTCTCTGAGGTTATTTTCTCTATACCTTTTAACAAATTAGTATAATTAAGTAGTGGCTCGCCCATACCCATAAATACTATATTTGTCAACGGTTGATTATAATGGCTTTCCGCCTGCTCATTAATAAGTACCACCTGGTCATAGATTTCAGCAGGGTCTACATTCCTTTTGCGGTCCATGTACCCTGTAGCACAAAACTTGCAAGACAGCGAACATCCCACCTGAGAAGAAACACATGCAGTCATTCGTCCATCTGCCGGAATAAGCACACCTTCTATTATATGCCCGTCGTGTAAGCGAAAAGCCGTTTTAATGGTGCCATCTTTACTTACCTGCTTAGTATCTACTATAACATTGTTAATTACAAAACACTCCTTTAGCATCTCTCTGGTTTGAACAGAAAGATTCGTCATATCTTCAAAGTCGATAGAGGATTTTTTCCATAACCAATCGTACACTTGTTTGGCACGAAAAGCTTTATCTCCATTTTGAATAAAGAAGTCCTTTAGTTGATCAAGCGTCAACTGCCTTATATCTTGTTTGATTATACCCGGCTCCATATTCCCAAATTTACACAATAAAATCTACACTTGATATAAAACAGACGTAATCATGATAAATTCCACATTTCTGGAATATTTGCGGGAAGTGCAGTAACTTTTCTGGTATTATAATCAAAGCAGACCATACCGGTTTTAGCTAATAAAATTTCTTGTCCCGTAGCTTTGTCGACAATCCTATAATAAAGATCAAAGCCGTACTTAGTGAAATCTGCCGGTGTAATTTCCACCTGCAAAGTCATGCCGTAATAAGCTTCACTTTTATATACCACAGCGCTATCGCTCATAATTAAGGCCGTACCAACAAAATCAAGCTCTCCCAAGTTATAACTTTGCAAAAAGCGCATTCTAGCTTCATGAATAATAGAAAGGTAGGCATCATTGCCAACATGCCGGCCATAGTTTATATCAGTAATGCGGACAGCAATATCTGTGGAAAATAACACGGATTCGGGAAAATCTATTTTAATACGTCCCATTATTATTATAATTTATATTAAAATTAGATATTTTTTAATATTTTTGACATAGCCCATTATTGACTCTGAACTAAAGTTTATGAAAAAACTTCTATTATTTATAGCTTTCTCAATATTATCAAGTATTGGCTTATACGCCCAGTACGACAAATATATGGAGATTGGGGCTGTATATACCCCACAAGTAACCTCTATTCTTACACCTTCCCATAGCCACCCTATATACCAAAACAGGTTAACGTTTGCAGGAGCCGGAGGTTTAACTTTTAGTTACAACTTTAATAAAAACTTTGGACTTCAAACTGGACTGCTTTACAGCTCACACAATCAAAAATTCAGATCTGAGATCAGGGAAGGTGATGGAGGAACTTTTGAATCTACAGGAAAAAAAAGGCTAGACTATTTAAACCTACCCCTACTCGTAAAGCTAAACTTTCCATTTGCATATAAAAGAAGGATCAGCACTACAGTCTATTTTGGGCCTCAAATAGGTTATTTGCTGAAAGGGGACGGAGCCGTAGTCGTATGGCGTCACTTTGACAACCACGATTTTTACGACCTCCCGGAGTCTAACAGCGATTACTACAACCGTTTCGTGCTTGACGGAGTCGCAGGCTTTGGATTTGAATATAGGGTATCAAGATTCATAACCCTTCATACCAGCATTAGGGCAGAGTTTAGTCTAACAGACATAGAAAACAAGGACATGCCATATAGAGAAAATGACCTGTTTTACTACTTTGGAGATCCAGACAGAGGCTCTACGCATAATTTGGCTATTGGTATACAGTTCGGTGTGGCCTATAGGTTTAACCCAGAATGCTTGACATGCCCTTCTCTAAGATGGTAATATTTATAGTTCTTAAAGATATTCCAGACTGCAACCTTTTTCTCTGCTAATATTTTTTTAAGTTATTTTTCAAACAATTTTTACTATTTCCCGCTTAAAACAAGACAATTTGTCCTGAAAAACATCTTAAAACGAGCAAAGTAGGACAAAAAGTCCGATTTATGCAATTGGACTTGGTTTTGCAAAGACTTAAAAGAAAACATTAAACTTTTAAGAATTATGAATTTCAACAACTATACGATAAAAGCGCAGGAGGTAATCCAAAAAGCTGCTGAAGTAGCTGGGGGCTACCAACAGCAAGCGATTGAAACAGGGCATTTGCTAAAAGCTATTTTACAAACCGATGAAAATATTGCGGGTTTTATATTCAAAAAACTTAACATCAACAAAGAACCTCTTGAGTCAAAGCTGGAAGAGGTTATCAAATCTTACCCAAAGGTAAGCGGCGGCAACCCTTATTTATCCAACGAGGCCCACAAAGCCTTACAGCAAGCAACAAATTACCTAAAGGACTTTGGCGATGAATATGTTGCTGTAGAGCATATCCTTTTAGGTATATTGGCGGGAACAGACAAAGTGGCAACACTATTGAAAGATGCCGGTGTTACCAAAAAAGAACTAAAAGCGGCTGTTAACGAGCTACGTGGAGGAAGCAAAGTTACAGACCAAAATGCAGAAGCTAAATACAGGTCTTTAGAACGTTATTCCAAAAACTTAAATGCATTAGCAAGAGCGGGCAAGATCGACCCTGTAATAGGAAGAGACGAGGAAATCAGAAGGGTTTTACAAATCTTGTCCAGGAGAACCAAAAATAACCCGATTCTATTGGGTGAACCTGGCGTAGGAAAAACAGCCATAGTAGAAGGTTTGGCCCAAAGAATCGTACAGGGGGATGTGCCTGAAAACCTGAAAACTAAAACCATTGTTTCCCTGGACATGGGGCTATTGGTAGCAGGAGCAAAATACAAAGGGGAATTTGAGGAGCGATTGAAATCTGTTATTAAAGAGGTTACCGACTCTGACGGGGAAATTATATTGTTCATTGATGAGATACACACCTTAATTGGCGCTGGTGGCGGCGGAGAAGGTGCAATGGATGCTGCAAATTTATTAAAACCTGCACTGGCCAGAGGCGAACTTCATGCAATAGGCGCTACTACCCTAAAGGAATATCAAAAATATATAGAAAAAGACAAAGCGCTAGAAAGGCGGTTCCAGTCTGTAATAGTAGAAGAACCTGACACCTCTGATGCTATTTCTATCCTAAGGGGCATTAAAGATAAGTATGAAGTACACCACGGGGTCAGGATAAAGGATGATGCGATTATTGCTTCCGTAGAGCTATCGCACAGGTATATTTCCGACCGTTATTTACCAGACAAGGCGATAGACCTTATGGACGAAGCAGCCTCAAAACTTAGGCTCGAAATAGACTCTCTGCCAGAAGAGCTGGATGAAGTTCAAAGAAGGATCATGCAGCTGGAAATTGAACGAGAGGCTATCAGAAGAGAAAATGACCATGACAAAGAACTACAGCTATCAAAAGATATAGCTGACCTAAGTGAGAAAAAAGATAGCTTGAAAGCGAAATGGCAAGAAGAAAAAAATGTCATCGAGGGCATTCAGAGGGAAAAAGAAAATATTGAGAAGTTCAGAATTGAAGCTGAACAAGCAGAAAGGGCCGGTGACTATGGAAGGGTCGCAGAGCTTAGGTATGGAAAGATAAAAGATAGCGAAAGCAAACTGGAGCAGTTAAAACAGCAGCTTGCTGATATGCAAACAAGCGGTTCAATGCTAAAAGAAGAAGTGACTTCTGAAGATATTGCTGAAGTTGTGGCCAAATGGACTGGTATACCTGTTTCTAAGATGCTACAAAGTGACAGAGAGAAACTTTTGAACTTAGAAAAAGAGCTGAGCAAAAAAGTAGCAGGCCAAGAAGAAGCTATTTCAGCTATTGCTGATGCCGTAAGACGAAGCCGGGCCGGTCTACAAGATCCCAAAAGGCCGATTGGTTCTTTTATCTTTCTCGGCACTACCGGTGTAGGTAAAACAGAGCTAGCAAAAGCTTTGGCCGACTTCTTGTTCAACGACGAAAACTCAATGGTCCGCATAGACATGTCTGAGTACCAGGAAAGGCATGCTGTTAGCAGGCTCATTGGCGCGCCTCCAGGATATGTTGGATATGACGAAGGTGGACAGTTAACAGAAGCGGTACGTAGAAAACCTTATTCTGTGATCCTACTCGACGAAATAGAAAAAGCACACCCTGATGTATTCAACATATTGCTTCAGGTGCTTGACGACGGAAGGCTTACAGATAACAAAGGTAGGATAGCCAACTTCAAAAACACGATCATTATTATGACCTCCAATATTGGAGCACACTTGATCCGTGAGAATTTTGAAGGAATTAAAGAAGAAAATGAAGAACAAGTGGTAGACAGTACAAAAGAACAAGTGTTTGACTTATTAAAGAAAACTGTGAGGCCTGAGTTCCTGAACAGGGTAGACGAACTGATAATGTTCAAACCATTGTCCAGAAGAGAAATAAGAAAAATTGTGGACATCCAGTTCAGGATTATACAGAAACGCTTGGAAGAAAGTGGTATAAAACTGGAAGCTTCAGACGATGTGCTTGACCTGTTAGGAGAAATGGGTTATGACCCACAATTTGGAGCGAGGCCGTTGAAACGGGTTATGCAAAGAATGTTGTTAAATGAACTTTCTAAAGAAATCCTTGCCGGAAAAGTCAAAAAAGATGGGGTGATAGGAATAACACTGGGCGAGAACAAGGAAATAAAATTCCTAAATTTGGAAGAAGTAAGCATATAACCTTATCCCTTTACTAATAAAATACAAAAGAGGCCTTCATTTTAGGGCCTCTTTTGTATTTTACCCTTATAATTTTCTATTTTCAAAATAAAATTTGTAGTTTTATAATAATTTAATATAAAATTGTACCATGCAAAGCTGGCTTGACTATTTTACGCTCGGAATGCAAAGCATCGTTCACCTGAATGGCTATGGACATCTGCTATTCATAATTGCGATGTGTGGTATATATACCCTCACAACCTGGAAAAAGGTTACTTCTCTCATGCTGTATTTTGTAGCAGCTTTTATAATTACTTTTATCATATCTGCCTATAACCTATTAGAGTTCCCCGAAAACATTTTTACCTACTTAGTACCATTTACTATACTCTTTACTGCCATAAGTAACTTTAATAGAAAAAAGCAAGCCTTTACCAACAGATACCCAACCCAAAACTACAGGTACTACTTATCATTTTTGTCCGGATTGGTACACGGTTTTGCATTTCAAAATGCACTTAATTTTGTGAACCAAAGCCAATTACAAAACCATATTTTCTCTTTTGTTTTAGGCATTGTAATTACCTTAGGGTTGATCGTATTTTTCCTTCTAGTAGCTGTTTTCATAATAACCTATTTCCTCCGTTTCCATTTAAGAGAGTGGAACCTGATCATTTCTGGAGGTTGTGCAGGCATTGCTATTTATATATTGCTCAGTTTACTGTAAACAGCGTAAACAACATTCTATAAGGAGGTTTTATTTAATCTACAGAACCTGACTGCGCCAAAGGAGTTTCTTGCTTTTCAAGAATCCGAACATTAGTCTGGTTATAAGCAGGGAATCTGATGCCTTCTCTATCAAACCTTTGTTTGATAGCCTTATTTAAATCAGCAGAAAGAATAAAAGCTGATGGAGGATTTTTTGCCCAAACAAATGCCCTAAGGTGGATAGATGCCTCGCCAAAACCCATGACCCGCACAGCCACTATAGGCGCACCTAACTCTTTCTCTTCGTCTTTTCTCATATCAATCAGTTCAGGGTGTGCCAGCGCTTCCTCCTGAATCACCTGAATGGCATGGTCAATATTAGACTCACCTCCGACCATGAAATCCATAAGCCGGCAAGTACGTTCATCGGTAATATTGGCATTATAAATAACTTCCTGCCCAATGACTGAGTTAGGGATAATTACACGACGGTTCTCAAAGTTCCTTAGTACGGTATGTCTTAAGGTAATATCTTCTACAACACCAGTAATGTTTCCCCGAATTTCCAAGCGGTCATCTACCCGAAATGGTTTAAAAATAACAATAAATATCCCGCTGACGATATTAGAAAAAGCCTGTTGCGAAGCAAAGCCTATGATAGCAGCAAAGATACCAGCACCAGTAAACAAAGAAAGGGACAAACTTCTGAGCGCTGGTATGGAGTAGATGGCCACCCCCACACCGATCAAGTAAATAAGGGCACTAATAAGATGCTTAAGAAACTTATATTGCGTAGGGTCTGCTTTTAACAGTAGCGAGTTGTTGTCAAAAAAACGGGTGAGAATTTTTCTAACAACTGCCGCACATAGGTAAGTAGCAATTAATATAGAAAAAATAAAGATGACCCTAAGAAAATACCCGGTGACGTCATCACTATTATATATATCTGACATACTTATTGAAGGAAAGTGTTAGTCATCTAAATCAGGGCTTTGGAGGCCACCACGCCTGACGTCATTAATAAACTGACGCCATGCAAAAGGGTTAAGGAAACTGAACGTAGGACTGAAGAACCTAGTTTCGGTCTTTACAACTTGCTGCTGCAAGAAATACCGATGGTTCATACCCGATCCAGCAGGAGTGTTTGCCAACATTCTACGCATTACTTGATCGTTTAAGTTACGTTGCATATTGTCAAGCTCCTCTTCGGGAAGCTCCAAGGCAAGAAAAGCCTGTCTAAACAACTGCTCTGTTGGAAATGGGAAAACCTCAACTTCTGGCAACATGGCAGTGTCAGCAACAAGCTCTACCACTACGGATATACTTGTACGGCCATCGTCTGGAACAAGGAAAAAATTTTCCTGAAACCCTATAGAACGCACCACTATGCTGTCGCCCGCAACGGCCGGCAAAGAAAAATAGCCTACGTGGTTAGTTGTAGTTCCTCTACCAGTTTGGGGGACCACCACATATGCACCCGGAAGACCATAAAGACTATCCCCTCCTACCACTATACCAGACACCTGAACAAGCGATTCATCGTCCTGGCTGTACAATGACAGTGAAAATAAAAACAAAAAACTGGTTAGGAGAAACTTTTTCAAGGATTTTTATATTTTCTTTTAACTACAACGACAGCTACCTGCAAAAGTTGGCTTTACGTAAGCCAAATATATCAAAAAAATAACAAAACAGGAACCGCCATTCATATTTGTTGCATATATTTGCTTAGACAAATTTGCTATATGATAAGGGTCAAAAACTTCGAATTAAAAACCGGCGCAGAAATATTTAAAGCATTCAGCGATGAGTCTAGAATAAGGATAATGCACCTCATTTTTAGGAACGAAGAAATGTGCATTTCCGATCTAGAGTTGATTCTTGACTTTACACAAACTAAAACATCAAGGCACCTCATTTATTTAAAAAATTCGAGATTGTTAAAGCCCCAAAAATCAGACCAGTGGGTATACTACCGCATCAACGAGGCTTACCTTGACATCATAACCCAAATTTTTGCTTTTCTCGAGAAAGACCCCATTTTATTAAAAGACCTCGAAGAGTATAGAACCCTGTATTCGAACAACGAACTAGCAATAAGGAAAAAGCACAACATGCTAAAAATTTATAAACTCCCTGCTTTATAAAAATAAACCTAAACCTTGTTTTTGAACAAGCTCCCAAACATCAACATTAGACGCAAACATCAGTAAGATAGCTGACTTAGCTTAATTTCTCTACGTACTAGAAAGAGGTTTAAGTATTTCCGCTTTAGGGAAAGCCTATGGCTATTTTACGGACAATAAACCTTATAAAGATCTATCCGCATTTACGTAAACATTAAGTGGCCCTTCCCCGTTAGAAAAACTAGCAAATTCATTATAAATTGAAGGCGTGTTTTTTCCTTTTTGGAGGTAAGGTAAATGAGCAAACAATCAGACATATTTTTTGACCTGGATCATACCCTTTGGGACTTTGACAGGAACTGTTCTGAAACCTTAGAAGAACTTTTTCACCATTATAACCTTCCTCAATATGGAGAAATAAAACTGAGCAATTTTATAGCAACATATAAAGAGATAAACAAGGAAATGTGGCGGCTAATAAATACCGGTAAAGCAACAATACAGGACATAAGAAGCCAAAGGTTCCCTTTGACCTTTAAAAGGTTGGGCATTTCCGGAGCCAACATTCCAAAATCAATCAATGAGGACTTCATGAGGTTATGTCCAGAAAAGAGCAACCTCATGCCGTATGTCCATGAAACGTTAAGTTATCTGCAAAAAAGGTACAACCTATATATACTAACCAACGGGTTCTTTGAAACTCAAACATTAAAAATCACGAATACAGGAATAGGAAAGTATTTCAAAGGTGTATTTCACTCCGATTCCTGTGGATATTTCAAACCTGACAAGAGGATGTTTTTGTATGCACTCGAGCAGGCCAAAGTAACAGATTGCTCCAGATGCACCATGGTAGGTGACGACCTAGACGCCGATGTGATAGGGGCAAGAAACGCAGGAATGAACACAGTGTACTACAATCCAGAAAAAAAGCAGCACACGGAGAAAACCACTTTTGAAATAAACTGCCTAAGTGAGCTAAAAGCAATTTTATAAACAGTTAAATTTTTTTTCAAATTTTTAACCCTGAAGATCATGAGTTATAAATATCCTTTACCTATCAATGAGCCGGTACTACCGTACACTCCTGGATCGCCAGAGAAAAAGGCGATAAAAGAAGCTTTGGAAAAAGCAAGGTCCGAAGTAATAGAAATACCTATGTATATAGGCAGTGAAAAAGTTTTCACCGGGAACAAAGAGCCTGTAAGCCCTCCACATGACCACCAACACAAGTTGGGCTATTTTCACAAAGGTGACAAGCAGCATGTAGAGCAGGCTATCAATGAGGCATTGAAAGCCAAAGCCCAATGGGCTGCATTGCCACAGGAGGCTCGCGCATCCATATTTCTCAAGGCTGCGGACATGATAGCAGGCCCCTACCGCGCAAAAATAAATGCGGCAACGATGCTGGGGCAGTCGAAAAACATTTTTCAAGCTGAAATTGACTCTGCATGCGAATTAATAGACTTCTTTAAGTTCAACGCTTATTATGCAGACCAGTTGACATCCATACAACCTGACTCAGATGAAAACACTTGGAACAGGCTGGATTATAGGCCACTGGAAGGTTTCGTGTTTGCGTTGACTCCTTTCAATTTTACGGCCATTGCAGGAAACTTGCCAGCAGCCCCTGCCTTAATGGGCAATACTGTGGTATGGAAACCTGCCTTTACCCAAGTGTATGCAGCAAATCTGATTATGGAAATTCTTCTTGAGGCAGGGTTACCACCTGGGGTAATAAACCTAGTATTTACAGAAGGCCCTGAAACAGGAGAGGTAGTTTTTAACCATAAAGATTTTGCTGGGATTCACTTTACAGGAAGTACGGAAGTGTTTAAAAATATCTGGAAGCAAATCGGGGAAAACATTCATAAGTATAGAACTTATCCAAGAATCGTAGGGGAAACAGGAGGAAAAGACTTTATCCTTGCCCATGAGTCTGCCCATGTAGAGGAAGTTGGCACAGCTATAATAAGAGGCGCTTTTGAATTCCAAGGGCAAAAATGCTCTGCTGCTTCAAGGGTATATATTCCATCGTCGATGTGGGAGCCATTAAAGGATTTCATGTTCAAAAAATTAGACGAAGTAAAAGTTGGTCCGCCCGAAGACTTTACAAATTTTGTTAATGCAGTCATAGATGAAAAATCCTTTAACAAAATTACCAGCTATATAGAAGAGGCTAGAGAATCTCCTGATGCGGAAATTATTTACGGCGGAACTTATGATAAATCTGTAGGGTACTTCGTAAACCCAACTGTTATCCTGACCAGAGATCCTTTCTATAAAACCATGTGCGAGGAAATCTTTGGCCCTGTAGTTACGCTTTACATTTATGACCCAGCAGAGTTTGACAATATAGTAGAAACAATTGACAAAACATCTCCTTATGGGCTTACAGGCGCAGTATTCTCTAAAGACAGGTATTTGCTAGAACAAGTATCTCAGAAACTGAGAAATGCAGCCGGAAACTTTTACTTAAACGATAAACCGACAGGTGCAGTGGTGGGACAACAGCCATTTGGTGGCGCCAGGGCGTCTGGTACCAATGACAAGGCCGGTTCTATCTTTAATATGATCCGTTGGATGTCTCCTCGAAATATTAAAGAAAACTTCGTTCCGCCGAGAGACTTCCCTTACCCATTTATGCAAGAGCCATAATAGGTTAGTGGAGTACCGCCATTTTTGACACCAAAGTTTCTTCTCCTTGGGCATCCGAGGAGAAGATCAAATATACACCAGGCTTGGCCCGTTGGCCGTCATAGTTTCTGACGTTCCATACGGCCATGCCTCCATTTGCCCTTGTTTCATATATGAGCTGCCCATATATATCCGTAATTTTCACATAAGCATCTCTTACAAGCCCCTTGATACCTACTTCACCAGAAAAGCCGTTTTCCACAGGGTTTGGGAAAACAATCACATCAGAATGCTGCCTTTGCGCTTCGGTGGCACTCCCCCTAAAGGAGCACACCCCTTTGTCTGTACCAAAAAAGACTTCTCCTGTTTCGCCATTTATGCCAATAGTACTTACCAAATCCGAAAGCAAAGGGCTATTTGAAGCATTAAAACGGTGAATAGTTTCAGTACCGGAAGGGTTCAACAGCCAAACTCCATTGTTGGTTGCTACCCATTTTCTATTGCCTCCGTCAACTGCAATATCATTTATAACCTGTGTGTTTAGCAGCGGGAACCCTTCGTAGATAGGCAAATGAAATTCAAAACTTCGATCAAAAGCACGTGCTGGGTTCTGAAAAACAGCAATTCCTTCATTAGTACCCGCCCAAATCTCTCCTGTTTTTGCCTTTGCTAAACAGTTTACGTTCCTGTTAGGAAGCCCGCCCTGCGAAGCGTTAAAGAAGCGACGTTGATTACCGTCTTCATTGAACACCATTATACCTCGTACATTTCCTGCGTTCCCCAACCTGATCCATTTATTGTCCATGTCGTCTATGACAATTTGTACGGGAGAGCGGGCGTCATTTTCGGGGAAAGTATACTTCTGCCACTCACCCTGAAGGTCTTTACTGAGTAGTGAAGGCTTTCCACTTGGTACTGAATGGTTTCCTACCCAAAGCTTTCCTCTGCTATCGTAAGCCACACAAGAGACTCTTACCTGGTCGCTAGAACTCACAGGTTCAAAAACCTCACTGCCGGTAATCTTAAACCCTCCATCGTGTTTGGCCGTAATAAGTCCCGTAATATATGTTGCAATATAAAGATTCCGATCAGAGGGATTATAAACTGCATCTACAAAATCTACGGCATAAGGAAAACCTGGTACCCAGCCAGAGTTAATGATCGACCACCTATTGTTCTTTAACTCAAACATGCCAGTAGTCCTATAAAAAGGCACATATGACCTAGTATATCCACCTGTTAAGGTCAAAACCTTACCATTGTAAGAGTATATATTAAAACAATCAGCCGTTACTGGGCCATTAGGATTATAGAAATCTACAGATCCGCCTTTCACCCTTAAAAGTCCTGAAGACTTATCCCCAACCCACAAGGCGCCACTACCATCAAAAATAGCAGCCGTAGGCTCTACGATATTTTTATGCTTTACCTTTTCACTACTGCCATCTTTAGCCAGTTTCAATATGTAGTTAGCAGCACAAATCAAAAGGGTCTCATTATTTACATATAAGCTCCTAATCTCCTCCCCTTCTCCTATCAGTTCTGTTCTTTCCCAAGTTTCACCATGAAGCTTATAAACTCCATCTTTATTTACCGAAGCATAAATGGTATCATTAAAGTTAATAACACCCCGCACCTCCTGTAATGGCATCCCCTCATCTTCTGAATATTTATGCCAATTATTATAATCAAGTAAATTAACAGAAGCGTTATAAGGTGCACTAAAAAGCCCATCTTCGGTAGCAATAAAGATACTGTCTTTGTAGCTATTGAGCGTAGAAGCGTAAATAGGGTTTACAGTACCATCGGGAGTAAGGTTAAGAACAGTGCGCCGAACCTCAAAGCGCTCAAGGTTAATAAATGCCAGCCCAAAGTCGGCAGAAAGTAATGCTTGGTTACCATCTAAAGCTATATGGTTAATCTTTTTTGAGCCTGATATGGCAGAAGACCTCAAAATGTCGTTGACATTGACCAATTCTCCATCCTTATACAAGTCGAGGTTACCATTTTCATAAGCAATAATCAGCTGGCGTGTTTTTGGAGAAAATTTTAGTTGGTTTATACCAATATCACTTAACCCATCAACTTTGTTAAAACTACTATAAGAAAAGTCTTCAGTATCTAAAAAGCCAGACGAAAAAGGCGATGCAGCATATATATAACCATTTACCAATGCCAAGGTGGTAACGGAAGAAGAAGGCAAATGGTAGCGCCAAGTACCTACACCACCCCCTGAACCCTGTCCGTAACCGAATGAACAATTTATCAGGGCCAGCAGTATAATAAATATTTTTTTCATAATTACATTCTACCTCGTTCCCTATAACTAAAAACCAACTTAAATATTATGGAAAAAGGTATACTTAACTTAAAAAACACCTTTATTTGAAGGCGATTATATAACTTTTTACTAATTTAACTGTAAATTTTCAAAAAAAGAGGATAAGGACAAATTATGATCAATAAGGAGCAGCTACATTCCTACAGCTTGGCATTAGCAGAGAAGATTACTACGGAATATTTTTCCAAAAAAAGTGAGATTACTGGTAAGGAAATCATTTCACTTACCGCAATAGAGCAGCTCAATTTTTTTATCCTAAAAACGCTTTTTGGGCGCTGGAAAGATGAAGAAGATAAATTGCGCAGCCCTTACTTCAACTATGAGGACAAAGCTGTTAAAGAAGCCTTGGCCAACCTGCTCATACAATTGAGCAATAACATCAGCATTAAGCGTGAATTTTTCAGACCATTGCTCAGCAAAGCTATCTATGATACATTGTTTTATGCGCTAGAGCCTTCAGAGTACTTGCAGGAGTACTTTTCCTCAAGAAAAACTGTTTCACCAAACGACATCCGAAAAGAAGCAAAATACTTTAAGATCAATACCGACTTTTTTCATGATATTTTGACAAGAGTTGAGCAGTCAGGCAAAAACGACCTTTCAGGTAAGGAGACGGCGCAAATAATCAAAGAGGCTTCAGGAACTGTCAGTGCCCAGGACGCTGAAAAAACGTTGAACGGCTTTTCAAAACTTTTAAAAATAGAGATTGAAGATGTGGCTATAAAGCCAAAAGTGGAGAGCAGCAGTCCGGTAATCAGCATGAAGTTACCAGAAAAGTCTGTCGAAGAAACGCCTCCACAACCAACAACAGAAGTGCCACAAGAAGCCCCTACACCTAAACAAACAGATACTTCTGAAAAGCCGGCAGAGGAAACAGTTGCCAAGCAAACAGAACCAGAGCAAAAAGCCACAGAAGAGCCGGCTACATTAAACGACCTGTTTAAAAAAAGGGAAGAAAACTCCCTGGCGGAAACTTTTAGAAAAAACAAGCTACGCCAGTTTAGGAGCTACATCACTTTAAACCAGCGTTTCCTGTTCGCAGGAAGCCTTTTCGGTAATGATCAAGACGCATTCAACAAGTCCATAGACATCATAGAGGCCGCCGACTCTTATGCTGATGCAAAAGATATGCTTTATGGCACCTTTGCTGAAAAGTACAATTGGAAAGAAGAGCCCGAAGAACTTCAGGAATTCCTGAAGCTGATCCAGTTACGCTTTGAGGTTTAATGGCTCAACACTTGTTTCCTATGTGAATCCAGCTTCAAGAAGATAAACAAGAGCATGGTAAAAGAAAGCAGTGAAGATCCCCCGTAACTAAAGAAAGGCAAAGGAATACCTATAATAGGGAATACACCTATGGTCATACCTATGTTTACCATAAAATGGAAAAAGATAATAGATGCTACGGAATATCCAAATATCCTGGAAAACTTATCCTTTTGCCGTTCTGCAAGAAAAACCAAACGGCACAAGAACACTACATATAAAGCAATGAGGAGACTGCTTCCGATCCAGCCATGTTCCTCGCCTATAGTGCAAAAAATAAAGTCTGTACTTTGCTCAGGCACAAAATCAAATTTGGTTTGTGTGCCCTGCAAAAAACCTTTTCCTGCAAATCCACCGGAACCAATAGCTGTTTTAGATTGAATGACATTCCATCCAAAACCCTGAGGGTCTGACTCAGGGTCCAGCAATGCCTTAATCCGGGCCTGCTGGTGAGGCTGCAAAACATCATTGACAAAAAAGTCTGTTCCATAAACCACCCCTATAGAAACAACCGCCAAGCCAGCAGCAATCAAAATCCTATTGATCACAAGCCGTTTTAAAGTACGTTTTCTTAGTTTATACAACTGGCTTATAATAAAAATGGATGTCATAGCCAACAGAGCGAAAACAATATAAAGGTTTTCTTCGACCACAAGGGCCACAACAAACAACACAACACAGCCAATACCGGCAACTAATAGAACCGGCGACAACCCCTCTCTATACAACACCAGCACAAAAGCTGAAAATACCAGCACAGTTCCTGTTTCATTCTGAAGTAAGATAAGTATAGATGGCAGCAAAATTAAGAAAGCAACCATCCGCTGTGTTTTAAACTTAGAAAGCTTCATATTGACTTGTCCCAGATAGCTGGATATGGCCAATGCAGTCCCTAGTTTTGCAAATTCGGCAGGCTGGAGCCTTATTGGCCCTAATACAAGCCACGACCTAGACCCCTTGATGTCCGGTGCAAACAAACAGGTGAGGACAAGTACCACTATAACCGCCCCGTATATAAAAAAGGCAAATGAGCTATAAAACTTATAGTCAATAATAAAGATTGCAAAGATCAGCAGTGTAGCAATCCCGATCCACATGAGCTGCTTTCCGGAATTAATAGAAAAATCAAAAATGCTCATTTGTGCATCATGATCATAAACGGCAGCAAATATGTTGAACCAGCCAAATGTTACAAAAGTGGCATAAAGTGCAATCGTCAGCCAATCAATATTTTTAGAAAGATTATCTCTCAATTTATATCTAATATTTGATCTTCGTAGAATTTCTTATCCAGGATATATTTCTCCAAATGTGGCCTGGTAATAGTATCTGAAATATATTTCTCTATCATTAAAGAGGCAATTGGTGCCGCCCATGTACCTCCAAAACCTGCGTTTTCAACAAAAACCGCAATGGCTATTTTAGGGTCATCTTTTGGCGCAAATGCAATAAATACAGAGTGGTCTTCGCCATGCGGGTTTTGGGCTGTACCGGTTTTCCCGCACATAGGGATCCCTTTAATTCGAGAACGCATCGCTGTTCCTGAAGTGACCACTTTTTCCATTCCGTCAATTACCACATCAAAATGCTTCGGGTCTACTCCTGTATCATGCTTCTTGCGATATTCCGCCAATGGCTTTCCTTCCTCCCCGATTGCTTTTATAAAGTGCGGAGTGTAATAGTGTCCCTTATTGGCAATAATAGCAGCAAGGTTAGCCATTTGCAGCGGCACTGCTCCGATTTCACCCTGACCAATACCAAGAGAATAGATAGTGGTAAACTTCCAACGTAGATCACCATAAATACGGTCATAATAACTATTGCTAGGAATATTTCCTGGTTTCTCACTAGGAATATCAATGCCTAAGCGGTTTCCAAAGCCAAAACGGGTAATATGTTCACGCCATTTGTCAAAGCCGATTTCCGTATCTTTATACTTATTAGGGTCAAGATCCTGATTAAGAATATTTTTAAACACTAGGTAATAATATGGGTTACATGAGTGCTGTATTGATCCCATTACGTCGACCGGAGAGTCATGAGGGTGACATTTCACCAGTGCTTTATTACAAGGATATTTGGTATTTTCATTAAGCACGCCCATTTGCATGGCAATAAGGGCCTGAGGGATCTTGAAAATAGAGCCCGGAGGATACATGGCCATAAGAGGCCTGTTAAACAAAGGCTTCAAAGTATCCCTTTCAAGCCTCAAATAGTTTTCTCCAAAATTACGGCCTGTCAAGGCGTTAGGATCATAAGATGGCGCAGAAACAAAAGAAAGGATTTCGCCCGTAGAAGGTTCGATAGCCACAACACTACCTCTTTTATTCCTCATCAACTTCTCACCGTATTTCTGAAGTTCCAAATCTATAGAAGCGGTGAGGTTTTCGCCTGGTACAGACAAAGTATCATACATTCCGCCCTTAAAAGGTCCTTTTTCTACACCTTTTACATTTACCATTACATGTCGCACCCCTCTTCTACCTCTCAAATGTTTTTCATAATGCAACTCCAATCCGCTCTTACCGATATAGTCACCGCTTGAATAGTAATTGTCTTCCTGCCTATCAAGTTGTGCTTTGTCAATTTCACGGATATACCCTAAGGCATTTGCTAAGCTTTGGTGAGGATAAGACCTAACAGTCCTGGCCTGGGTATAAAAACCTTTAAAGTCTACAAGATAGTCTTGAACTTTTGCAAAATCTTTGATTGAAAGCTGTTTGATAAACGGCCAAGGCTTAGACCAAGATCCTTTAGGAGGAGTCACAGCATCTTTCATCTTCACTTCAAACTCTTCTTTGGTCAACTTGAATAACCTGCAAAAAGCTGTGGTGTCAAGGTCTTTCACCTCTCTAGGAACGACCATCAGGTCAAACACCGGATTGTTATATACAAGCTCTTTACCGTTTCGATCATAAATAAGTCCCCTGTAAGGGTACTCTACGATACGGCGTTTAATATTTTTCTGGGCTTTCATCTTATAGTTATCGTCAAACATCTGCAATGACAAAAGTTTGATGATATAGACTAGACCTACCAGAACAAATATTCCCTGTACAACTATTTTCCGGTTTTCAAACATCAGATTCGTTTCGGACTTTTGAACAAGTACTGTAATAACGTAATTACAAATACTGTAAAGATACTACTGGCAAAAGTTTTTAATAATATTCTTCCAAAATTGGAAATGCTAAGTACTTCAAGGAAAAACAGGGCAAAATGATGGGTAAAAACCAATATACCCGCATAGGTAATAAACCACTGAAAGCCGAGAGATTGCACAGAAATTTCTATTCCTGTATCATATCCACCTCTTGGCGTAAGCAAATTTATGACATGCGCCCTGATATAGGCTATTAACACAGAAGCAGCAGCATGAATTCCCAAAGTGTCATAAAAAATATCAACGACCAGACCAATGGCAAAGGCAGAGAGCATCTGCACCACCTTTGAAGTTTCTATAGGCAACAGCAGTATAAAACCTATATAGACAAAGCAGAATGCCACATTGAACAAGGAAACATTGAGAAAAAGTACAACCTGTAAACCTGCAAACAGGAGAAAATATAAAAAGTACTTAAGCGTATTTTGAGATTTCATTTATTTGCCTTCTTTTGGCCTTGATATCAATTCCAGAGAATCCCTTTCCTGTCTTAGGGAATTATCAATAGCATAAACATAAGATAGTTTAGTAAAATCTACAGAGAGCCTGACCCGGATATCATAATCGCTCCTGCCTTGATCTAACTTGAAGTCCTCTATAGTACCTATCATGACACCAGCGGGGTATATGGCATTATATTCGGAAGTCACGATAGTATCTCCGACAGAGATTTTATGGTGCCTCACAACATACAAAAGATTGGCAACGGCAGGGTCAGCGCCATCCCACTCAACAGTACAATCAATATTTTTACCTTTGATCTTAGAGGCCACTTTCATGCCTGAGTTCAGGAGAGAGACTACAGTAGAGAAGTTATTAGAAACAGCTTTTACCCTTCCCACTACACCACCGGCAGCTATCACACCCATATCAGGCTTAATGCCATCTTTAGCACCTTTATTCAAGGTAATAAAGTTATTGGCCCTGGCCACAGAATTGTTGATTACCTTGGCAGGGATAAAACTAAATTGATTTTCTCGCAAAAAATCAACGGTATCTAAAGAAGTGTTCTGTTCGGATTGCTGATAGCGAATCAATAGTTCTCTCAATTGTGCATTTTCGTAAGCCATGTTTCTATTTACATCCGTAAGCTTAAAATAGCCGGCCACGTTATTTCTGGCAGAAAGCACCTGACCGGCATAATAATTAGATGTATTAAAGAACGAAGCTCCTTGATAACCATTATGCTTCACTATCAGCCACAGGCAAAACGTTTCCAATGCAAGGAAAAACAGAAAAGACCTGTGCCGATAAAAGAATTGAAATAAACTATGCATTAAGAGATTTTATGACATCAATACTGCTTTATAGCTATTAATATCTTTAATAGCTATCCCCGTACCGCGCACGACAGCTCTCAGTGGATCTTCGGCCACATGTATTGGGAGCTTAGTTTTCAGTGCAAGGCGCTTATCCAGCCCTCTTAATAACGCACCTCCACCGGTAAGATGTATTCCATTGTCATAAATATCTGCAGACAATTCTGGCGGTGAAATCTCCAACGCCTTCAAAACAGCCTCCTCTATCTTAGAGATGGATTTATCTAAAGCAAAAGCGATCTCAGAATAGCTAACTTTGATTACCTTAGGAATTCCTGTCATCAAGTCACGGCCACGAATTTCATAATCCTCAGGTGGCGTATCAAGTTCTGTCAGGGCAGATCCCACTTCGATCTTGACCCGCTCGGCAGAACGCTCACCAATCAGAAGGTTGTGCTGTCTTCTCATATAGTCGAGAATATCTTTGTTAAAGACATCACCTGCCACACGTATAGACTGTTCACACACAATACCAGAAAGTGCAATAACCGCAATCTCTGTTGTACCCCCTCCAATATCAACAATCATAGAACCCATAGGCTGCTCAATGTCAATGCCCAAACCAATGGCCGCAGCAATTGGCTCGTGAATCATATACACCTCTTTAGCCCCGGCATGCTCAGCAGAGTCGCGAACAGCTCTTTTCTCAACTTCAGTAATACCCGAAGGGATACATATGACCATACGATGAGAAGTAGCGCCAACAAGCTTTTTATTGCTGTCAATCATTTTGATCATGCCCCTGATCATATGCTCGGCAGCATGGAAGTCAGCAATCACTCCATCTTTAAGTGGACGGATGGTCTTGATGTTCTCATGCGTCTTTTCGTGCATTTGCATCGCCTCACGCCCTATGGCCAGCACTTTGCCCGAAACTTTATCCAGAGCAATTATAGACGGCTCATCAACTACGATCTTATCTTTATGGATAATTAAGGTATTGGCTGTACCTAGATCTATGGCTATGTCACTGGTAAAAAAATCAAATAAACCCATGTTTTATTCTACTTTAAGGATAAGGTTATACCTCTGTCAAATGATAAAAATCAAAAATTAGTTTCAAAAACAGCATATTTACAAACTGTTTTTTATAAAACGCCCAAAGATCAAATATATTCAATCTGTATTAATGTTTAAAATGTCTCAGACCTGTAAATACCATTGCCATGCCTCTAAGGTTACAAAAATCTATAGATTCTTGATCTTTTACTGATCCCCCAGGTTGAATTACTGCTTTAATGCCTGAATTGAAGGCAATTTCTACACAGTCAGGAAATGGGAAAAATGCATCAGAAGCCATAACTACTTTGCTGTCTAACTTAAAGCCAAATCCTTCTGCCTTTTCAATGGCTTGTTTCAAAGCATCTACCCTGGAGGTTTGACCCACACCACTGGAAATTAACTGATCTTCGGTAGCAAGAACAATGGCATTGGACTTCGTGTGTTTACAAATCTTAGCAGCAAATATCAAAGCCTTTTTCTCTGCATCTGAAGGAGAAGCAATGGTTACCGTCCTAAGGTCAGAAACCTTCTCTGTCTTCAAGTCTTTGTCCTGCTGAATAACACCGTTCAACAAGCTCTTGAACTGCACCTTTGGAAGCTGTACGTCTTTTCTTTTTAATATGATTCTGTTTTTCTTAGACTTCAGAAGCTCCAAAGCATCATCAGCGAAAGATGGGGCTATTAAAACTTCGCAGAAAAGTTTGTTCAACTCTTCGGCAGCAGCCATATCCACTGGCCCATTTGTCACAAGGACACCTCCAAAAGCAGAGATAGGATCAGCGGCCAATGCCTTTAAATAAGCTTCTTTCACTGTACTGCCCAATGCCACTCCACATGCATTGGTATGTTTAAGAATAGCAAAAGCCGTTTCCTCAAACTCATCTATTAAGGCAACTGCTGCATCCATATCAACTAGATTGTTATACGACAATTCCTTACCGTTGAGTTTCTCAAACATTTCACTTAGGTTACCATAGTAATACCCATTTTGATGCGGATTTTCGCCATACCTAAGCATGCCGGTAGTTTGAATACTGCTTTTGAAAGATGGCAGGTCTATATCTTTGGTAAAATATTGATAAATAGCAGAGTCATAATGAGAAGAAGTGTCAAATGCAAGTGCAGCGAACATTTTCCTGTCAGATAGGTCTGTAGCACCATTTTTTTCGCGCAAAACATCTTCCAACACCGAGTAGTGGTTTCTTGAAGATAATATTACCACATCCTTATAGTTCTTGGCCGCTGCCCGGATTAGCGAAATACCTCCAATATCTATTTTTTCGATGATTTGATCATCTGATGCTCCAGAAGCCACTGTTTCCTCAAAAGGATATAGATCCACAATAACCAAGTCAATTTCAGGAATATCAAACTCTGCAGCTTGTTTCTTATCGTTCTCAAGGTCTCTCCTATGCAGGATGCCACCAAAAACTTTAGGGTGAAGCGTTTTGACCCTGCCTCCAAAAATTGAAGGGTAACTAGTCAAGTCTTCAACCGCTGTTACTTCCACGCCCAGCTCTTCAATAAACTTTTGGGTACCTCCTGTAGAGTATATTTTGACGCCATTTTCATTCAACAAACGTACCAGTGATTCCAGGCCATCTTTGTAGAATACAGAAATTAATGCAGATTTGATTTTTTTGGATTCCATTACTCTTATCCTTTTATACTTTGGGTTATTAATTCGTCAATGATTCTTGGGTAGTGTTGATGCTCAAGGGACTGTACTTTTTTGGCGACCATTTCTGGAGAATAACAGTCTCCTATGTCGCAAGCCGCCTGAAAAATAATTTCCCCCTCGTCGTAATTTTCATTTATGTAATGTACGGTTATACCAGTTTGCTTTTCTTTAGCATCCAGCACAGCCTGGTGTACATACATTCCATACATACCTTTGCCACCATAAGCAGGCAAAAGTGCAGGATGGATATTGATGATTTTACCAGGAAAAGCCTCTAAAAGCCTATCAGGTATTAGCCACAAAAAACCGGCAAGAATTACCCAATCGGTTTTTAATGCTTTGAGCTCATTGACAATTACGTCACTATGAGCAAATTCTTCTTTGTTAAAAACCCGTGTCGGGATATTAAACTTTTTTGCACGTTCTAAAGCATATGCATCCTTTTTATTACACATAGTAGCTACTATGTTCACATCTTTCCTGTCACGGAAATATTCAAAAATTTTTTGAGCATTGCTTCCTGAGCCGGAACAAAATACAGCGATGTTTATCTGAGAGTCTTTCACGAAAATATTCAAAAGACAAATATAATTATTCTATTTATATAAATATCATGCCCGCAAGTCCTGAAAGCATAATAATCTTACACAAGACGCTAACTTTATGAAATTCTTTGATAGTATCAGCATTTGACAACTGATACAGCAGGTAGCTTACAGGAAAAATTACCAAAACAATCAGCGCTACAAATAGTTGACTGCTGATAAAAAACGAAGCATAAAGTATAAAGGAAAGAAAAATTCCGGAAATTATGAAAATGAAATTTCTGGTACGCCTTATCCCCCACAAAACAGGAAGTGTTTTGCAGCCAAAAGAGGCATCTCCCCTTGCATCTTCCATATCTTTAACAATTTCACGTATCAAAGATATAAAAAATGCAAAACCTCCATAAACCAGTGCATGCGCCAGCCCAGCCTGAAAATAGTACGATGGCAAAACGACGGCTACCCCTGTCAATAAAGCTACCACAAAATTGCCGCTAAACGGCTGACGCTTCAGCTCATTGGAGTATAACCATAGAGCACCCCCGCAAGCTATATTAATAAGCATGATTCTCCAATTTAAAGCTGCCCCCAAAAGCACCCCTGCTACAGTAAACCCCAAGTGGGCCACCATGGCTATTCGGCGATTTAGGTACCTGCCAACTACAACTTTCTGAGGCTTGTTTATGATGTCTATTTTTACATCATAATAATCATTGATAATATACCCTCCCGCAGCTATTGATACCGTAGAACATACCAAAATGAATAAATCAAAAGAAAACAACGTTTCTAAGTGCGGAAGGTATTTTCCTACTATAAAAAGGGCAACAAAATACTGACTAAGGGCTATAATAACAAGGTTCTGCAAACGCACGAGACGATAAATAACTCTAAGTACATATCTTAGATGTTTAAGTAAGTTATTTTTCATGAGTCTCTTGCAGCCCTATTTTTAAGGAAATGATTTTCGATCTTAAATTACAACATAAAACAATCTAGTAAAAGAAACCTGAAAATTTTAGATAAGCTTTCCCCAAAAATCATATATATATGTATAGGTCAACTATTTTCCATATGGCGCAACAGAGCTTTGTCCAGCAACTACCAGTTTTCAGGTGTCCATTTACCTTGCGCTTTCATGACTTTTTCTATTACATCGCGCACAGCTCCTCTACCGCCATCTTTTGGGCTGATGTAGGAACAAATAGGTTTAATGTCTTCTGCTGCATCATTAGGGCAAGTTGGCAGCCCTGCCAGTTTCAACATTTTATAGTCAGGAATATCATCGCCCATATAGAGGATGGACTCATTATCTATTTTCTTACCTTTAATATATTCATTAAAGACCTTAATCTTATCCTTTACACCCATGAAAATATCCCTAATGCCGAGAAACGTTAACCTGTTTTTGACCCCTTCTTCAAAACCACCAGTAATAATAATAATGTTATATCCGTTCTGGACAGCTTTTTCTAAAGCATAGCCATCCTTAATATAGAACCTACGTGCATGCTCGCCATTAGCATAAGACACAACGCTGCCGTCTGTTAACACACCGTCAACATCAAGAATAAAGGTAGAGATTTTACTGAAATCAGCCATAATAATAGGATTTACAGTAAATGTAGGAGAAAATTACTCCTTTCTCAATAATCGTTTGGTCAAAATTTTATAAAGGTCTTTCAACGCCGGCTGGCCTGATAAATAAGAAAGGTGCTTCTCCAACGTTTTCACATCTTTGCGAACGGCTGGCCCTGTTTGCGCTTCGGCAGGAGATAAAAGAAAAGCCTTTTCCATTGTTTCTGCAATCAAAGGCTTCAACACATCAAATGGCAGGTTTGCCTGTTTGAGTATATTATCAGAAATGCCATATAAATGATTGGTAAAATTGCAGGCAAAAACTGCTGCCACATGCAGAGAAAGGCGGTCAGCAGATGATGCTCTATAAATATGCTTACTGACAGCACTTACCAATATTTCAATTAATTCATATACCTGCTCATCAGACCCTTCTAAAAAAAAGGGTACATTATCCAACTGAACAGCCTTAGACTTAGAAAAAGTCTGCAATGGATACATAACACCAAATTGCTTAATACCATCAAGTACCTCAAGGGGAGCGGTACCTGAAGTGTGCACAACTATAGAATGGTCAGGAACTTGTAATTGCGCTACTACTTCCGAAATGTAATCGTCGGGTACGGCAATAACAATAACATCTGATTTACTGGAAGAAAAATCTGGACAGTCTAGTGCAATGGCATCATAAAGCCTATGCGTTAAGTTTTGGGCATGGTCTTTATTTCTGCTGTATATTTCTTCTACTTTAATACCAGCATTTTCAAAAGCCGGTGCCAGATTCCATGCTACGTTTCCGGCACCGACAAAAGATATTTTATATGAGGCGGGCATTACTCCAAGCCTTTGTCTCTCATTTTAGCGAACTCAGTATACCTTCTATAAACAGCCATACCTATACCCAACATAAGTACTAGAGTTCCAATCCATAGCACATTGATAAGTGGTTTTTCAATGGCTTTTAAGATGATATAATCCTTTTGCGTAGTATTTACCTTAAAGTGGAACTCTCCCGTCTCGGTATTTACATTCACAAGAGTAATTTTTAAACCAAGGTCTTCAAAAACTTCAGGTATCTGCCCAATCATTTCATCCTTAACAACAAACATAGGCTCTGCAACAATGTCCTCGTCAGTTTTTAAGATGGCAAGTTTAGACTTAACGGCAAACTCCTTTTCATTGAACGTAAGTCCAGGAAGGTCTTTCTCTAAATCCACACCTTTAAAGACAGTGATATAGTCATTCCACACAACAGTATCGCCTACCTGCAGGTGATAGTCCTGATCTTCGCTCCACTTTTTATCATCATCTGCTACCGGAATAGAAGACACGTGGGTATACAGGTCTTTTCCAAAATACCTTTTAATATCAGGCGAAGCCAAAAGCCCCATCTGAGGGTTTATCTGAGCTCTTGGGAAAAGTGTAAATACCTGCCCATTGTCTTTACGGTACTCTACTTCAAAATAGATGTTTTCGCCATAAATGTTAACGGTATCCCCTTTGCTGAAAAGCTTCTTGTCCTTATTATAAATATCTTTTTTGGCCAAAACTATATCCGCATCCATCGTTTCAACAAAGGCATTTTTAGGGAAGAAACCAGACATCCCTCTAACCTCAAGCCTCGGGCCTTTGTAAATAAGCTCATAGTCGTCCATGCGCATCGCTTCATTTCTCCACAAAAGGACGTTTTCCTGATTCATCTGATCAGAAAACTCTTTGGAATAAAGCATACCTGAGTTATTTAGAGAAATAACCTTAGAGTATCCTGATGAAAACAAGATCCCTATCAGCATTAGGCCTACACCAATGTGGGCAAAAGCACCGCCAGCCAGTTTGTAGTTGTTTCGGAAGACATTATATAAAATAGAGCCATTGCACAAAACAGAAAAGACTGCTGCGGTAGTCAATAAGATGTAGGAAAGCTGAGAAAGCTCTGCAAAAAAGATAATAGCACTAGAAACTACCAATGTCAAAATCAAAGGAATGGCAATAGCATCCCATAGTTTTGCTGGGTTCATTTTTTTCCACCAGAAAAACTGTCCAATACCAGAAAGAATGGCAATACCAATGGCAAACCATATCTGCCAATTGCTATAGTAGATTTCCTGATCTGCTGGCGGAGCTATGTTAGACTCACCGCCAAAAGCTTTTATGATGGCATTGAATACAGGAATAGAAGTTGTGTAAATAACCTGGAATGCAGCAAGGCAAAGCACTGAAATACCTGCAAAGACCCAGAATTCACGAGAATATACCGTTGTTTCTTTCTCAGTAACCGGAAGCGCTTTCCATCTCCATGCGATCATAAAGATAGATATAAAGACAAAGAACAACAGGTATATGAGCAACTGTCCGCTAAGTCCTAGGTCAGTAAAAGAGTGTACGGAGGCATCGCCTAATATACCGCTACGTGTCAGAAACGTAGAGTATAAAATGAGTATAAAAGTAGTACAAACAAGAATGACAGACAGTTTTAAAGCGCTACCACTGTTTTTGAAACTAATCATTCCATGAATACTACCAATCAAAATCAACCAAGGCACGTAAACAGCATTTTCTACCGGATCCCAGTTCCAATAGCCACCAAAGTTAAGTGTTTCATAAGCCCAGTAGCCACCCATTAAAATACCAGCACCTAAAGTAATAGCTGCAAACAACGCCCATGGCAATGCCGGCCTAATCCATTCTTTATATCTTTTTTGCCACAGTCCTGCCATACAATAAGCAAAAGGGACTAAAGTAGCGGCAAAACCAAGGAAAAGCACCGGAGGGTGAATAACCATCCATATATTTTGAAGCAACGGATTCAGCCCGCTTCCATCTTCTGGAATAAAATCAGGGTTACTGACAAAGACCGGCAAGTCTGCCATCTGCTCTCGTAACAAGACAAAAGGCGAACTACCTATTTTAAGATCTATCAAAGGAATAACCGCACCAATAACCATAGAGGCCAGAAATGCCTGCACAGCACAGAATATGGTCATTACTGGCGTTTCCCATGTTTTATTGACTTTAATAAGTACTACCCCTAACAAAACATGCCAAAACATCCACAGCAAGAAGCTACCCTCTTGCCCTTCCCAGAAGGCAGAAATCATGTAGTAAAAAGGAAGTGTTTGGGAAGAGTGACTCCAAGCGTAATGGTATTCGTAATAATGGTTGCTGATAATCACATACAGTGATGTCACCACCCCCATAACAGCAACGGCATGGATGTAAAAAAAGACTCTGGCAAATGATCGCCAGCTTTTTAATTTATCTTCATTATCCAACGATGCTGATTTTTCCAGAACAGTAGAACGGAAAAATGCAATAGTTGCAATTACGGCGGAGAGGAACGCAGTAAGGACAAGAAAGTGCCCAACGTCCCCAATAATAGATCTAAACATTTACTAAGTTATTTAATATCCGGCTTTTACTTCATTTTCTTCATATTTAGACGGACACTTTAGAAGAATCTTATCCGCCACAAATATATCGCCTCTTGCACTACCTACAATTACAACCTGTTCAGACCTTTCTATATCTTGAGGTTTAGGTTGGCCATATTGCACAATAGTTTCCCTATTCTTATTGTCTACAAGTACAAACTCAAAGAAGTTCGGATCCATTTCAGGCCTATATTTCATGCCTTGAATGTTGCCTTCACTATCTTTCTTAAGCTGCCCAACCACGTGCACCTTGGCACTACTGCCACTTTCAGCCAAAGCAAAAGCTTCGCCGAAATCTACATATTGGCTAGTGTTTCCAGAGGTAGAAACTATTATAGAAATAGCTATACCAATAATTACAACGGCAAGAATATGAGACTTTTTCATACGTATTCGGGGTTATCGACGTTCTTTTCAACCTTGCTGATCCTTCTGTCCAGAATGAACAGATAAAGCGCTATTCCTAGAAAGATCAACAGCATTACAGCAACTACTACAAATATCTTACCATCTTCTCTAAAAGTGTCAGCCATTTCTACATGTGAAGACGATTGACCAGGAGCGCCTGCCCCAGGATGCTGCCCAAATGCCGTAAAGCTGAGCATAAACATCATTATTATGTACAATAACTTTTTCATGATTATTCTATACCGCGTAGTTTATATTCAATATTTTTTAAACGTATTCTTAATGTAGAGACCCATACTCCTAAAAGGGTAAAACCTATCACTGCAGGGTAAAATATCGCTCTCATTCTACTGTCCAGATCATAAGCGTTAAAACCAGGGTTACCTCCATTGCCAGGATGCAGAGAGTCTTGAAGCCTTGGCAGCACAAAAATCAGTGCGATCAAGGTAGGAAAAGCAAATATATTATAAACGGCACTTATACGCGCACGCTGCTGGTCATCGCTAAATGCGCCTCTAAGAACAAAATATGCAAAGTATATCAACAAACCGATGGCGGCAGAATCCTGTTTGGGGTCTCGGCTCCAATAATCGCCCCAGGTATAGCGCGCCCAAATCATGCCGGTGACTATGCCCAAAATCCCAAATAAAACCCCTGTATTAGCAAACTCTACGGCCTTTACATCAAGTTCTGAACGGAACCCTAACAAGTATTTTATGGAGTAAATGACAGAAACAAAGAGTAAGATAACCATCCCAAACCACATAGGAACATGAAAATATAGATTCCTAATGGTTTCATTAAGGATATCCATCCTCGGTACCTCAAAAAGTAAACCTGCTATAATTACATAAATTAAGAGCAGTACAGTCAATATTTTCCACCAATTCTTTTTCATGTTCTAAGATTAAGAAAATTCCTTAGAGTTAAACAGCGTATTTTTAACAAAAACCTTTCATCAACTTTTCCAGATAAACGGGAACAACAAATACGAGACAGCCACTACCATTGCATTTATCGCTACCAATATCATCAGGTCATTATATATAAGACTTCTTTCAAGGCCATCTATAGAGTTGCGCGAGCACCTTATCAATAAGACCAAAACGGGTATTATCACTGGAAAACTAAGAACAGCCATTAACATGCTTCCGTTCCCAGATTTAGATGCTATTCCTGAAATTAATGTCAATGTACCAGAAAAAGACATCGCCCCTAATAAAAGGACAAGCAAAAACATGCCCAAGTCTTCTACCGGATTGCCCAATACCAAAGAGTAAAACAAGTAAGCTGTAAAAGCTAGTATAATCATCAACAAGACATTATATATTATCTTAGATAGAATGATTACCCTTGGGCTCGTCAAATTATAATAATATAAATTTCTCGCTTGTCGCTCTTGCATAAAGCTTTTCGTAATGGCATTTACCGCTGTAAAAAGCATTATGATCCAAAGAAGTGCATTCCAGGTAAAAATAGACAAATCACCGGCCCGAACCCCAATGCTCAAATAGCATATAAAGACCGTACTGCCTGCAAAAAGCAGCATTCCGTTTAGAGCGTAACGCTGTCTCCATTCGAGCATTATCTCTTTTTTTATCTGAGCTGAAATTTCTCTGACCATAATCAAAAACAAATTTCAGATATTTTTACTGAACAACCTATGCAAAATGTCATTTTTAAACCTGACAAATGTAAACTTTTCTACATACCAAGGGTAATATTTAATAGGAAGGCTAAAAGAGGAAATGAATTATGAGAAGATATTTGTTGGTAGCAGGGTTGGTAGTATGCTTAATTAACAAGGGATTTGCCCAAGAAGACAATGAACTGTTTCAAGATAACGACGAGGAAATAGAAGCGCTGGAAGAAGAAGACGTTGAAGAGCTTGAAGATGAAGAAATCGAAGAGCTAGACGAAGAGGAAAGGCAAGCGCTGGAAATACCAGAAAGACGAAACACTGTCAAATTCAATACATTAAGTCCATTTGTAAGTTCAATATCCGGGTTTTATGAAAGAGGGATTACTACAAATATGAGTGCCCAGATTGGCCTATTTTATACAGGCTACTCACTCACCGGCTCTAGCTGGAGAGGATATGGTATAACGCCAGAATTCAGGTACTATTTAACAAGCGAAGAAACATATAATGAAGGACTTTACGTAGCACCTTTCTTCAGATATCAGCAACTTGAAGTAACACGCCACATACAGGAAGCGAACATCAGCTCTTTGATGAACACCTTTGGCGGTGGTGTAGTTGGCGGATACCAGTTTAAAATTGCTGACAGGTTCGCTTTGGATGCTTTCTTAGGGCCGGCAATCGATATTGGAACTTTCAGGTATGAAGAAGGCATGGAAAACGTGGAGTTTGATGGAGGGCCTTTCTCCGGCTTTAACTTAAGGGTTGGCCTATCAGTAGGATACTCATTTTAGAAAAACTGAGTTTAGGGCTTTTCTTGAATAAAAAACGCAATAGGGTTTGTTCACACAGCTATGCAATAGGAACTGCTATTGCACGACAAGCCCTATTGCTTATTACAGAATTGAACCTCACCTGCCTCCTTGCAATATTAATGCTGCTTAGAAAATTTCATCAAACAAAGCAAATCATGCATTTAGCGCAGTGGCCTAATTTTGCAATTTCCAGTACTTTTAAGCCTGTTTCTGAAAATAATCCTGTAAATTTGTCGGGCTAATTCATGAAAAGTTATGCTTGATAAAATTTCTCAGTTGCAAAAAGAGGCTGAAGCTTTTGATATTAAAGATGAAAAATCACTCGAAGCGTTCCGTTTGGCCTTTATTAGTAAAAAGGGTAAACTAACTTCTTTGTTTGATGAATTAAAGAGCGTTCCCCGCGAGCAAAAAAAGGAAGTTGGCATGAGCTTAAACAAGCTTAAAGTTTATGCTAAAGAGAAGTTTGACACTGCCACCCAAGAGGTCCAGTCAAAGCAAGGGGATAAAGGCGAAAAAAGTGACCAAGACCTCACCTTGCCTTCCATTCCACATGCCTTAGGGTCACGCCACCCGCTCACCATTGTGAAGGAAAGAATTGTCGAAATATTTGCGCGCATGGGATTCAACCTTTCTGAAGGGCCCGAGATCGAAGATGACTGGCACAACTTTACAGCCCTTAACTTTCCTGAAAACCATCCTGCCAGAGAAATGCAGGACACCTTCTTTATAGAAAGAAAACCAGATATTACTTTAAGGACACATACGTCTTCTGTTCAGGTTAGGGTAATGGAAAACCAAAAACCTCCTATCAGGACATTGTCCCCGGGCAGGGTATTTAGAAACGAAGCTATTTCTGCCCGTGCCCATTGTGTGTTCCATCAAATAGAAGGTTTATATATTGATGAAAAAGTGAGCTTTGCTGACCTTAAGCAAACACTTTATTACTTTGTAAAAGAAATGTTCGGAAAGGATATTAAAGTCAGGTTCAGGCCTTCTTTCTTCCCTTTCACGGAACCGAGCGCTGAAATGGACATTACTTGCCTGATTTGCAAAGGCAAAGGGTGCAACATATGCAAGCAGTCTGGATGGGTGGAAATAGGAGGTGCAGGTATGGTAGACCCTAATGTGTTGCAAAACTGCGGTATAGACCCTGAAAAATACAGTGGCTTTGCTTTCGGTATGGGCATAGAAAGGATTACCATGCTAAAATACCAAATAAAGGACTTAAGGCTATTTACAGAGAATGACGTAAGGTTCTTGAGGCAGTTTACGCATTTATAAGGCCTGACTGTGTTGTCTAATAAACTTGTGCCCTATAGCAATTTGATACTATAGGGCACAGGTTCAGATAGGACTCATACTCTTTTCAAGTACTTTACATTTTTATTTCCTCAAACAAACGGTTGTTCAGCAACTTCTGCTTAAACTTCTTTTTGTTAAATTTCTTATTGGATGACCCAATATTAAAGCTCCTCCCTTCAAAAATAAAAGTTGCGAGTTTAGCTTTAGAGTTGTCATCACCAACTTTGGTTCTTTTCACCTTCACTTGGCGAATGGCATCTTTCAGTTTGTCTTCAAACGCCGCAAAACCATAATGCTCCTCGATCATGGGAATAATGTCTTCAATAAGTCCTGCATAAAAATCAACATTAGTAAAGCTTGCAGCATCTGGCTTTCTGAAGAAAACATCATTGTCTAAGATTTTTTCCAACATTGTAAAGAGCGCTTCTTTTTCATCCCCCTTTAGCTTCCATAACTCTGCTTTGTAATAAGTGATCAGAACAGCCCTTTTCTCAAAAGATGTAGCGCTAAAGGTTTGATAGGGAAACTCGTGCTCTGCTAGTTCAATATATTCAAAACTTTCTTCGAGTTCACCTTCCTCTTTAAGCAACTGCGACATTCTTAAGCAAGCATTGTGTTTGTAGTTGGCATAAGGAGCCATTATACTGTTTCCTTCATCCAAATCATTCAATTCGGAGTCCAAGATTTTTCGGTACCACGCTTTGGCTTTTTCAATATTACCAATCTGAGCGTAAACTACTGGAATATTGTTAAAGCTTCTTCCATAACAATTAGAAGTATCAGGGTATTCCCGAACAACTTTCTTCCATACATACAATGCACTATCAAACTTCTCATGCTGAACAAAGTCAACCCCTTTATTCAATAAATCACACTCCCACTCCTGAGCTTGAGCCATTTGAACGGACAAAAAGGACAAGAAGATTAATTGCAGAACTTTATATTTCATCTCAATGCTGGTTAGTAAGTCATTACATGGCAATATAAGGTAAAAATTTAATTCACACCTTCTTTAGGTAGGCAATCGTGCTCTTTTGTTTAACGCATCCACCGTAATAATTCTATAAGTAAATGAGTTAACCGTAATTCTCAAACTTCTTTCGTAGTTGGTGATATAAATGTTTTTCCCTCTTTTCTGAAACTGCGACTCATCTGTTGCACCAAGCACGTCGAGTATCATCTTTTCAATCTCGTCTTTTGACAAACTGGTACTCAATTTTTTACTGATCCTTCCGTACACAAGTTTAGTGTAGCAAATATTGATCAAAACCTCTTTTTTATAATTTTTCATTTTAGCCCTACAGGGAACTATTAGTGAAATATTTATACCACAGGCTGCCTTTCTAGGTCACTGTATGGGTAGTGTCCAGCCTGCTTTAGGAGATCGATTAGTTGTTCACTACCGTTTCCCCTTGCAAAGTCCATTTCACTTTTAAAAATCTGTAAGCACAACAGTAAATGATGCTGTCTATCACCAACTTTAAATTTCTTACTGCCGGGTTCATACAAGTCAAACAACAAACAAGTGTTCTCTTTCCCGTCTCCGTTTGGCAACTCACATGTGTCATACGGGTTTAATACTGCCTCCCTGGAATAAAACCCAATGGCAGTAAATAAACCACATATTTTTCTTTCAATAATATTAAATGCTCCTTTAGAATCTTCGTTATTATCGTATTCGTGTTTGGTAAATGCAACAAGCTCATAAGTGCCCAGTCGATTTGGAAGAGGGCCTGTTCCATCCGGCTCTAAAAGCTCCATAGTTGCAAAACCAGTCCCTTTTATATGGTTTAGGAAATAATACATATCAACTGCACCACCAACTGAAAACGGAATTAGTGCATGCCCAACTAAATTGTGCATGCGCCCAAGTACATTTTCAAGTCCTTTTGATTTTAGGTCATAACCTTGTTCATACTCTTCCTCAGTAAAGTCTTGTGGGGCTTGCTTCTGGCTTTTACTAAACAGTTTCTTAAAAAAATTTATCATAGCAAATTACATTTAAAAAAATCGCCTCAATGTGCTTAGCCATTGATCATTTAACCTCAATAAAAGTACCAGGATAAGGTGCCGGTGTTGGGAAAAAGTCGGAAGGGGAGGTAACTGTTTCCATTGTTGCTGACTTTTTATCCAAACGGTAATGACTTATGGTTCCCTCTTTAATATTATGTGCATCCGAAGTGGTAATAATAAAACATTCGGTCTTTTCAACTATTTCTATAGGATAAGCTATTTCTTCAGGGTCTTTTATATATTCTAAAAGTTTGGCTTTTAGAAACTTTATGGTCTCGGCGTCTTCTTTTGTAGGAAAATAAAGCTTAGATAAGTTTTGCCCTATCGTCTGGGTAACCAAATTCACCACAAAATCATATTGATAACCATCCTTTTCACTATGCCTTAATGGGACGAATTTAACCAACCTTTTAAATTTGACTTTTACCTCGTCTTTGCTGGATTCTGATTTTATGATATAGTCGTCTACGTTAATTCCGGAAATAACCTCCTTCAAGATACCCAAAGCCATATCTGTTAAAGGCTTGCTGTATTCAGGTTTAATAGGGAAAAAGCCATTCATTCTTGCATACTGCTCCTTTAAGGAAATATCCTCACGATTATTGACGGGTAAATTGTAAGACTCATAATCAAAAATGACTTCATGAGTCTTTTTGTCAATAAAATATCTTTTGACCGATTCTTCTGAAATACTGACGATAAAGAAATAATCATCATTTTCTGAAACGGTGTGTTCCATTTTGGGTCCCAAAGGAAGAGGTATAATATCTTGTACTGAATGTATAAGATCAAAATCCGCTTTGGTCGGCGTGTAAAAAGCTACATCAGATGAGTCAAAAGGAAATATTTCTTTAGTGATAATATTGACAGCAAGATCATAAACCCTTTTTTCATTCCTGTTTTTGAACCTAACATTGCGCCTATATTTTACAATGATATCTTTATAATTACCCAAGATTACAATGTCAAAGTCTTTCGGGTCTATTTTCAAGTGTGGCTGTTTAACAGCTAAGATAGATGAGGCGATTTTCACTAATTCCCCAACATGGCCCGACATCTCACCTTCCTCATTTAGAATAATGTATAGGTCTTTATTGTAATAATGTTTAAATGTGCGCTGGGTAAGATAATAAAAAGGGTTTGTTCCTTTAAACCTTAAGGTTTTTCCGCTTTTTTTACTAATTAATGTTTTTTCCAAATAGGGCTTTTCCTCTTCGTTATTGAGAAAGCCTTTATCAATATGTGGAACATCGTTAAAACAAGAAATCAAATAGTACTCCTCATTCTCCGCAATACTATACTCTATATCTGCCTGTATCTCTTCAGGCAAAAAGTTCTTTTCCTTTAATTCAGCAATAACTTCTTCTTCCTCCGTAGATGCCAGCCATAGCCCTGTTTCTGAATCATCTAAAGGGTTTATTTCCTTGGTATGTAAGTTTACGGTGATATCATATGTGGTGCTTTTTATAGGGTTAGATATATAGCGCACACCCCTTCGGAAAAAACCTTTGGTAACTCCATAAGTGTCTTTCCAAACGCTGATATAAAAATCACTATAATCTATAGCTATTTCCGGATACTTTTCTTCTAAAATATCCTGAGCCATAACAATCAGCTCCTCTCTGCTTCTCGTATCTAGGTTTTCCATATTAAGATGGTTTTCTTGGGCATCTAAACAAAATATGTTAAAAATTAAAAGAAATAGTACCCTATAGCATTGGATCATTTTATAAAAATTGCAAAACATAAGATACGCTATAATAAGCGAAACTGCTTAAAATGGTGTGAGAAATGTTTGTTATGAAACCTTGTCCACTCCTCTCTGTCCAGTTCACCCATTGCTAGGTTTACAGGTTTTGCGTCTGGATTGTTCAAAAAGTATAGTTCAAATTCATCTAACGCTAAATATAGCTTTTTTAAAGCGGCACCAAGATCTGAGCAAACCAGCTTAGGCAATGTATCTCCAAGCATAGGAGCTTTAAAACCCATAGGAAGCTCATTGTCTGTGTATATTACAGCACGTTTTATTTGCTCCGCTTTTTCTTTAGGAAAATATAACTTCTGATCTAGCGCACCATTAGAAGACATCACGGCAAATGCTAGATGCTCTACCATGTGCTGAGCGGTCATACGCCCCCACACAGGATCACTGTCTGACTTTAACCCCTTCAGTTTATGCACTAGTCCCTGTCGGTTTTGAATATCTATCATAAAAATTTATTAAAAAAAATACACAGGTAATCCCGTATCTCCGACATCCAAGATGAACAAACATAAAATTTCATCCAATTTTTTTTCATAAAAAATTAAAACAGACAACGGCCTCTTCAAAGCCATTTTTGAACCTGCTCTTCAGTTAAATTCCCACCACATATCACACTGCAAACATTCTTTTTACTAAATAAAGTAGGGTTTTCTAATATGGCAGCTATTCCAACTGCAGCCGATGGCTCTGCTCTCAATCCTTCATACCTATTCAATACCCTAATTCCCTCAACAATACTCTCGTCGCTAACCAATATACCTTCGTCAATCAAACCTCTCATATCCTCAACAACTTCAGGAATAGGCAACCGAACGGCAATACCATCTGCAATTGTATCTGCACCTAACAAGTTAACCACCTCACCTTTCTTCCAAGATTCAATCATCGCTGGCGCTCCCCTAGCCTGAACCACAATTATTTTTGTTTCTGGAGAATAATGTTTGAAAACTTTCGCTATTCCTGTTGCTAGTGCGCCATTCCCAAGCGCAATCAGCAAGTACTCTATTTTACTTGGCAGATTCAGCAGTTCTAGCCCAATAGTCCCAGCGCCTTCTACAGTCTCAATATTAAGGCTATCTTCCACAAAACCAATATTATATTTTCCTGCAAAAGCCTTAGCTTCTGACTTGGCCTCATCAAAATCATTTCCATATAAAATGACCTTAGCCCCTAAAGATTGCATTTTTTTTACCTTTAGACTATTGGCATTTATACTTGCAAATACTGTTACCTTAACGCCCTTTTTTTTGCATGAGTAAGCTAGGGCTTGGCCGAAATTACCGGCACTTGCGCAAACCAATTCTGAATTATAGCCCAAACCTGAAACCAACAGCTCTGCTCCCCTGCCTTTGAAAGAACCAATAGGGTTTTGGGTCTCGTCTTTTAAATACATTTTACACTGTAAAAGATCAGAAAGTGACCCAGAAAGAAACTGTGGAGAATTTAAAAACGCCTTGTCGATTTCACTGACGGCATATTTTATTCTGGATAACAAGATCCTGTCTGTCGTTTTCATATTTTACCTCAAACAAGCACTTGCAAAGAAATTACTTTATCCTCGATATCTTAATGCCTACTATGCAATCTAATATCCATTCAGGAATATCTGCTGTATCTGTCTCAATCGCACTATACATCAACAACTCCTCTTTGCTTGCAAAAAACAACTTTTCAATTCCTACACTTTCTACTTTTAAGTTATATGGCTCAAGCAAATCATTAATGTCGGCGGCAAGTTTAGATTGAGTCAAGAACGCTGACGTTTCTTGGTAGTTTTTAACAGCTTCTACCGTTGGGAACTCCTCTTTATACGCTTTGGTCACTTCGATCGCGAGGTCTCCTGTTTGAACTAAACGCCCGACCAAAAAACTACTCAAAGAGTCAAGGTTATAGTCAGAGGCTGCTACAGGAAGAATAAGTTTTAGCTCTTCGAGCCGTTGCCTATGGGTGGTGTTAGATTTAGCATAGGGGATATTCAGGAATAGGCTTACATGTCCATTTTCTTTATACTCTTTGAAAACAGGTCGGAAATCTGAGGTGTCACTTTTGTTCAGGACAAAATATTCTGTCGCTCTTTCCAAATAGCTAGAACCCGCAACTTCTCCTTCGACCTTCCTACTGCCCACATTAACATTATCGGAATGTTGCCTTTCTACACTTTCTTTCAGATCTCCGTTACAGCTAAAAAGTCCAAAAGCTATTAGCCAAACCCCTAAGATTCTTTTCATTAATTCGCAATTACAATTGACCAACAAGCCCATAAATGGTTTTACGCCAAGTCGAAGCCTTACATTCCTAAAGATAACGATAAAAAGCAAAAATCAACGATTACACACGCACTTTGAAGCATTCAATACTGCACCGCCACGACCAACACTGATCCAGTATTAGCTTTCGAATACCTCCCCTTACGAAGGCATTTATCAGAAAATAATTAAATTTTACATGGTGCAGCCGTAGCAAGATCTTTTCAACGTAAGCCACTGAATTGGAGTTGCCCGAGTGATATAATTGCATCGAAACAAGGTGTCGAATCAAAACAAACTTTCTATAAAATCTTGTCTAGCAGCAATTTCCTTATTGATCAAAACAAAATATTTTGTCTGCCAACTTTGGCTTTTTTCTGCTTGTTTATTTGTAGGAGTGTCCCAAGGTGGATAAACCCTGAGCCCACGCTTTCCTGCATTGCTTTGGTGTGAGATAATGCCTTTCTCAACCAAAACAGATTTGGGGAAAATAAACTGCCCTATGCCTGTCTCGGACTTTGAGGTTATTATCATAAAGTCAACAGGATCTAAACTGCTAAAAGGTTCGGTTGCGCCATCTTCATTCCGTTTCCAAGTGGCAACAAATTGGCCTGTTTTTGTAGGTGTAATTTTAGAAACCCTATGCTCAACTTTGCGCCCCCTTAGTTCAAAAGAACAAGCCCCATACTCAGTACTTTCAGAATGGATCTTCAGGTTACCAAATGACAAGTTGAGTTTGTCATAAAACAGCTCCCGAGCAGTTAGCAGGTCGTCTTGAAGGGCATTAACAGATGTCATAGGTAATAAAAGATGTTAAGATATTTAGAGACACTTACACTGCTGAGTAGCACTATGGCATAGCTCCTAGGTTTTACAGCATTTAAACATCCGTCGGAGGTGAAAGGCTGCAAAAGAGCTGAGCGCTCAGCTCCCACTGTACCGGGGAAGGACGATAGTATGCAGTGTAGGCGGCTGAACATATTATTTCTCCGAGGATTTGGAACCTTGTGATTTTAGTTTTGACTCCATATACTTCTTGAATTCTTTAAAATCCATGTTTTCCGTATCCTTAAAAACCTTATCCCTGATCTCCCCCATCATCTTTACAGAATCAAATCTTTTTCCAGTTTTAGTCTTTATAATTAATCAGTTCTAGAGGACTTCTGATTTTAATAATCGGGTATCCTGATCTCAAAATTTATAGATCTGGCAAGCTGATCAGAAAAGGAAATTCAACAAAGTACTACATTATTCTTGCGACATAGTAGCTTTTTCAGATTCACTAAAATAGCAATGAATCATATACCAGTCCATTGCTCCATGACTTCTAATTTCTTTTATTTTCGAATTACTGACCCTTGAGTTAAGATAGATTTTATTATTAACGGCTCTATCAATCTGGTGTTTATCAAAAAGCGCACTTTCTATAAAATAGAAAGCTACTGGTTTGTAGCTAATTCTATTTTTATTTTTAAGACACAATAATTCTCATTTTGCTCATTCATGTACTTCTCAAATGAAATTTGATAATGAACACCATATCCTATCAAAAGAAGACTGAGAGTTGAAATAATAATGATGGAGGTCGTGAACAAAATTTTCATTAAATGCTAATAAATATTGCCGTGATTCAAATTGTCGCATAGCGGTGAGCAGCTAAGGCTATGATCTGTGGTCATTGTAAAACTACTTCACTATCCGCCCCAGATAAAGATAGTGAATAGCTGAAAGTTTTCTGTCACCTAAAAACCAGCCATAGATTATAGCCTCGTGTTGTGTGCATGTAATTTTTAGTCTTCTGGTCTCCAGCCTTCAACTTTTTTCCAAGGCTTTCCTTTATCTTCTCGTTCAAATACAGCCCCAACACCTCCTTTCAATGGAGTAATTAAAGTAGGATCCTTATCAAGCATATATTTAATATTCTAATATTTTCAGGATTATTAGTATAATCATCGTCTTCCAATCCGCTAAACATTCTCCATCCACTATCTTCATCCCTATCAGTTTTTTCTCTATATAAAAAACGCACTAATCCGGTATATTCAAAACACTTTTTAGATACTAGTGCACTTTTTTCGGCAGAATCTATCCAACATGGGCTATCTTTTTTTACTATAGTTTGAGCAATGTGCTTTGGCTTGAAATGTATTTCATCTCCTTCATTTAGACCATTTATATAAACCGGCTGGTTAACAAGAACTCCTTTATAACCAGAAAACAATCCCTTCCCTTTCGTGACCCTTACCCACATTCTTTCAGTACTTGGATAATTTTCCTCTGGATTTTTAATTATAAAATGAAGTCTAACCTCATCACCTATTTTTTGAGTAACTCTTTCTTCTTTTGACGGGATAAAAAATGACTCAGGATTTTCTTTAGCTGTTAATTCAATATCTTCTAATTCCCATGCTTTCATTGCCTGTTTGTGGGTTGAAATCATTGCACATAACTAAATCTGAAACACATACACCTGCCCTTATCTCCTTATTATCTTGAATCTACTGCAAATATCTGATAGATTCAACAAGACTATCGGCACCAGTATTACATTGAACACTAATAATATTCCTTATATCCATTGATTTACTATTAATGCACCTCAGTAAGATCCTTTATGTTAGGCACTTCAACAGAGAAGGTTTTGGATTTCTCTTTGCTATACATCTCCTTTGCTATCTGAAAGCAACTATAGGTTATGACTTTAAATTACAGCTTACTGCCGTTTTATAACTCAGCTACACAGGTGTGACAAAGAGTATGCCATGGAAGGTTGCACATTGACTTAAAACTCATAGTATTTTTTTAAAATCATTAATTATGACTGTTAAAAACCCCAACACCAATAAACAGAAAAAATAAATGACCAATAAAATACTTAAACCTAGTTATTGAAAGACCTTCTTTCCGTGTGTAACTTTTCCAACTATAATAAAGGCCGATTGGGGGCAGTATAAATACCGAAAGCATTGGTAAGGCAATTAACAAATCGTATAAATCTGGATGTTTATTTTTTTTAAAAATGGCCTTGCAAAAACAGTCATTAGTATAGAAAATATAAAAAAGCCCAAATATACTTTATAAATCTTTAATGACTTTTTTAAATACTTTAGCTCTACAGGTTTGGTTTCCATATATTTATTATCTAGCCTCGAAAGGCGAATGCTCGTTTTTATATTGTTGTACCTAGTCCTTTTTCCTCTTTCCGTTATATAATATTTCTACTCTCTTTAGCTTTCCTCTTTTGTTATAGAATTTTACTTCACCTTCTTGAATTCCACTTTCGTTATAAAACTCTTCAAGGGCTAACTTTCCATTTTTGTAGTACTTTCTAGAAATCCCAGAATCTTTGTCATTCTTAAATGATCCGGTTCGCTTAATACCACCATCTGGATAATAAAAAGTATATGGGCCACTTAGCTTTCCATTCTTGTAACTAAATATTTTTTCTTTATTCCCATTTTTATAATAGGACTGTATACCTACGGCCAAGTACATCTTTATTCCCAAAAAATGACGCCATAAGTTTGCATTACAAACTATAACAGCAAAATAATGGCAACAAACACAAAAGTATCTGACCAGATGCGTGAGCTTTATCAGCTTTGGCAACAAAGCGGTATCAGTAAAAAAGAATTTAGCCTTCGGCAGAACATCAATTATCAAAAATTCATCTATTGGTGCGGCAAATATAGAACAGAGGAGCCCGGTACCGGATTTGTCCCTCTGAAAGTAAGCAGCCCTGATGAAATTAACCCTGCGGCCGGCAACATGGAAGTTGTCTTTCCTTCCGGTGCCAAGGTCATATTCCACGGCATGGCAGATCCATCATTTGTTAAACAATTAGTCAGCTAGCCATGCTTTCATTGTCTCACCAGTGCAGGTACTTTCTCTATTCGGGCAAAACCGACATGCGGAAAGGGTTTGACAGCCTATCAGGTATTGTAAGGAGCAAACTTAACGAAAACCCCATGAACGGGGACATTTTTATTTTCCTGAACCGAAACCGAAACCATGTCAAGCTCCTTTTATGGGAAGGCGACGGTTTCAGTATGTATCACAAACGCCTTGAAAGAGGGACTTATGAAATACCTGTCCATTGCAAAAATGTGACCAAATCTGAAATATCCGCCTCGGTATTGCAACTGGTCTTACAAGGGATTTCCCTTGAGTCGGTCAGGCACCGCAAAAGATATAAAAGTCCTGGAAATCTTTAAACTTATTCTTTTTTTCCTAATACCACCTACATAGGTATATTATTTATCTTTGCAACATGCTTGCCGAAGGTATAGACTATAAAGAAAAATATGAGGAGGCGATGTCCGAGATCGCACTTTTGAAGTTTGAGCTCAAAGAGCTGAAGCGCCTCATATATGGCACCAAAAGCGAGCGTTTTGTGCCTTCGTCCGCACCGGAACAGTTAAACCTGGGACTTGGTGAAGAGCAGGCAACTGCCCCTGAAAAAGAGGAGGTCGTCAGGTTTAAGCGTGTCAAAAAAGAAACAGCCCGCAAGCACCCGGGCCGCCTCCCTATACCGGCACATGTACCAAGGGTGGAAGAGGTTGTTGAGCCTGAAGAAGATACCTCAGGCATGAAAAAAATTGGGGAAGAGGTGACAGAGGTTCTTGAATATACCACCGGAAAGTTTCATGTGCGCAAAATTGTACGCCCGAAATACGCAAAACCTGAAGGGGAGGGTGTTGCCATTGGAGAATTGCCATACAGGGCGATAGAGAAAGGGATAGCCGGAGCAAGCCTTGTCGCTTTCCTTGTTGTCAGCAAGTATGTTGACCACCTTCCTTTATACCGCCAGATACAGATATTTAAGAGAGAAGGCCTTAATTTTCCTTCTTCCACAATGTCAGACTGGGTAAAACAAGGGGTAAACAAGCTTAAAATCTTATACGAACTGCATAAAAAGAGGACACTGCAAGCCGGTTACCTGATGGCAGACGAGACACCCATAAAAGTTCTCGACAAGGATAAAAAAAGTAAAATCCACCGGGGGTATTACTGGGTATATTATGACCCTGTCGGGAAACAGGTGCTGTTCGACTATCGTCCCGGGCGCGGGAGCGAAGGGCCATCAGATATACTGAAGGGTTTTCAGGGATACCTGCAATGTGACGGGTATAACGTATATGATATGTTTGCCAACATCAAGGGCATAACATTGTTCCATTGTATGGCACATGCCAGAAGGATGTTTGAGAAAGCATTGGACAATGACAAAGAAAATGCAGAACATGCCTTGAAAGAATTTCAGAAGTTATATGATATTGAGCGTAAAGCAAGGGAGGCCGGGATGTCTTTTGAAGAAAGAAAGGAATCAAGGCTTGATGCAAAAACAACATTGGACGACCTGGAAGAATGGATGAAAAACCTGTACCCTAATATTGCCCCTAGGAGTCCTATTGGAAAGGCGCTCGAATACTCCTTGAGCAGATGGGAAAGGCTCTCCATATATCTTGAGGATGGCAAGCTGGAGATAGATAACAATCTGGTGGAAAACTCAATAAGGCCAGTAGCCATAGGAAGGAAAAATTATCTGTTTGCCGGTTCACATGATGCTGCCCAGAGAGCCGCCCAAATATACTCGCTTGTGGCAAGCTGCAAAATCAACGGTGTAAACCCATTGGAATGGATGAAAGATGTTCTGGAAAGAATAGACAATCACCCGGTAAACAGGCTGGAAGAACTGCTACCCGGGAAGTGGGTAAAATTATAAAATCAACATGCACTTGCCCGAAGGCTTACATAGGACTTAAATTCACCATTAGGACTCCCTTGCTCAAAATACTGGTAGGCTTGTATTTTTCCAGATTTATAATATTTAATTTGTTTACCTACAGCAAGGTATATTGTGTCACCACCTTCTGTAGGATTTAAAATATACCAACCCACTAACTTTTTATTTCCATTACTGTAATAGTCAATAATTTCAACAGAGTCTTTGACAGTGAATACTTTGTAAGATTTACCTAGCGAAAATTGGCTGGAGACAAAAAGTAGAATTAAGGATATGACTGCTGTTCTCATTGGTTTAGTATATAAAGTAATTTATAAACAGCTAAACACCTACCTTCCGGTAGGCTTAAAAGCGATTTACTTTTTTCTTCAAGGTAGTTTAGAGTTTATCGGATTTATACTCCTTCAAATAGCACACAACTAGACATTAAACACAGACACCTGCACCTATCCCCCATTTCTTTAAATTTACTGCAAATACCTGATAAACTCAATCCTTTGACAGGGCTATTATTACCTGTCATACATCGCAAATTAATAGACATACACTATATCCATAGATTTGGCGTTAACAGGCATTGCTTCTAAAATGGCAGATCATCTTCAGGATCAAGTATTTGAATATCTTGCTTGCCGTTGGAATGGCTTGTGATCTTTTTGTCATGAGTGATCAACTCATAATCTTCATTCATAAAGAAATCAATATCAGAAGCATTCTTCTCATAAAACTCATCAGCCGGAATGCCATCTATTACAAAAACTCTATGAAATTTCATTTTCCCACCGACAAAATAAGACCTCTTTATGTAATTACGGCCTTTTTTATCTTGATAGATTTTCTTTTTCTTATTATTTTTCAATTGTCCTTACCGTCAAATAGTTACTATAGTCTGTTGGATTGTCTTGCAGAAAGTCCCGAATATAAGCATTGTATTCAAACTGGGGAGCAATTTCTTTTTGGCGATTTATCCATGTTGACAGTTATTTCTATCCATTTATTAACTGCGTCACCCAATGGTTTCTCTCTGCACTTTTAATCCAATTCATGAACCTCACATTGAACTTAAACCTTTACTCGCCCTTTAAAAAGGCTCTTACATTTTCAGTATTTTTGTAATTATCTGGTCATTAAGGCTTTTTCAGTTAGTTTTTCTGTATTCCAGTCAAACTTAGAAGTCTTTCTAGTCGTTAGCTTTTTATGTTTTATTCTAAATCCTGATTTAAGGTATTCTTCTATTCTTTCAGCCAATTCAAGCTTAATCACTTACCCCCCTTTATCCAAATTTTCACTTCTACAAAATTCAACAAGTTCCTCTTTATACCAGTAAAAGTCTCGGAAATCTTTTACCGATAAATCTTTAGCCAGTTTTGGTCTTACTTCCATATCATAATTCACTGCGTAATCAATTGCTAAAATGTGGCACAAGCAATAGTCGTAAATTCTGCTGACTGTTTCTGACGTTATCATGGTGCTTTACAGCTCTGTTGGCGGCAGTTCATTCTATCTTGCCTGTAAAAGGCTTTCTTAACTGTTAGTAAATATCCCTTTCATATTTCTTTTCTTTTGTTCTGATAACATACTTTCCATTTTCATCCTGTTTTATTAAATCATATGTGCCAGAAACATATCCAAAGGAAGGACAGCAATTAGGGTCGTCCTTATGCCACAGTCCATAAGTAAAAGTAATTTTATCATCGTAGAATTCCCGATACTCTCCTTTAAAAATTTTTATACTATCAGCTAAGTGCTTCGACTCAACACTTGATTCCTTAATTAAGTCTACAGGTATTAGCTTACAGCTACTGTCTATATGAAAAATATAATCATCATTAATATAACCTGTCCCTTTAGTTATCTCATGAATCCTTAAAAACTTTTCACCTTTATATGTGAACATAATAGGATCTTCAAAATATGCCAATTCGTCTGTAGTAAAGGTTTCTAACGTTTCCTTTGTCTTGTAATCGCCTATTTTTATTAATTGAGAAGTGTCATTTTGAAAAAAACTAATAAATATAGTACAAGATGGACTTACAACTTCATTTCGTGATACTTGTCCAAGTAATGAAGAATTTACAATATATAGTAGGAAGATGGTTATAATTAAAATTTTCATCAATGTGAAATAAAGTTAAAAATTATGTCTTTATGAGCAGTTTCCCGAATCTTCCTGATTTAGAAAAAAACGATAAAATTAGTCGCTTCAATCCACTTTCTAGGTATCAAGTAAAACTGTTAATCGGGGTTGTGTAAGCTTTCCCAAAGCCCTCTAATCACAGCTGTATTTCTGTTACGCATCCATTTCTAATATGGTCTTCATGTTCCTCACCCCTTACCATATATGTAAGGCAAGTATAATCTTCACTATTCTGTCAATTATGGCTGTACCTACCAATACCACAACAAACACTATCTTCTACTGGCAGGATAATCCACAAGCACAAAGTATAAAACCCGATGGCTTACAAAAAAATTATTGAACCCTTAACTACTTTATATTCAATAGCAGTCTCGCTTTTTAATGAAGCCATTTCAACGCACTAATTCTTATACCTCTAAAGCAATCATCCACGCATCCAACTGGCGAGAACCCACATAGTGTCATCAACCCGTCTAATTCTGTTTCAAAAGTTACGCTGTTGTCTTCTTCATCAACTGTCAAGTATTCACTTGTACATAAGTGGTAAAGGTCATCAATAGTTAATGGTTTTGCACCTTTTTCACGACTCCCTAAGTTGCTCTTTGTTTCAGTATATGAATCCACTATTTCTCGTTCATGTGACTCATTTGTTATGAACTCTTGATAAACCCTAGATACCACTTTGCCATCTTTTATTTTAAGCTCAGTGACACTACCGTAGCCAGACCATGAAGTAAAAGTGGTTTGATAGATGTATGAATTACCGTTTTTACTTTTTAAATCATTCAATTTTTCTATACAGTCAGAGTATGGAGTTCCACTTTCTCCTGACAATGGTGGCAAATTAGATACCAATGTCGTTTAGTTAGTGATAATGGTCACAGTTTTTTATAGTTCATCGAGTGTGGTTTTTTTATTTTTTTAGGTCGATCTACTTTTCTGTCTGGCCTTACAACTTCTTTGGTTCTGGAGACAATATCATCAAATGCTTTAACGGCTTTTCGGTATTTTCTTTTAAGGAAAATTGGGATAAGCATGTCCATTAAGTTTGCTAAAGCATTTGTCTTATTAGGTTTTTGCCGGTATTTTGGCTCACACGTAAAAGTTGGGGAGTTTTGGTTTGATTTGTTAATTTTAAGGCAAGATGAAAGAAAATATTATTGCCCCTTTTTTGCCGGAAGGCATACTAGATTTTTTTGAAATAGAAGCTGTAATAGAGCTATGTGACCTGAACAGCAAAAGATCCTTTTATAAAATCAACCTCATTGAGCAGAACCGGCTATTAGGAAAACATAATCCTGAAGAGTACGAGTCTAAAGGTTTTTATGAACCTAAAATTGTGCAAGATTTCCCTATAAGGGGAAAAGCCGTTTATCTTGAATTTAAGCGACGAAGGTGGAGGCATAAAACATGCAAGAACAAAATAGTTTACAATGACTATTCATTTGTAGCTGAAGGCTCTAAAATCACTCAAGAGCTTTCAGATTTTTTAAAAGGTACAGGTCGAGACCCGCGAAGATACCATTGGTAACATTGGCAGCTATTATGAGGTCAAAGGGGATTTGTTGAGGAGGCACTATAAGAAGAAAAGCAGTGGGTTTAAGCAGTGGGAACAAAAAGAGCATGCAGAAGACTATTTGGTCTTTCCGGACAATATCGGAGAGCATCTCAGTATAGACGAAGTTGCACTGTCAAAAGGAGAGTTGTACACTTTTATTACCAATAAAAACGGGAGAGGCAAAAGAGGCTCTTTGGTAGCTTCTGTAAAAGGCACATTGTCGGCAAATATCATACAAGTTCTGGAGAAAATCCCTCTGGAACAAAGGAATAAAGTAAAGGAAGTAACCCTTGACATGGCAAAAAACATGGAGTCATCCGCAAGAACATGTTTCCCCATGGCAAATTTGGTTACAGACCGCTTTCATGTAGTAAGGCTGGCCCTGGAGGCTCTACAACATATAAGGGTCAATCAAAGATGGGTTGAACTGGATATGGAAAACAAGGCTATCGAAGCTGCCAAAAAGAATGGCGTTAGGTATAAAGCACCCTTATTGCCCAATGGGGACACCCCAAAGCAACTTTTGGCCCGCTGCAGGTATGTCTTTGCCAAAAAGAAAGCTGATTGGACTCAAAGCCAAGAGCAGAGAGCCAACATAGCTTTTGAAAATTATCCAGACCTCAAAAAAGCTTATGACCATGTTCTTGAGTTTAGGCTAATATATGAAAGCAACACAAAAATTTCCGCTGAAAAAAAGTTTAATGAATGGATCAATAAAACTCATGAGATGGAAATTAAAGAATTTTTAACGGTAGCAAATACAGTAAGCAACCATATGAGCAATATTCTAAACTTCTTTGACAATAGATCTACCAATGCAAATGCGGAATCTTTTAATTCAAAAATAAAGCTCTTCAGGGCAAACTTAAGAGGCGTTGTAGATACCAGGTTTTTCTTGTTCAGGCTCTCTAAGCTTTTTGCTTAAATCCCCAGAAAAATACGGTGACCCGGTATTTTCGCTTCTTTTTTCCTTTCTCTTCTTTCTGTTCCTCTTCCTTTTGTTCCTGTTCCTTTTGCTCCTCCTCATATTCAGCCAGGACTTTAGCTTCAATAGGATGGCAATATGCTGCACATAGTGTTAAAAGGAAAACTTTGGCATGAAAATCCTGACGTACAGCCTTTGCCGTTTTTCCAGAAAAAGATTCCAGATCAAGACGACTTTTCAGTAATTTATAGCACTCTTCCTCATTCCACCGATAATGATAAAGCCGCTTAAACTCCTCAATATCGTATTTTTTTAAATCTGTCAGGGAAGTACAAAGTATTTCTGTCTCACCTGTTTCAAGCTTTACTTTTATAAGCCTGCAGTCTATTTCTTGACTGATAATTTCCGGGTATTCACTCAGTTTACCATGGTCTTTTTTAGGGAGCCGAAACTTCACTATGCGTTCCTGTTCAGGGCTGGCCATCAGACTTTCAACTTCTTTCCACCATTCATTCTCAAGCCTTATGCAAAACTCTACCCCCTTGGCTTTAAGCAGAAAAAACAACCAAAAACAAGGATATCCCCTGTCCAGAAGGAGCAAATCGCCCTTTTCAACTTTTTTAAGGTGCTGTACAAGCAAATCTCTTTCGCTTGAAGCATAAGGTGCTATTTCTGCATCGAGAGTTATGTGATTAAGTACATCATAAAGCATAGAACCCATTGCCATAGAGCGAGGAGTGCTTGCTTTAGGCCCAAACATATATTCCCCAAATTCTTCTTTTACTGTGGGATGATTTGGAAGTTGAAGACGGGTGCCATCAACAGCAAGAGTACGCATGCCATGCCATGTGTAATAGGAGGCCTTTTTGTAGAAAAAATCCACACTTATTTCGTTCAACCTAACAAATGCCCATGGATTTAGCTTGGATCTGGACTGAGAAAGGGCGCTTTTAGTAACCTCGCGAATATTAAAATCGCTATTGGACATTGCTTTGTAAAATCTGTCAAGATCACGTTGCAATGCTGACTTAAAAGACATGATAAAAACAATTAACTTCCTGATATCCAGCTTTCTTTGTCTAGAGAATACCCTTTCACAGCCGTCTTTAACACGGCTAATGAACTCTTTACAGTTAATCTCATGGCTGATATGTTTGGTTAGTTCTTCTCTATAGTCAGAGTTTTTATTAGTCCCTATATACCCTCACAATTTACAAAAAAATATCTTACCAATACAACAAGAAAAGCTTAACTAAACGACATTGAATTAGATACTTCATTCTTGGGAACTTCGTCATTTTTCTTTTCACAGGAAAAAAGCAGTCCTATCAGGACAAGATTAAAAGTGATAAGCTACTTTTCTACTATTGCTTCTAATGATTGCTCTTTAGCGTTTTCTATTATTATAAGCTGTCCATGAGAAGTGTTAATAATTGTATTCAAATAATCTTTATATTTTGAATTTAAAGAATTTTCTATTAAGGAATCATAAAGTAAATGGCTGTATTGAATAGACTTGCTTTTATAGGCATTTTTAAGATTTTTCAAATTAAGGATTAAAAGGCTTGCAGAGCCGTTATACCAATCCCCTTCTAATTGAAAGTACCTTTGTGTAACGTTTCCTCCGGTAGTAATTGAGGAAGACATTCCTAAAGTATTAATCCAATCTGCAAAGTCAATTCTCGCAACATTTAATTCATTGTTAATATGTGTAATATATGCACGTTTAGGTTTTAATAAAACATTAGTTAGTAAATAGCTGTTGTTTCTACCATCATAAAATATGTTTTCACAAACCTTTCTAGGGCCAGATTTATAGTTGTTGGGATATTTAGTTTCAAAAGGTATCAAAGAACCTATTTCAGAAAGTGTGTGAGTTTTTGAAGTTATTTCATTCCCGGTTTTATCTGTAATGATAAACTCCAGAGAGCTATTCTTTGTAAGAGCTACAGTGAAGAATTCATTCTTTTGCTCATTATATAAACATTGAACTTCAAAATAATTTACAGGAGTTAAAGAGAAAGACGTTTTGATATGCTCTGAAAAATTTCCTTCGGAGTTTAGTAGTAATGCTTCGGAGGAAATATAACTGCCTGTTTTCATATTTCCTGCATATGATCTAATTAAACGAATTCCATTCTCAAGAGACGCAAAAGGATCGTTTGCTCTCCATAAGCCAGAAATCGTTTCGTAAGCGCCTACTTGAAATGCAACTGGTTTTTCAGCCTTATCTTTAGGGAGGTAAATTTGTTTTACAGTGTGCTTTAAGTCTGATCCTGAAAAACTTCCTAAGTAATATGTAATCTCATTTTTTTTAGAATCAACATCGCAATAGACATAATGAAAACCTTTAGAGCTGCCAAAAGTGCCTAGTATTACAACTCCACTACTTTCTAAAGAAGCATTTGCTACCTCTGTACTGCCATCTTTAATGCTGATTTTTGTTAAGGTAATTTCTTTTTCTTTATTTGTCTTACGTCCTAATTCAAAAAAAAAGATATTGTCTGAATTAGAAGTGGTATATTCTGAAGGAAAATGTTTCAAACCATAATTTTGCTTTAGCGTCTTTTCCCATTTCTTTTCGAGGTTGCTGTCAAAATATTGAAAGGTTAAACCGTTTCGCCTCATAAAGCCTCCATTGTTTATGGGCAGGTAATCATATTGTAAGTAACCTACAGAACCTTTGATTGTTGTTTTTAACCCCCCTGGTTGTGTAACCTCTTTATTATCTGCGTAGCCTTTCGGAATCAAGGCTTTTCTTTCTATTTGAGAATAAGATGTTCCTGTAAGAGTTAGTAGGAGAATGATTGGGAAAACCAATTTTTTCATTAAAATATAAATATAGATGATATTGCAATATAGTAAGAAAAAAAATTATAGCTGCGAATTATTTTACTTGATCTTAAATTCCCGCACGTTCTCCCTTGTAGCCAGCATCTTTATTAGTAAGTTTTTTTGCCGGTTGAACTGGCAAAAGGGCGAGTAATTTGTAAAAGAAAACAAAGCAACTATTCAGCAGGGCTTAATTGTTAGCCCACGTTTGTTTTTATTTTTTCAATATTATTCAGTTCTTCAATTATTTGATTTTGTTCTTCTTCAATATCAAAATCATCCTGTAAGCCTAGCCAAAATTTAGGAGTTGTTCCAAAGTATTTGCTTAACCTTAGGGCAGTATCAGCTGTAATTCTTCTCCTACCTTTTACAATCTCGCTAATTCTTGTTTGAGGAATATTTATATCTTTTGATAGTCTATATGCTGAAATTTTTAATGGTTTTAAAAACTCTTCATTCAAAACCTCTCCAGGATGTATATTGCTTAATTTTTTCATAAGTCGTTAATTAATGATAATCCATAATCTTTACTTCAGAAGCATTCCCATCAGACCATTTGAAGACAATTCTCCATTGATCATTAATCCGAATGCTATAAACCCCTTTTAAATCACCAGATAACTTTTCAAGTCTATTTGATGGTGGTATTCTTAGGTCAGCAATGTTTTGATAGTTATTAAGCATTCTCAGCTTTCTTCTACCGACTTCTTGAATTTCTAAAGGCCACTTTGGCACACGTTCACCATTCCAGACTTTTTCAGTTTCCTTAGATCCGAAACCTACAATCATTACGCCTTACGTTAGTAACGTTAAAGATAAGTAAAAGGTTTTATTTAAGAAAGTGGGAATGATGGCTTTTTTTACGTAAACTAACCAGGTGTTAAACACCGGCCTCTGTCTTTAATAGCCTTTTTTTTCAATTTGACAGACTCCTCGCCCCTCGGGATGACCGGTTATTAACAAAATTGGTTTATCAACCTCTACAGCGAGACGCTATCTGGAATCTGCGCAATAGCTGAAATGCTGCGACTAAAGGCGACTTAACTTGCATAAATACAGAACCTAACCGTCATTGCGAGGCAGAAGGTAGCGGTGAAAAAAGCTCTTGGTGGAAAATTCAAAGGTTTAGTTTCATATGAAAAAATGCCACGGCAATCTGGTGGCGGTAAGCTCTGTTGGTTGACTGGTTGGGCTTAAACACTAAGCCTAGCCATGAAATTGCTTCGTTGTTACCTTTCCCCCAAAGACGTGACGGGGTGATGTTACGAAGTGTGTACAGGCTACACGAAAAGAAGTCTCGCCCCGGGTGGGGCTGTTTAATTTCGTGTAGATTTCCCTACCGGTATATCGCCCTTATGAGGGCTTTTTTCTTTCCCTCCTAGCTAAACTACACTTCATGTCATATAACGCCCCTTCAGGGCTATTTTAAAATGCGATTAATTGTTCTATAATCATATCACCCTTTCGGGGCTTTGAGTATATACGCCTCCATAAGTTATAAGCACAGATCCAGTAGTGCCGATTTGTTATCGGCACCCACCGATTTATAAAGCCTTTTGTTTCGACGAAGAAGAAAGTCTAAAAATTAGAGAATGAGAAATAGATAACACAGACCCATCTAGAAATACCTGTCAGCGTATTAAAGAATACCACCTTTATAAAAACAGAAAACCCGGCTCTCACCGGGTTTGTCTGTTTTGGAAGCAAGTAACTATTAATTAAAAAAGTCTTACAGGGCGGCTTCGTATCTTTTAGAAACCTCGTCCCAGTTGACTACATTCCAGAATGCACTGATGTAGTCAGGTCTTTTGTTTTGATATTTTAGGTAGTAAGCATGTTCCCATACGTCTAGTCCTAATATTGGCGTACCAGGGCATTCAGCATTGTCCATAACAGGGTTGTCCTGATTAGGAGTAGAGCAAACGCAAAGTTCTTTGTTGCCTTGTACAACCAACCATGCCCAACCAGAACCAAATCTGGTAGCGGCTGCGTTGTTAAACTCTTCTTTGAACTTATCAAAAGAGCCAAATTTTTTGTCAATGGCTTCGGCCAATTTTCCAGAAGGCTTTCCTCCACCGTTAGGAGAAAGGATAGACCAGAAAAGTGAGTGGTTGTAATGTCCACCACCATTATTTCTAACTGCAGGAGAGGCTTTGCTTACCTGCTTCATGATTTCGTCAATAGATTTACCTTCTAGTTCAGATCCAGCAATAGCGTCGTTAAGTTTAGTAACGTAAGCATTGTGGTGTTTACCATGGTGGATTTCCATAGTAGCTTTATCAATATGTGGCTCCAGGGCATCAGGAGCATAAGGCAAAGGTTGTAGTTCAAAAGCCATAGTCTAGAAAAAAATTTTAAATGTTAAACATTATTAAAATATAACCCAAAGTTATCAATTTCTTAGTTTATTGAAAAAATTCTGCAACAACTGTTCACTTTCTTTTTCCATTACGCCCGAAACTACCTTAGTCTTAGGGTGCAGCAGGTTGTTATTTATTAAGCTAAAACCTTTCTTTTTATCAGATGCCCCATAAATAACCCTTTTTATCTGCGACCAGTGCAATGCACCGGCACACATAACACAAGGTTCGAGCGTAACATACAAGTCACAGTCGGGAAGGTATTTGCTACCCATAAAATTAAAAGCCGAGGTCAGTGCCAGCATTTCTGCGTGGGCGGTGCAGTCTTTCAATACCTCCGTTTGGTTAGAAGCACGTGCAATGATACGGTTCTTGCAAACCACTACCGCCCCTACAGGAACCTCGTTGTTGTCATAGGCATGTAAGGCCTCTTTATATGCCTCCTTCATAAAATGCCCGTCACTATAAACAGATAAGCTCATGAAATGTTTTTATCTGAATGTTGGTACATCTTCTTGTTGTGCCGGATCCTTAGGCTTGGTCGGTGTTTTTGGCTCTGTAGGTACAGGACGTGGCTCTGGCTCTACCTGCTTAGGCACCTCAAGCTTTCTAAGCTTATTAGGGTTAACCTTAATGGACTCCATTACTTCATGTGCCACAGGCGCCCATTTCTGTTTGCCCTGCACCGGACACATCATATGAAAAACAAAGATCCTGTCATGCACGATAATATACTGAACATAAAAATAGTTTTTGATCCTGTCCACATTCGATGTAAACTCCAAAAATGCATATTCCTGCCCATTAACAGTTTTGACACCTTCATTGATCAAGTCTACCTTATTGAACATGCTCAACACAGTGGCTTTATAAAATTTCCTCAGAAGCTCCAAATCGGTAAATTGCCAGCTTACAGAGGCTATGTTAAAACCAAAACCAATATTCCTGTCTTCTGAAGTATACAGAGCCAATGGTTTCTTATGTGTATAATATCTTACTACTATATCATCGTCTGTCATCTTGGTAAAGTCTTTAGGCAGGGCAACCTTTACGCCGTCGGCCACCTTTCTTTTGCCCAACTGTTGCGCCGAAACAGAGGATATGACAATGATAAATAGAAAGCAAAAAGATATAATCTTCTTCATTATAGGAGATTTTATAGCAATTAGAAACTTCTTTAAGAAAAGAAAAAATAATAAAGGAACTTTTTTTATCCTTTATAACGCCAAAACATTTGTTTAAATTTGCCTCTTTCAATTTTTTTTAAAATTAATCAAAATATGCTCAGAACCCATACCTGCGGCGAATTAAGAATAGCCGATGTAAATAAAGAAACTGTACTCTGTGGATGGGTACAAAGAATCAGAGACAAAGGCGGCATGATCTGGATTGACCTCAGAGACCGCTATGGCATTACACAATTGCTCATTGAAGAAAAAAAATCAGCCCCCAAGGTAATAGAGGCTGCCAGGTCGTTGAACAGGGAGTTTGTGATAAAAGCTTCAGGCAAAATTATAGAAAGGGTTTCTAAAAACCCTAAAATACCTACAGGAGACATAGAGGTGCTGGCAGAAGATATAGAAATCCTCAATGCTGCCAAAATACCTCCATTTATTATTGAAGACGAAACAGACGGTGGCGATGAACTGCGCATGAAGTACCGCTATCTGGACTTAAGGAGAAGTGTAGTAAGGAAAAACTTGGAACTAAGGCACCAGTTGGCAAAAGAAACCAGAAGGTACTTGGACGAACAAGATTTCATGGAAGTAGAAACTCCTGTTTTGATCAAATCTACACCAGAAGGGGCACGTGACTTTGTGGTTCCTTCAAGACTTAACCCAGGAGAATTTTATGCACTGCCTCAATCACCTCAAACATTCAAGCAGTTGTTGATGGTTTCTGGCTTTGACCGCTACTATCAAATTGTGAAATGTTTCCGTGACGAAGACCTCCGGGCAGACCGTCAACCAGAGTTCACCCAAATAGACTGCGAACTTGCCTTTGTTGACCAAGAAGACATAACAGAAATTTTTGAAGGCTTAATAAGAAGGCTCTTTAAAAATGTAAAAGGCATGGACATAGGCGAGATCCCAAGAATGCCCTATGCCGATGCCATGAAATACTATGGTAGTGACAAGCCTGACACCCGCTTTGAAATGCGCTTCTCTGAACTGAACGATGTAGCGCAAGGAAAAGGGTTTGGTGTTTTTGACAATGCCGAACTAGTAGTGGGCATTTGTGCCAAAGGTTGTGCAAGCTATACCCGTAAACAGGTAGACGAACTGACAAACTTTGTAAAACGCCCTCAAGTTGGTGCACAAGGGCTTGTATATGTCAAGTTCAATGAAGACGGGACGATAAAGTCTTCGGTTGACAAATTCTTTAGCCCAGAAGACCTCCAAAAATGGGGCGAGCAATTTGGGGCAGAAAAAGGGGATATGCTGCTCATCCTTGCCGGAGAGGCAAACAAAACAAGGGCAGCCCTTAATGAACTGCGCCTGGAAATGGGCACAAGGCTTGGCTTGAGGGACAAAGACAAGTATAGCATTCTGTGGGTAACTGATTTCCCGCTTCTCGAATGGGACGAGGACACCAACAGGTGGTATGCAATGCACCACCCTTTCACTTCACCTAAAGCAGAAGATATAGAACACTTGGAGCATGCAGCAGGTCAAGTAAGAGCCAATGCATATGACTTAGTAATCAACGGTGTTGAAATAGGCGGCGGTTCCATCAGGATCCACGATAAGAAAATTCAGGAAATGATGTTCGACAGGCTTGGCTTTACCAAAGAAGAGGCACAGGCACAGTTCGGTTTCTTGTTAGAAGCATTTGAATACGGTGCACCGCCACACGGTGGAATTGCGCTTGGCTTTGATAGGTTATGTGCACTTTTTGGAGGTTCTGACACCATAAGGGACTATATAGCTTTTCCTAAAAACAATTCAGGAAGAGACGTAATGATCGACTCTCCGGCGCCAATAGACGCAACCCAGTTAAAAGAGCTGAGTATTGACATTAAAAACCCTAGCAAAGGTTAAGCTTTATACGCTTTAGTCAACAAATGCGGAAACTTTTCAAGTACCTGAGCATATAAGCCTTTATCCATTATCGGCTTGTTCAGGTGCTTAACTTTTTTGAACTGATCTGCAGTTAGCCCACTGGCATTAGTAAAGTCCGTTCTATAAAAGCTTACATTGTCAAAGTTCGCCCCAGACATGTCACAGCCACTGAAGTCTGCTTCTACAAAAAAAGCACTGTCAAAATTGGCTTTGATCAGCAGGCTATTTTTAAAGATTGTTTTAATGCCGCGTACAGAAGATAAATTAGCCGCATTCAAATAACATGATTCAAGATTTGACTTATTTAAAGAAGAGCCCTCTAGATTAATATAGTTCATTCTCGAACCAGAAAATATTGTTTCGTTCAGCACAGAATTGGCCAGGTCGGCATTGTTAAAGTTTGATTCATGAAGGTCCGCAAAACTTAATTTCACATTTCTCAGATAGCACTGGTGCAAATCCAATTTTCGAACGTTTTCCCGAAGAAGCCTTTTGATGTTTCCCAATATTTTAAAACCAGCCTCCTCTGACTTCCAAAGCCGTATATCGTCAATTTCATCTTGGTAATGTTGTACCCTTATCTTCTTCTCCCCCTTTTTATTCAACCAATACAGCAATATCCCTATTACTCCCACGTCAAAAAGCATCCCGTGCGCTTCAATAAGTATACTCTTAAAATACTCTACAGGGTCATCTTGAAAATAAGGAAAGGTCAGCAAAAAAACGAGTACGGAAAGGGCTATAAAAATAAGTGAAGTGGTAAGAATAGGATCCGCAAGAATCCTAGAAGCCGTATTGGACTGAACCTCATAGAATTTCTTAGGTCTTTTGGCAAAGATCTGTCTTACCTTCACAGCCTTATTTACTCCATTTCCATTTTTCATAGCATAGCACAAATCCAAAGAAAATGAAGTATTCGGAAAAACACTTACCAAGGTTGTGTTTATGACATTAATATTCAACTAAAAATACAGGAGAGAGACCTGCCCGAGGGCAACATGTGCCCTTCACTTCTACAAAAAAGCAATGCGAATTTATCATCGCCAAGCCATGTATGGAAATAAGGAGGAAACGAGAAACACTGTTGTCAGTCTAGTATCATCTCGGACATCACGATCTTACCCATTGGCTTAACCTAAACATCCACTTCCAGCCTTAACATGAATGAAACCGTTTTTCTTATTTATACCTCTTAATTTCCCCTGTCTTAATACGGTGAAAATAATATTGTAAATCCCTCTTTACTTCAGGAGCCAAAATATACATGCCCAAAATATTAGGGAAAGACATAGCAAAGATCATGGCATCTGAAAACTCGATTACATTGCCAAGACTCATAGAAGAACCTATTACGATAAATAAGCAGAATATAAACTTATAGCTATAGTCGGATGCTTTGGATGGCCCAAACAAATAAGTCCAGCTTTTAAGGCCATAATATGACCAAGATAACATGGTAGAGAAAGCAAATAAAATAACAGCAATAGACAGAACAAATGGGAACCACCAGATAACTGTTTCGAAAGCCGCAGAAGTCAAAGATATACCCACCGTAGTATCAGAGCCTGCCACATCCAAATATTGCCCCGTACTAACGATAGCCAAGGCCGAAATAGAGCATATTACTACGGTATCAATGAAAGGTTCAAGTAATGCTACTATACCCTCGCTTACTGGCTCGTTGGTTTTAACAGCAGAGTGGGCAATAGATGCAGAGCCTATACCGGCTTCATTGGAGAAAGCAGCCCTCTTAAAGCCCATAATAAGTACGCCAACCACACCACCATAAGCTGCATCTGGCTGAAAGGCCCCTCTTAATATGGTCATAACGGTCTCTGGCAAGATATTAAAATTCACAACCAATACTGCCAAAGCCCCCAGCACATAGATACCACACATGAAAGGTACAATTTTCTCCGTAACACGGGCAATAGACTTGATTCCTCCTATGATTACCAGAGCTACTAATATGGCCATGATTATACCAATAATCCATGCAGAACCTGCAAATATACTGTTCTCGCCACCGGTAATATTGATTACTTGTCGCGCAGCTTGGTTGCCTTGGAACATATTCCCCCCACCCAAAGAGCCTCCTACACACATAATGGCAAAAAATGCTGCCAATACCCTACCTGTTACTACCCATCCGCGCTTGGCAAGTCCTTTCCGTAAGTAATACATGGGGCCACCTGAAACTGAGCCGTCAGGATTTTCTATACGGTATTTAACCCCAAGCGTACATTCCAAGAACTTCGATGTCATACCCAGAAAACCAGCCAACACCATCCAAAGAGTTGCCCCAGGGCCTCCGAGACTAATAGCAACGGCAACACCTGCTATATTTCCTAAACCTACCGTACCGGACAATGCCGTAGCCAAGGCTTGGAAATGGTTAACCTCCCCTTCATCATTTGGATTATCATACACCCCCCTGACAATGGCTATTGCATGGCCAAAAGAACGTATATTGATAAATTTCATGAAAATGGTAAAAAATATCGCCGCACCAACCAGCCAAAACAGAACAAAAGGTGCTTTATGGTTATCAGGACTAGCAGGGAAAAATACTATAGTAGACACCAAAGCTGTTACTGGGCCCAGCGCACGGTTGATACGCTCGTCTAAGGTAAGCTCTTCGGGAAAATAAACCGTATAGCCGGTAGCTTCAAGTTCATCAAGCCCAACATCTATCCTTTTCAATATATTATAGCCTTCTCGTATATCGTCCCAAGAGTAGTTTACAAGGGTATCCGTGCTTAGCACATATATACTGAGGGTATTGTGAGGCAGTTCGGAAAGTACATTCTGCCAACCATCACCACTGGAAATATTTAAAGACTCGCCACCTTGCAAATGGTAAAAAGCAGGTCTATGCTCCGGCAATAATGTATCAGGATACTGCCCTTCCCCTTCCAAGCCAAGAAATATACTGACCTTATAGTTGGCTTCATTTACAAAAAGTAAGTTCTCTTGATTTTCTTCTGCCTTAAGCAGGAAAATTGTGGAGACACTAAAGATAACAAAAACAAATAAAGTCCTTAACGTTATTTTCATAGAAGCTAAATTCACAACATTGCAAGCACACGAGCATATAAAACAAAATAGACTTCAGACAGATCGGCCATAACAGAAAGGTCAGGAAATTGACCAGCAATGTGATGGTCAACATGCACATTACAAGCAAAAAGGCTGACTTAAGATGCATGGTCACACAACAGAAGTCTTACGAATGTCTCATGTTTAACTAAAGCTAAATTAATGGATTTATAAGAAAAATAAAAAATAGTGCAAAAATCAAGGATTGTAACCTGTGTAAAGCTACGCATTTCTGCTTATTAGAAAATACCCAATATCAGAAAAAAAGGCTACCCAAAATGAGTAGCCTTTTAAATTATTATGCTTTAGCAGTTTCGGTTGGCACTGCTTCTTTTTTAGCTAGCGAGTCCCGAACATCGGTTTTATTGTCAAGGTCTAAGACCAATGGAGTTGCAATGAAAAGAGATGAATAAGTACCAAAAATCGTACCGATAATAAGCACCAAAGAGAAACCTCTCAACACTTCACCACCAAAGACAAACAACACAACAGCCACAAACAATACAGTTACCGCAGTAATAACAGTCCTGCTCAAGGTGTCATTTAGTGCTTTGTTCATAACAGCACCCATTTCACCTTTAGGGTTCAAGTGTAGGTTTTCCCTAACCCTGTCAAACACAACCACTGTATCGTTAATAGAGTAACCAATAATGGTCAGTAGTGCTGCGATAAATATCTGGTCGATCTCAAAAGAGAAACCTAACAGCTCAACAATACCAAAGATAGCGATAACAATTAACACATCGTGTGCCAAAGCTACCAAACCACCCAAAGAGAACTGCCACTTCTTAAATCTGATAAATACATAAATAAATATGGCTATCAAAGACAGTACAATAGATATGGCAGAGCTTCTCTTAATGTCGTCAGCGATGGTAGCTCCAACCTTAGACGAACCTAGTACCTGAGGATTCTCTCCCCCAAACTCGGTAAGTCCAGCGTTTAATGCACTAAGCACTTTAGCATCTGCATCGGTTGATTCTTCATCTATCAAATAACTAGTTGTGATCTTAACAGTAGAGTTATCTCCAAAAGATTTAACCTCTGTACCTTTGTTGTCAAAGCTACCCATTAAATGCGACTTGATTTCAGAGGCTACTACCGGGCTATCAAAAGATACAATGTATGAGCGACCACCTTTGAAGTCAACACCAAGAGTAAGGCCTTTGACCAAAATAGCCACAACACCTACCGTGATAACTGCTGAAGAGAACAAGTAGGCCTTCTTTCTACCTCCAATAAAGTTGAAGTTTGGAGTCTTAAACAAACCTCTCGAAATCGAAGTATCGAATGAAGACTCAGAAAGTTTACCTTTCTTGTCAAGCCATACAAGAATAACCCTTGTAACAAACACTGCTGTAAAGAATGAACAGAATATACCTATAACCAATGTAGTAGCAAAGCCTTGAACCGGTCCTGAACCTAACCAGAATAGGATAATACCAATCAAGGCAGTGGTCAAGTTTGCGTCAAATATAGAGCTAAATGCTTTTCTATAACCTTCAGCAATGGCTTGCGTGATCTTTTTGCCAGACCTGAGCTCTTCTCTAATACGTTCAAATATAAGTACGTTGGCATCGACCGCCATACCCATTGTAAGTACGATACCTGCAATACCTGGCAATGTAAGCGCTGCTGATAGCTGAGCCAAAAGCCCCAGTATAAAGAAGATGTTAAAGACAAGCGCTAGGTTAGCAACTGCTCCACCCTTGCCATAATACATGAACATAAACACCACTACAAGCACCATACCCGCCACAGAAGATATCAACCCTTGGCTAATTGCTTCTTGACCTAACGTTGGCCCAATAATACCTTCCTCTACAATACGAGCAGGGGCAGGGAGCTTACCAGCTTTCAATACATTAGCAAGGTCTCTAGACTCATCCTGAGAGAAGTTACCGGTAATTTGAGAAATACCGTTACCAATCTCACTTTGTACGGTAGGCGCAGAGAATACCACACCGTCTAATACAATAGCAATTCTTCTTTGTACCGCAGGAAGTTCACTAGCGGCATCAGCAGTCATCTTTCTCCACTTTCTGGCACCTTCTGCATTCATATACATAGTTACCACAAAACCTTCGCCTCTTTTTTCTGACACATCAGAACGAGCATCGGTAATAACCTCACCAGTAAGAGCATTTTGACCAGTACGTGCTTTCTTAACAGGAACTAGTTCAATGTTGCCCTCATCGTCTGCATTCTTCTCCCAAAGGAAAGCGACATTTCCAGGAATTAATGCCCTAACTTTAGGGTCTTCCAATATCCTGTTAACTTTTGCAGTATCTTTCTGAGCGAAAATTAAAGGGTAAATAGACTTAGCCATTGATACAAATGAAGAAGTTTGCATCTCTTCTGTAGTATCAGCTTCAATCCCATCACCGTCTTCCTCAGCAGAAGCTTGAAGGGTATCGCCCTCGCCAGCCAAAGTCTCTTCGTCATCACCAAGAAGTTCATCAGCGCCGTCGCCTAAAAGCTCATCGGCAGCCTTGTCTTCCTCTTTGTTGTCAGAAGACTTTTTCTCAGCTTTTTCAACCCCTACCAAATAGTCATTGATAGCGATAATAGTATTCTGAAGCTCCTGAGGGTGCACAACTTCCATAAACTCAAGTTTTGCAACACCAGACAACAAGTTTCTCACACGCTCTGGATTGTCAGCACCAGGCAGTTCTACTTGCAAACGTCCAGTACCTTGAACCCTTTGAATGTTAGGGTTAGCAACACCAAAGCGGTCTACCCTAGCCCTCAAAATCTGGAAGGTACGATCGATAGCATCATCAATTTCTCTATCGATATATCTCAGCACCTCGCTATCAGAAGACGTTCTTTCAATTCTTCCTTTAGTAGAAAGGTTGGCAAAAATTTCAGCCAAATTTCTTTCTGGGGCAACTTCTTTAAAATTTCTATGAAACAAAGCACTAAAGCTCTCTTGGCTGTTACGCTTTTGCTCCTTTGTACGCTTCATTGCCTCACGGAAGTCCGCATCTTTGCTATCTCCAGACAAAGCAGTGATGATGTCAGCCGGAGAAACTTCAAGTGTTACGTGCATACCGCCCTGAAGGTCAAGGCCAAGCTTAAGCTGGTGTTTCTTGATTTCTTGATAAGTATAACCCAAGAAAACCACCTCGTTATAAATTGAGTCCAAATACTCTTGCTTCTTAGCGAAGTCAACCACGCCGTCTGCTGTAGTAGCAAAGCGGACAGCATCCTTCTGAATCTTGTTAGAGACCAGCGAGAATGACAAAAAGTAAATACATAGTATGGAAACTATGGCCGTTAAAACGATTATGGCACCTTTATTTCGCATAATTCTTAATTATTATAAATATACTTGTTTTGTAAAAATACTATTTTGTAAAGAGACAACTTATTCTTAAGTTAAATCTCGAATAAAGAGTTCACACAGGCTATTTTACTGTAAAAAAGCTGCAAGTATTGCGTCAGGGCGCATTAGGGGATATTATATAATTAAAGAGGACTTTAAAGAACTTGCCGGTTATTTGAGGGCAAGCTTCATATAAAGTATGCGCCGATAAGCGCTCAGAAGGTTTGACTATGAGATGGAAAAACAATTTGTCCAAATCAACGTAAACAAATGGTATTACCGCTTCGATAGAAGCTTCGGTAATTTTTTCCTGTTGACCGGAATCTGTATCTTCATCTGAAACGACTGACTCAACATGCGAAATACCTGAAAATACCTGTCCCTTCTCTAATGAGAATGTCATTAGGGAGAAAAGTATTAAACAAATACTTAAAATTCGTGTAATATATAGAAGTCGCATAGTGAGCATCTGAAGTACAAACATAGATATTTATAAAAAAATTTCATAATGTAGAAGTTTTATTTCTCAGACTTCAGGCAGATCTTAGTAATTTCCTATATATTTGGCAAAAATTTTTTAAATAAATAAATGTGATAGTATGAATCCATGGCATAATGTTCCTTTTGGGGAAGACGCTCCACGTACAGTTCAAAGTATAATAGAAATACCTAAAGGATCGAAAGCGAAGTATGAACTGGAAAAAGACAGTGGATTAATTAAATTAGACAGGGTTTTATTCTCTGCAGTACACTATCCTGCAAACTATGGATTTATTCCAAAAACCTATTGTGACGATCAGGATCCTTTAGATATACTGGTTATTTGCTCTATAGATGTTGTGCCAATGTGCCTTATAGAAGCAAAAGTTATAGGGGTAATGCAAATGATAGACGATAACGAGAAAGATGATAAAATTATCGCTGTAGCTAAAAATGATATGTCTGTAAACCATATCAATGATATAGAAGAGCTTCCACCTCATACCCTCATTGAAATGAAAAGATTTTTTGAAGACTACAAAAAGCTAGAACAAAAGCAGGTAGTGGTACAAACCTTCCTTCATAGAGAAGAAGCTTATAAAATCATTCAGGAAGCGATAGACCTTTATACCGTTACATTCCCTGAATATGCAGAAAAGGCAGAAAAATAAGCAAACCCAATTTAATCATTAAAAAAGGCTGTCTCTTAACAGGGACAGCCTTTTTTGTTATAGCTTTTTAACCTGGGTTATGCGATAGATTTTGCTACTTAATAGAAACTTCTATTGCAATTTCAGGCTTAACTATTATTGCTTCACGAACTTGGTATGTTGAATACCGCTTCCGTTGCTAAGGTTTATGATATACACTCCAGGATTAAGCCTGGACACATTTAACGAAGATTGAACATTTCCGCTGCCAGAGATATTTTCCTCCAAATGAACTTTGCCTGTTGCATCGAGCACCTGAACCCTGGAAACCTGATCTTCTGAATAAAATGAAATACTTAAATTCTCATCAACCGGGTTAGGGTATACTTTCACCGTCTGCTTTACATAAGGCTTATCAGTGTCAAGTACGACTTTTCTAGGCTCAGGGAGCGGCAACCTATTGATTTGAGCACCTGCTTCTATGGCTTCTATTCCAGCACAAAGTGCAACAAAAGCTGAGTTATAGTTGATGGCATTTTCATTGGTAGAAAAACTACAATACAGATCATGATAAGCCGCCCCCGGATAATCTGATGGATACTTAGGGCAACGGCCATCACCTTCATGGTCTTCTACCTGAGGCCCTCCAACGACCAATCCAGGCACAGGGAGGGCTATTCCATCATTTGCTGAGATCCTATGATGCGGATTGGCAGGAGTCATACTACCATAGTTTGTAACAAAACTATATCCTACACCATTACGACCAAGCAAATAGTCAAGGTTGGCCAATGCCGCATTAAAATAGTTCTGGTTATTTAAGTTATGATAAGTTTCTAGCAAAATCAGCCCTTGATTACCAGCATACGCATTACTTCCCCAGACAAAATCACCATGTCGAGCACCCATAGCTACACGATAAGCTGACAAGTTTCTCGTCACCGCACCTTCATAAGCCATTGTTGCATTAACCAGGCTGCTGCGAACATCTGAACTACTAATCCCCAAACCTGACATTTGGTCAATGTACTTATTTAAAGTAGTTATTGCTAAAGCACCAGTGTTCTGCCAACTCGGCACCCTTATGTTCCTAAAAACAATCCTTTCGGCAAACTGCTCATCGCGGGTACTTACCAGCAATTCAGCACTAGCCCAAGAAAACTCGTCTTCTACGTTTTCATCAGCATATTGTCCTGTCGTAACATGATCTGATGGGTTTTTAAAATACTCTTCAGGATTCTCTACAGCCCAATGATAAGCTTTTAAAGATGCATTGATACATGAATCAGCCAAACCAGGCAATACATCTTCATATAGGTTAAAGATCCTATATGATTGTGCCATAATTGCTGAAAAGTTTAAGGTAGCTGCCGTACTTTTTCTAAACATATACCTTTGAGGGGCTCCCGCGCGAAAGGTTGCCTCGTGAGGCATAAAGTGTCCATCATGTCGTTCGCTTGTTAACTTATGGTATACCCCACCATCATTAGGATCCTGCATAGTCAACATCCAGCGAATATTGTAGAGCGCTTCATTAAGAAGGTCGGGAACACCTTGCATTTTAGGAATTCCTAGGTCTAGCGTATCAAAATAGTCTGGATAATTTTCGTAAGCTGAAAGTAAAGAATAAGTAGAAATGCCAGAATTGACCACATACTTACCATAATCACCTGCATCATACCAACCACCAGGTGAAGAAACTTCATACTCTGCAGGTCTACTGGCGTCTGCTGCTGAAGAATGTATCTTTACCTCAAGGTCAGGGTGACCCGCCGGACGTGCATAAATGCCGGCATAAGCTTCTTCAATAGGAATAGAAGCCCTTTGCAGATAATAAGACCTTAAAGCCGCTCTAAGGACTCCATGGTGCACTTGCTCTTTTATAGAGAATTCATAGGAATTGCCTATACCTTCCACATATAACTTATACCTCCCAGGTGTCTCTAAAGCTGAAAAATCAGCCTGACCGACTAGCTCCTGCGAAGGATTCCAAACCCTTGACTCTTCCAAGTTACCACTGTACACTTCTTCCCCATCCTCTACATTGATTACTTTAAACTCGGCATGCTCTTCAGGAGACACCACTACCGCTCTCTTTGCCTGTTCAGGATAGAAACCAATTTGATTTAACCGGATCCTTTTCTTGGCCAATGTAGTATCATGCTCTGAACCTACTCTCAAATCATCTATATAAAAAGTATCTTCAAACGCTTCCCTGTTAGGGTTGACAAGAAACTCGACACGAGAAATTCTATCTGCGCTTACATCACTATGATTTGGGTAAGATTGGCGAAACTTTCCTGAGAAGTCATAAAAATACTCTGTAAACTCCTCCGTTTCCCGAACCACACGTTTGATAGGCCACCTATTAGTCACTTGAGTATTACCCACATCATCACGCAAATCAACCCTCAAAATAAAAGCACTATTACTTTTAATTTTAAACTGAACATACGGGTTTTCAGATAAATCTAGAGACTCTGGAAAATCCAAATAAAAGCTTTCATAACCAGGCCCGGCTCCTTGCCCGACTACTTTTAGCTGGTTATCTTCTACAGAAAGCTGGTAATGAGAGCCTCCATTCCATCCTTGAGAAAGCCCTTGTTCGAAATTGTCTTGATGTCCTGTTTGCGCCTTTGTCTTATTTGCAAAACACATTAGCACCAACACAGGAATAATGTAAAACTTCTTCATATAAACTTTTTACTAGATTTAAAACACTACCCTTGAAATTGTAAATTTAACACTAAGAAAACGAATAACAATAGTACTAGCAAAAAAAATGCCGGAAAAGGCAAGCTCTCCCGGCATTAAATAAATTTTTATATCATTTAGAACTTAATCATCTTAACCACCTGAACATTACCAGCATAGGAAACCTGTACAAAGTACATTCCAGAAGCAAGTCCATTACCTACAATGATATCTTCATTAGTAAACTGCCCTTCTACCCTGGCAACCACCGTACCTTTAGCGTCTGTAATCAGTACGTTTACCTGATCCTGTGTATCGGTATTAATTCTCAATATAGCAGTTTCAGTATATGGATTAGGATAAATATTGATATTGTCTCTTCCTGTAGCTTCCGATACACTCGTAGTATTGATAGCTGTTATACTGATAGACACCGTACTGCTTTGCGTACCTCTAGTCTCCCGTACTGTAATTTCACCATCAACTTCACCCCTAACTACTACAGTTATCTCATTAGTGCCTTGCCCACTCACTATTTCTATACCTTCTGGTACTGTCCACTCATAGTCTGAGCCTTCATTATATGGAACAGAAAACGTATACTCCTCACCAACCTCCAGTTCATCGACACCCTCAATTTCAGACGGCTCTTCCGGTTCAGGCTCAGAAGTGTTTACATGTAAACTAGCATGTGTGTTTCCAAAATTATTAGACATATCCACTGCTATATCACCAGAAACGTTATCACCAACCTGCACAGTCAAGCTGTTTGTTCCTTGGCCACTTACAATGTCTACGCCCGCAGGTACAGACCAGTTATAATCTACACCTTCTTGCTGAGGCACTGTATAAGTGTAAGTATTATTTGCCTCAACATCAGATTCACCATCAATATCAGCGTCTGTAGGCGAGTAACCTGAAGTAACAGTAGTAGTAGCGGTAGAGCTTCCATTGGCATTGCTCGCCACAACAGAAACTTCGCCAGAAACACCCTCGTCAAAAACAACAGAAATGCTACTGGTTCCTTGGCCACCCACAAGCGTTGCACCTGGCGGTAGCGACCAGTCGTAATCAGTACCTTCAACATCAGGTACAGAGAACTCATAAGTTTCCCCTACTATTACATAGTTTTGACCTTCAACCTCTGAACCAATAGCAGGTGCACCGCCAACGCTCACTGGCAGTGTTTCGGTAGTAGTGCCAAACTCATTAGAGGCTTCTACCCTTACAGATCCACTTGTTCCATCACTAAATCTCACATTAATGGTATTGGTTCCCTGACCACTTTCTATAATAGCACCAGAAGGAACACTCCATTCATAAGAAGCTCCGCTTACATTGGCCACACTATATGTATAGCTTACCCCAGCCTCTACAGCATCAGGCCCATCAATAGAACCTACCTCAGGCGCTGACCCTACATTGATCACCACCTCGTCATAAGCTTCGCCACAGGTTGTAGACACAGTAAATCTAAAGACATTTGCGCCCTCGCTTAAACCTGAAACAGTTGTAGTCGAACTATTTGGGTTACTGATATTCCCACTTCCAGAAACGTTCGACCAAACCCCCGAATAATCCGAAGTTGCAGCCAAAGTAGCGCTTTCTGACGCAACAAACTGCTCACTTCCGGCATCTGGGGTAGCAGGACCGTCTACTGTATTAACAGTTATACTTCTTGTCCTACTCTCGCCACACTCGTTAACGGCTTTTACAAAAAGTTGGCCGCCTGTATTTCCAAAGTTGACATAAATTTCTCTGCTGTTCTGACCTGATGAGAAAGATGCGTCAGCAGGCAACTCCCACTCATAAGAATCAGCACCAGAAACGCTAGCTACACTATACCTTACTTCAGTTTCACCTTCACATACTTCACTGCTTCCGGTAATTGTTCCAGGACGAGCAGGGGCAGTATTCACATCCACAGTTATAGAAGCCATAGCCCCCTCACCACACTCATTGGTAGGAACCACAGAGATAGTTCCACCGTTCGTACCAAAATCCACAACTATAGAGCGGGTATTTTCACCTTCTACGATAGTTGCACCATTAGGCACTGTCCAAATATATTCAGTCGCGCCAGAAACTTCAGGCACAGAAAAAGAAACATTGCTTTCGGAGCTGCACACTTCCCTTTCCCCTTCAATATCTCCTGCATCCCCAGGTTCTTCACATGCATCTTCACAATCTTGATCAACCCTAGCCTCAACAGGAACCCTGGCACAGCCGGTGCCAGTACTTACAGTCCAATCAAAGAAATATAGCCACCAACCATTGCCTGCTGCAAAACCAGGCTGTGTACCTACGATAGAAACTACACCATCTAAGGTATAAGGATAAGAACGCCCTGCACCATCGCCGTCCATCCACAGCTGCCCAGTAGTACCATAAGCGTCTAACGTATATCCATCGCCTTCAGGGATAGAAAACTCAAGATCGAGCGTTTGCGCGTCACCACCAGAAACATTCTCCAAGGTTTTTGAAGCAATAATATCTCCATTGCTATCCAAAACCCTGACAGTAATATCTTGATTGCTCATTGGGTAAGCCACCACAGAGTGTAGAGTAAAGGCAGTTTCCGCATTAAAAACAATCCTATAGCTATCATAATCACTTATCGCTCCATTCCAACCACTAGATGATCGTGATTCCGGCCCTACTGATCCCGTCACAGAAACACCGCCTTGTCCTACATAATATGTGGTATTACTACTTATAGAAGGTGTAGTAAAGGTCTCGCCAGTACCCAGCGCTTCGCCACCACTACTATTAGCATACCATGAGAAAGGACCATTTCCTCCCTCTACGCTCAATTGTACCGCTCCAGGAGTGCTACGACAACCATCTACAGGCGTTGGTAAATTTGAAACAACTTCCACACTACCACTGGTAGAAGGACAACCTGCAACACTGGCAGTCAATGTATACGTGCCAGCTCTACGCACATTTTCGAGCACAGATGCAGTTTCGCCAGCTATAACACTGCCGTCTTTTTGCCATTCCCAAGTCGTACCTTCAGGAAAAGTAGATAGATTTTGAGGTGTCAAATCGATAACTGCTGGATCACAAAGCTCCTTTTCTCCTCCAAAAGAAGGAGCAATTAACTCTGAAGCAACTTCAATTTCATCTGTTTCACTGCAATTACCATCTTCCACAGTTACAGAATAAGTACCTGGCTCGCTAGCGGAAAAAGTGTTTTCAGTAGCAGAGCTCTGAACCAGTACAGTGTTACCTCTTCTCCAGGTAAACCTTACGTCACCCCCAGTTTCTACACCTGAGCGCAGAGTAACAGAAGAAGTACCGCACAAGGAAACATCTTCGCCAAGATCAGGCACTTGACATGTAGGTCCTTCAGAGCATGGGAACCAGAAGTTTCCTGTAGAAAGGAACATATATAATACTTTAAGGGAATGCTGATAGTAAGGCACATCATCTAATTGACCAGGCCCTGGGGTACCACTAGTAACCGAGTTACGCATCCACCAGTCGTGAAAACTGTCAGCATCTTCCTGGCTAGTAGCCATGGCAGCCAATGCAAAGGCTCCTGTGAAAGCCGAGTTCCGCCAAGTATTCAGCGGTCTTCCGTCTCTATGGTAACCACTGGTAATATTGGCTATACCTCCTCCACCAGTCCATCCTCCTTGGTCACTCGCAGGTGCATTAACCCAAGAAGTAAGTTTTTGTAGCCACTCACCAGCCTCAGGCGTTCCCCACCAAAGATAGTCAACTGCGATTCTCCAAGGGGTCCTGGCGGCATCATATTGATAAGTATCAGCATCGCCACCACCACCTTCGGCTACACCACAATCTGATGGCGCACCACCTGTAGCGTTAGTCCAGGCAGAAACTAAACCTGTATTTGAATTAGCATTGGCTAAAAGGGTTACATAAGAATCATCTGCTGCTTTGGTCCAGAAATCTGCGTCATTAGGTGAAAACTGAGCAAATGCACGGTAATATCCAGGAGAAAAATACGAAGGGTTGGTACATGTACACCCTCCAAAAGCATCCCCAGGTTTTTGAACAATTAAGCCATTACATGTAGTAAACTCATGTTGCCTAATAGCAGCTATAAGGTTTGTAGCATCTTGCTCGTAATCGAAAGGCTGAGAGCTGTTAGGCCACTGGCAGGTAGCTATAACCAAAGCCATGGCAGCATCCAAGTCTCCATCTGTAGCGCCATTACGGCCTACCAAATTGGTGCAGTTAGTATATTCCCAGTGCATAACGCCATTGTCATTCCTCCTGTTCCTGTAAAACCGCCACAGCTTGTCAAACTTCTCTTTGTCTCCATAGTAGGCGGCCAATAGCATACCATAACCCATACCCTCAGAAACAGTACGGTCATTCCTTGACGGCTCTATGATCCTGGCTGAATTATCTCCTGAACATTCCCGATAGTACCTATCCATAAATTCTTCATAGCCTGTTTGGGCATGGCTTTCACTAATGGTGGTAGGCATAAAACCATGTGAAAATGTCCTGTTTTGCGCAAAAGGATGTTCTGCGGTCTGAGCTTTTAAGTTCACTGCGGCACTAACCACGATGAACAAAGCCATAAAGCATCCAGTAAATATTCGCCTCATATTTTATGATTATATATTAACACTATTAATTAAATGCCCCATAAATACATTAAGACAAACCAAAGGTAACCCTGAAAAACAAACTTTATTATTAGAAAAATTACATTATAATTTTCCTAAAAGCAGCTTTTAAACAAGGATACTCATTGAAATGTTTTATTAAAATAGCGCAAAAAACAATAAAATACTAATATTTTTATGTACTTTTTATAGATTCGAATGACTTTTAATGAACGCTACAGATGACCTGAAAATAAAAGGTTTGATTTCCAAATCTATATGCAGGCAATCTTTAATGAAGAAGAACCACCCAAAAAAATAATAGGCGCAGGCGCTATCATTCTATTTTATAATTTCCGGTGCTAAGCAAATTAAGAAAGTTTGATCTAACATTCACTTTTAGGCTAGCAACATACTTTTTGTTCTCACATTCGAAGCACACACACCATTACATTATATATATAAGGGTTTGCGGACCTTACTATATGTTGATTATTCAGCAGGCCTTACTTAAAATCATAATGGATTATTTTAATAATAAAGGAGCCAGCTTACCGAAATGATTAAAAAAAAGGACACAAAAAATTAAAAAAAGCCACAATTTTCAAACAAAATACTACAACTTTTAAAATAATAGCCTTGTAAAAGAAGTTAAAATATAACCTATTTAATTTATTCTTGCATTTTAGGAAGAAAATTAACGCAGATGTAATAAAAAGATAGGTTTATTCTTACAATTTATACTCAACTTTAAGTATTTTTGTAAAACACCCTTTTCTGAAAAGGGCTATTCTTATCAATATTGACAAGTCCAGCATGCTAAAACAAGCATGAAACTTATTTCTCAATAAGCATGTTCGGATACAACTAAAAGGATTCTGGTAAAAAACTACAACTTTATTAATATTCCTGATGACGAAACAAAATAATACCGGATTGTACAATGCCAGCTTTGAGCACGACTCATGCGGTATCGGCTTTGTAGCTAACCTGAAAGGAAGAAAATCACACAAAATTATAGAAGATGCGCTTCATATGCTCGCCAGAATGGAGCATAGAGGAGCCTGTGGCTGTGAACCAAACACTGGAGACGGTGCAGGTATACTTATACAAGTGCCACATGAGTTTTTTGTTGATGAATGTGTAAAATCAGGAATTAAGCTTCCGGCATTTGGAGATTATGGCGTCGGAATGGTTTTCTTTCCTAAAGACGAGAAAGAGCGTGAAGACTGTAGGGCTATTCTAAACAGAAATATTGAAAAGCTCGGCATGCAACTTCTTGGCTACAGAAAACTCCCAGTTTGCACTGAAGGCATTGGGCCAAGTGCCTTGGCAGTTGAGCCGCAGATGGAACAGGTTTTTATTAAAAAGCCTGACAACATTAATGACCCTGAAGATTTCGAAAGGAAATTATTCGTTCTTAGAAACTATGTTACCAGACTTGTTAGAGAGTCTGTACAGTCTAAGACAATCAAAGACCTATTCCACTTTGTTTCTCTTTCTTATAAGACTATTACTTATAAAGGACAGCTTACAACAAACCAGGTAAGGCCTTACTTCCTGGACCTTCATCATGACGAAGTTGTTTCTGCGCTAGCAGTTGTCCACTCAAGGTTTTCCACTAATACGTTCCCTTCTTGGAAACTGGCACAGCCTTTCCGTTATATAGCACACAATGGTGAAATCAACACTGTTAAGGGAAATGTAAACTGGATGAAAGCGCAAGAAGCTGCTTTCGAATCTAAGCACTTTACAAGAGAAGAGCTTGACATGGTAAGTCCGATCTGTGACTCATCGCAGTCTGACTCCGCCAACTTAGATAATGCTATAGAACTTCTTACTTTAAGTGGAAGATCTCTACCACATGTAATGATGATGCTGGTGCCTGAAGCATGGGACGGTAATGATGACATGAATGACACCAAAAGGGCATTCTACGAATATCATGCTGCGCTTATGGAACCATGGGACGGTCCTGCTTCTATTTCATTTACTGACGGTAAAGTAGTAGGCGCTACCCTTGACAGAAACGGACTTCGTCCTTCAAGATATGTAGTTACAGAAGACGATACTGTGATTATGGCCTCTGAGGCCGGAGTTATTGAGGTAGACCAATCTAAAGTAGTTACCAAAGGAAGGCTGCAACCAGGAAGAATGTTTGTAGCAGACCTTGAGCAAGGTAGAATTATCAGCGACGAAGAGTTAAAAGCTGATATCTGCTCTAAGCAACCATATAAAGACTGGCTAAAGAACAAAATTAAGCTGGACGAGCTGCCAGAAGCTATAAGTTCTTTCCAACAGCCTGATGAAAAAACCTTACTTAAAAGACAGCAAACTTTTGGTTATTCTACAGAAGACCTAAAAGTTGTTGTTTCTGAAATGGCCGAAACAGGCAAAGAACCTATTGGTTCTATGGGTATAGACACTCCACTGGCCATTCTTTCAGATCAAAGTCAACATTTAGCTAACTATTTCAAGCAGTTGTTTGCCCAGGTAACCAACCCTCCGATTGACCCAATCAGGGAGCGTATGGTTATGTCCCTTATTTCTTATGTGGGCGGATCGCTTAACCTTCTTGAAGAGTCGCCTATGCACTGCAAGATCGTTGAGCTAAAGCAGCCTGTGCTTACTAACAAAGATCTTGAAAAACTACGCTATCTAGACCAGTCTTACTTCCAAACTAAGACGATCAACATAACCTTTAAAGCAGACGGGCAGCTAGGCTCTCTTGAAAAAGCACTTACAAGAATCTGTAACTATGCTTCAGACGCAGTAGAGGATGGTTATTCTATTATCCTGCTTTCTGACAGAAATGTAGACAGTAGCCATGCGCCTGTGCCTTCTTTATTAGCCACTTCTGCTGTACACCATCACCTAATCAAGAAAGGTTACAGAGGAAAAGTAGGCATAGTAGTAGAAGCTGGCGATGTATGGGAAGTACACCACTTTGCAACGCTAATAAGCTTTGGCGCCTCTGCCGTAAATCCTTATTTAACTTTTGAATCAATTGTAGACCTTAAGAACAAAGGCTTTATTGATTCTGAGCTTGCAGAAGACAAACTGTTTGCCAATTACATCAAAGCTGTAAATAATGGCTTGCTTAAAGTGTTCTCTAAAATGGGTATTTCTACCCTACAGTCTTATCAGGGAGCACAAATTTTCGAAGCGCTTGGTATCAGCAAAGATGTTATTGACAAATACTTTACTAATACAGTATCAAGAATTGGAGGTTTAAACCTTGATGGAATTGCAAAAGAGGCACTGACCAAGCATAAGTTGGCATTCCCAGCCAAACCTATACAAAATTCAAGATTGGAAGTTGGTGGGGTTTACCAGTGGAAGAGAAGAGGTGAGTATCACTTATTCAACCCTCAAACTATACATCTATTACAGCAGTCTACCAAGACTAATGACTATTCTGTATATAAAAAATACGCAAAGCTAGTTAACGACCAAAGTGTCAAAGCTGCTACACTTAGAGGTCTCCTCAAATTTAAGCCTGCGGACGAACCAATCCCACTAGAAGAAGTGGAGCCTATTGAGAATATATTCAAGAGATTTGCCACAGGTGCAATGTCTTTTGGCTCAATATCTCACGAAGCACATACTACCTTGGCCATTGCCATGAACAGAATTGGTGGTAAAAGTAACTCTGGAGAAGGTGGAGAAGACGAAATAAGATTTGAGAGAAAGCCAAACGGCGATTGGGAAAGATCTGCCATTAAGCAGGTAGCTTCAGGCCGTTTTGGTGTAACAAGTTACTATTTGGCCAATGCTGATGAAATTCAGATCAAAATGGCCCAAGGTGCTAAGCCTGGTGAAGGTGGTCAGCTTCCTGGACATAAAGTAGATGATTGGATAGGAAGGGTAAGACACTCTACCCCGGGTGTAGGACTTATTTCTCCTCCTCCACACCACGATATTTATTCTATTGAAGACTTAGCACAGTTGATTTTCGACCTTAAGAATTCAAACCGTGAGGCGAGAATAAATGTAAAACTAGTTTCTGAGGCCGGTGTAGGTACCATTGCGGCTGGTGTTACTAAAGCGCATGCCGATGTAGTACTTATTTCTGGACATGATGGTGGAACAGGAGCCTCTCCAATTAGTTCTATCCGTCACGCAGGTCTTCCTTGGGAGCTTGGTTTGGCTGAGACGCACCAAACATTGGTAAAAAATAAACTAAGAAGCAGAATTACAGTTCAGGCAGACGGTCAGATGAAAACCGGTCGCGACCTTGCCATCGCTGCGCTTCTAGGTGCTGAAGAGTGGGGTGTAGCAACGGCTGCCCTTGTAACCGCCGGATGTATTATGATGCGTAAGTGTCACTTAAATACTTGCCCGGTAGGTGTAGCAACTCAAAACAAAGAACTTAGGGCTTTATTCTCTGGAAAACCTGAGCATGTAGTGAACCTGTTTACTTTCTTAGCTACTGAGCTTAGAGAAATAATGGCAGAGCTAGGCTTCAGAACTGTTGATGAAATGATAGGCCAAGTTGATAAACTGGCAATTAGAGATGACATCAACCACTGGAAGTATAAGTCTCTGGATCTTTCTGGTATCCTTTACAAAGCAGAAGCAGACCCTGAAGTTGGTATCTATAAGCAAGAAGAGCAAGACCATGGTCTAGAACTAGTTCTTGACAATGCGCTAATAGAGGCTGCTAAACCTGCACTTGAGAACCAGAAACCGGTTTCCAAAGAGTTTAAAATAACGAATATAGACCGCTCCGCTGGAACTATGTTATCCAACGAAGTGTCTAAAAAATATAAAGGACAAGGCCTACCTGCTGGCACCATACACCTTAAGTTTAAAGGTTCTGCCGGACAAAGCTTTGGCGCATTCACTGCACCTGGTATCAAAATGGAACTAGAAGGTGAGGCAAACGATTATTTTGGTAAAGGTTTGTCAGGCTCTACATTAATCCTGTACCCACCAAAAGAGTCCAAGTTTAACCCTTCGGATAACATTATTGTTGGTAATGTTTGCTTCTACGGAGCTACTTCTGGAGATGCATACATCAGAGGACAAGCTGGCGAGAGGTTCTGTGTAAGAAACTCTGGCGCAAAAGCAGTGGTAGAAGGTGTTGGAGATCACGGTTGTGAATATATGACAGGTGGTATCGCCGTTATACTTGGCGAAACCGGTCGTAACTTTGCCGCTGGTATGAGTGGAGGTATGGCATTTATTTACGATAAGGCCAAGAAGTTTAAGGAGCGCTGCAATATGGAAATGATCGGATTTGACCCAATGGAAAATGAAGATCTGGAACTATTGAAAGACCTTATCAAAAACCACTTCAAGTACACTGGAAGTGACGTAGCTGAAGGCATTCTTAAAAACTGGGATGAAGAAGTGAAGCACTTCATCAAAGTAATGCCAACGGATTACAAAAACGTATTGTTAAAAAGAAAGCAACAACAAAAGGAGTCAACTGATAATAAGGAGGTATTAATTCATGGGTAAACCAACCGGATTTCTAGAATTTGACAGGGACCTCCCTCAAAAAAGGGATCCCAAAGAAAGGGTAAAAGATTATAAAGAGCTCTATATAGAGTTCGGTGAAGAAAACGTACAAAAGCAGGCAAGCAGATGCATGGACTGTGGTGTACCTTTTTGCCACAACGGATGCCCACTAGGTAATAATATACCTGAATTTAATGACGCTGTATACGAAGGAAATTGGGAAGAGGCTATTCAAGTACTTCTATCTACCAATAACTTTCCTGAGTTTACCGGTAGGATATGCCCTGCCCCTTGTGAAGCAGCATGTGTTCTTGGTATCAACAAGCCTCCTGTTACAATTGAGGAAATTGAAAAGAACATAGTTGAGACTGCCTTTAAAAAAGGATTAATTAAGCCTGTAGTACCTTCTGTACGTACTGGTAAAAAAGTTGCGGTTGTAGGCTCTGGCCCTTCTGGTTTGGCTGCCGCTGCCCAATTGAACAAAGCTGGACATTGGGTGACTGTATTTGAAAGAGCAGATGAAATAGGTGGCCTTTTAAGATATGGTATCCCAGATTTCAAGCTTGAGAAATGGGTCATTGAGCGTCGTGTAAAACTAATGGAAGAAGAAGGCGTAGTATTCAAAACCAACGCTAATGTTGGTAAGAATGTGAAAGTAAAGCAACTTCTAAACGACTTTGATGCTATAGTTCTTTGCGGTGGCTCAACGGTGCCTAGAGACCTTCCTATTCCTGGAAGAAACCTAAAAGGTGTTCATTTTGCTATGGACTTCCTAACGCAACAAAACAGACGCGTTAGCAATAAGGAAGTTACCACAGAAGATATATTGGCCACTGATAAAAATGTCATTGTTATAGGTGGTGGTGACACAGGTGCTGACTGTGTAGGAACTTCTAACAGACATGGTGCCAAATCCATTACCCAAGTAGAGCTTCTACCTAAACCTCCGGTAGATAGACCTGACACTACTCCTTGGCCACAATGGCCAATGATCCTCAGAACATCTACTTCCCATGAAGAAGGATGTGAGCGTAAATGGTCTATCTTCACCAAAGAGTTTGTGGGTGATGAAAATGGCAACTTAACAGGTCTAAAAGTAGCCGAAATGGGATGGAACAAGCCTGAGCCAGGAAAGATGCCTAAGTACGTAGAAATTGAAGGTACTGAAAAAATAATTCCTTGCGAACTAGCGCTTTTAGCAGTTGGTTTCCTTCACCCTCAGCACGAAGGCATGCTTAACGAACTAGAGCTTGAGTATGATGAAAGAGGAAACGTGAAGTGTGACGACTCATATCAATCAAGCAAAAAGAAAATTTTCTCTGCTGGTGATATGAGAAGAGGCCAGTCGTTAGTTGTATGGGCTATGGCTGAAGGTAGAGAAGCTGCCAGAAATGTGGATGAGTTCCTCATGGGCGAATCAAAACTTGAAGCACGTGACGAGTCAATGCTAAATACTACTTCAGTAGCTTAAAAACACTGTAGTTATAAATAAAAAAAGCCTCCTTTGATAGCAAAGAGGGGCTTTTTTTATGAATGGTGGTTTAAAGTCTGATACGTCGTCAGCCCTTTGGACACTGACGGGTGTTTCCCGCAATGTTACCGCCACACTTTCTTACTTTTCTTGCTTGTTCAAATAAAAGGCTTTCATATACAGTGGGTGCCGATAACAAATAGGCACTACTGAACTATGCAGGCTTTTTTAGAGCCCCGAAGGGGCGACATGATTATAGAAACAATTAATAGCATCTAAAACAGCCCTGAAGGGGCGTTATATTCAATAAAGTGCAGTTGGTCTTTTATAAAGCCGTCAGGTCTTTGGATGCTGACGAATTATTTCAGATAGACCTGTGCTACCTATTTCTCTTTCTCCACAATCTTCTACCTTTCTGATTTTTCCAAAAAAGGAGTATACTCAAATACATGTGGGTGCCGATAACAAATAGGCACTACTGAACTATGCAGGTTAATTTAGAGCCCCGAAGGGGCGATATGATTATAGAAACGGTTAATAGCGTCTGAAACAGCCCTGAAGGGGCGTCATTGCATAAACTGCTGTTAGGTTAAGCGACAACATAAACGGTAGAAAAGAAAAAGTAAGGTAAAGCAAGAAAAGAGAAATAGCTCGTAGATATCTGATCTTGGCATTGGGCCAGTTATCCATTTCATCATATATGACTTTCCTTTATTATCTCATCAAATGCAACCACCCTTTACACTTAACACCTCGTGGTGTAGTTATCAGGTAATAGTATACACCTTCACTTAAACCTTCCCCACCAAATGTATTATCATAGTTTTCATGAGAGTACACGGGATCCCCCCATCTATTATAAAGATCGAACCGCCAATTTTCAGTCATCCCTTTAATCTCATAAAAGTCATTCTTACCATCGTTATTAGGTGTAATCAGATTAGGAGCCAAAACCTCTGGCAAGTCTAACTCATCTGTACCGGTCCAAGAGCAAAGTTCATTTTCTACGGTAAATTGAATATGGTAAGTTCCAAAAGCTGGAAATGTATGTTCAAGCTCCTGGTCATTAACTATACTTCCATCTCCCAGATCCCAGGTAAAGCGAAGAGGCCCATAACTATCATTATGAAAAGCGCCTCTTGGCAGGCCTTTGCAATCCGTGATATTCTCAACAGAAAAGCTAGAGTCTATCCTGGCAACATCAACAAAGACTTCTTTAGAGCCTTCACAATTATTCTCATCTTTAATCAACACCGTATAAGTAGTAGCAGTATCTGGAAAGGCAAACGGGTCTGGAACAGTGGAGTTTGACAGGGTATTACCAGGAGACCACTCATAAGAATACTCTTCTTTATAGTTTTGGTTAAGGTGGGCAGAATCTGGATAGCATATCACATGATGCTCTTTTGCCTCGTCAATATCAGGTTTAAAAACCTCAATATGCTTAACGGCCGTATCATATTGGTCGCAAGAGTTAGGGTTATATGCAATTAAAGTTGCCTCATAGACACCAGGGTTATGATATGTATGATTAAAATCTGGTCGTTGAGAAGATCGTTCTCTCCCATCCCCTGAATTCCAGAAATAATAAGTTGCCCCTACAGACTGATTGGTAAAACGAACACTCAAAGGGGCGCAACCTTCTTCAGGGTCTGCTTCGAAATCGGCTTTTAAACCTTGCACATTAAACTTGATTAGGGCATTGTTACACGCATTGGCCCCTGTAGCTCTATTATTTGGCGACCATACACCAGGCGTAGTCGGGAAATTGCTCTCTGAACCTCCACAGCTACACACAGATTGGTAAATAACTCCATTATTGTCAAACCTACTAGTTCCTCCATCTACATGGTCATGGCCACTCCCGCCAACATATGTACCGTAAGTTAACCCGCTAGCATCAACATCTATGACCGAAATATAAAAATCTGAACCATTGGTAGTACGTTGAAAAGCGTTTGATGTGGTGGGAAGGTTATTAGTATTGCCATTAAAATATGCATTGGGAGAGTTATTACTGCCCCCACCCCAACCAGAAAAATACATTTGTTTGCACTGGTTTACCATAAATGCCGTAGGAGAAAAATCATTTTTATTTTGTGAAGAGCCTATTACAGTAGAAAAAACCTGGCCACGCAAACTATTATTAAGCTTATGAATAAACTGACGGCTGTTCCTATTGAAATATTCAGCATTATACACTGGATAGTCTCCTCTTGACTGTCCTAAAACATATACATCATCGTCCTCGTCCACCTGAACAAAAAAACACATGTCATAAGCAGTAGTCCCTAAAAAGGTTCCTCCTAAAATACGCCCACCATCATTGGCGATTTTTAACACAAAGCCATCCACAAAACCTGCATGCCTCGGACGAAAGCCACCGGAGCCAATGGGAAAGTTTGAACTGGCCGTTCCTCCGGTAACAAAAATATTGTTATCAGAGTCTAACTGAATTCCAACCGCGGCATCTACCCCCGACCCTCCTAAATAGGTTCCCCAATACATATCTGTCAGTGATGAATTCAATTTTACAACTATTGCATCAACACTGCCCCTCAGACTTTCTTGAATAGGACTACTAACAGGAAAGTTCGAAGAGTTAGTACGGCTGGCGATATATATATTATCCTCAGCGTCTACAATTACCTCTCCCCTAAACTGGTCGCCATAGTTTTGTACAAGAGAACTTCCAGTATTTAGTATACCGTCATTTTCGCTACCACCCAAATAAGTGGATGCTAGCAATCTAGTACCATTACTTGAAAGTTTATTGATAACTAAATCTGTACCTTGATTAAAGTCATAAAAAGAGTGGAAAGTATAGCGCCTCCCTCCCCCAAAGACAACTTGAAAGGCATTGGACAAAACAGGGTAGTTATGAGAGGAAGTTAAGCCCATGACTACTAACTCATCCTTGCCGTTTACCACCATACTTATCGGCACTTCAGCATCGCCTCCCCCCAGATAGGTAGCGTAAACTAAATTTCTGCCATTCGGAGTGTATTTAAGGATAGCAATATCTACATTTCCACCAAAAGTAGTAGAATAGGCCCCATGAGTAGTAGGAAAACCCAAACCAAAGACAATGCCCCCTGAATATGCATGCCCTTCATCATCGTAAGTAGCTGTGAACCCCCAGTTATCGGCACGAGAGCCCGAATACGTAGAGAAAACTACTTCTGGGTCTATAACTAAAGGGTATTCATCATCATACCCTTCTGGAAAACTAAATGAAACCGTGTTGCCTATAACTACAAAATCACATTTAACCTCAACCTCTTTTTCATCGATAAGCTGATAAGCATAAGGCTTTTTTTCGGTAACAGTTCTTAAGGAAGTAAATACTTGCAGATTACCTTCATTTAAAAGCACTTCATCAGCTCCATTATAAAGCATACTGATATTTGCCGGATCAGCTCCAGGAGCTACAACAAAGTCATATTTCAAATTATCAGCATGACCTTTATATACCATATCAATTCCATCATACAGATTTTCATATTTGATTGAATTATATGAGTGCACGCTAGACGCCCAGCGGGAGGTATCATTTCCTAGAAAGTAGTTGCGAGGAAAGCCACCTCCTCCATCTTCTCCTTGAACAACAGGATGTTCATTGGCACCTTGAAAAACCACATTATAAGCATGGGCCTGCACACTGTCTGATCCTTCAGTGGTATTAGGTTTGCCGTGTTTATGATCCTGTTTATTTTGCTCGGTATGCACGTGTTCTGGCACATTATAAAACAGCCAAGTAATTTCATTCCTCTGAAAAAAAATACGGCCTCCTACAACATCAGTAAGAAATTGCACTTTTTCGTCCCACTGGCCTTTATTTTCTATGAATTGCGGCCCTCCCTCATGAGAAGCAATTGACTGGAATCCGACAAAAAAGCAGAACAAAAAAAATAAAGCCTTACGCATAGAAACCCTGTTAAATAAATACTATCTCTTTAACGACCTCTTCACCCAATTCATTGTTAATCAATTGGGTCATTTTAGCCTTTGCCATAGACAACTCGCTTTTAAGAGGCGCAGAGTTAATTTTGAGATAAAGTACCTGGTTTTTCACAAAGATTTCACTTGTTCTTGCAGCAATAGTTTTCCCAACAATTCTTTCCCAATTTGATGTGATCCTTGTTTCCTGATACCTTTTGCTAATAGGGGAATTCTTAAGAAACTCCTCTATGCATTCCTTGAGAGGGGAGGTATCTGCCTTGCGGCCTGAATTTATAATTCTTTTCATATTAAGCCTTCAACCTTTCCATTATTAATTTTAAAGATACGTATTTCAGCGTTAATTTTGTCAAAAAGCCAACGGCTTTTCTCTATCCTGGCATCAGTAATAAAAATTTGCCCGGCTTGACCTTCTGTAACCATCTTCAAAAGTTTAGATATCCTAAACTCATCGAGTTTATCGAAAATATCATCTAACAATAATATGGGCTTAATGTTCAAAATATTTTTAATCATTTCATATTGTGCCAGTTTCAAAGCGGTAACATACGACTTTTGCTGCCCTTGAGACCCGTAGTTTTTTACAGGTTTCTCGTTGACGGAAAATATTAGATCATCGCGGTGCACGCCCATACGGGTTCTTTGCAGGATTACATCTTTTTGAAAAGAATCATAAAATTTTTTCTCAAAATAAGGGTCAGACCGTTGACTACTGTATGTCAAAGAAACCTCCTCCTTATTATTGGCTATATCTAAGTACTTATCATAAAAAATTGGTTCGAAACCAGCTATAAAAGCTGTTCGCTTCTGATAAACCTCCTGGCCTAAGGCGAGCAACTGGCGGTCATAAATATCAAACAGATTCCTGTCTGGAACCTCTGACTTACTAGCCGAAAGCTTAAGGAGAGAATTACGCTGCTTTAGGACATGGTTATATTGCAGCAGTACAGAAAGGTAAGAACTATCTGTTTGAGAAATCATATTATCAATAAACTTCCTACGTCCTTCGCTTCCCTCTCTAATCAAATCGGTATCATACGGTGTAATAATAACCACCGGAAACTTGCCTATATGGCTGCTAATTTTGTCATAAGGAACTTTATCTACCTGAACGACTTTCTTTTGCCCTTGTTTTACAGAACAAGCAACCCTATAAGCAGTGTTATTTTTATTAAAAACCCCATTGACCATAAAGAATTTCTCACCTTCTTTAATGCTCATGGCATCTTGCGCATTAAAAGCACTTTTGGTTATGGCCAGATAGTAAATAGCATCAAGAATGTTGGTTTTACCACTGCCATTTGGGCCGGTAAAAATATTGATCCCTTGAGAAAAAACCAGTTCGGCTTCATCGTAGTTCTTAAAATTTAGAAGATTTAATTTTTCAAGGTACATTAATAATTCTTGAATATTTGATGAATTTATTTAATTTCGCATATTAAAAAAATTAGAAAGCTTATCTCTTAATAATATGGCAAGTGTTAAAGAAACGACAAAAACAAATGTAGACTCCTCAGAGAAATTTTCAAAAGAGACCTATATGTTCTGGTATGAAAAGATGCAGTTGCTTAGAAAATTTGAGGAAAAAGCAGGACAGCTTTATGGCCAGCAAAAAATTAAAGGCTTTTGCCATTTATATATAGGACAAGAAGCTTGTGCGTTAGGAGCAGTTTCTGCAACTCGCGAAGGAGACAAATGGATAACGGCATATAGAGACCATGGATTGCCACTTGCTCTAGGTTCTGACCCAAATGCAATCATGGCGGAACTATTCGGAAAAGAAACTGGTTCTTCCAAAGGTAAGGGCGGATCAATGCACATCTTTGACAAGGAAAAAGGTTTTGTAGGAGGGCATGGTATCGTTGGGGGGCAAGTTCCTCTAGGTGCAGGGTTAGCATTTGCCGAAAAATATAAAAAGACTGGAAATATTAGTCTTTGCTTTATGGGAGATGGCGCTGTTCGTCAAGGGGCATTTCACGAAACCCTGAACATGGCTATGACTTGGAAGCTTCCGGTGATTTTCATTATTGAAAACAACGGCTATGCAATGGGTACTTCGGTACAGAGAACGTCAAACGTGACGGATCTATACAAATTAGGAAGTGCATATGACATGCCTTCTGAGCCAGTAGATGCAATGAGTGTAGAAAATGTTCATATTGCGATAGAACAAGCAGCAGAAAGAGCAAGAAAAGGCGATGGCCCTACGTTATTAGAGTTCAGAACTTACAGGTACAAAGGTCACTCTATGTCTGACCCTGCTAAGTACAGAACCAAAGAAGAACTGGCAGAATACAAAAGAAGGGATCCGATAGAGCAGGTTAAAGCAACTATTCTTTCTAAAAAATATGCAACGGAAGAGGAACTAAAAGGAATAGATAAAGGTATAAAGAAAACAGTAGATGAATCTGTAAAATTTGCTGAAAAGTCATCATTCCCTGATGCTAGTGAATCTTACAAAGACATCTATGTACAGGAAGATTATCCTTTTATCATAGAATAAACTTTGTTTATAATTTATAGTAATGACAAACAACCCGCAAAAAGTAAAAACATCTGAGAAAGTTCAGAACACTGAGACTCTACAGGACACGTTCTCGCAATCTGAAGAGTTTCTTTCAAAATACAGAAACCTTATACTAGGCGCTATTGGCCTTGTTGTGTTGGCTGTAGCTGGTGTGATATTTTATAACCACAACAACGAACAGCAAAATGCAGAAGCGCAACAAGCCATGTTCCCTGCGGTTTTTTATTTTGAAGCGGACTCACTAGAAAGAGCACTCCATGGAAATGAAAGAAGCCCTGGGTTATTAAATATTGCCACCGATTATAGCAATACTAAGGCTGGGAACTTAGCAAACTTTTATGCAGGAGTCATCTTCATGAGGCAAAACCAGTTTGACGATGCAATTAAGCACCTTAAGCAGTTCAGCTCTGAAGACCTTTTGCTTCAGGCAAGAGCATACTCACTTATTGGAGATGCCTACATGGAACAAGAAAACTTTGAGCAGGCTGTAAGTTATTACAAAAAAGCGGCTGACTATAAACCAAATGAGCAGTTTACTCCAAACTATATCATGAAAGCGGCCTTGGCCTTTGAACTGAAAAACGATTTTAGTTCAGCAGTAGGGATGTATGATAGAATAATCAGCAAATACCCTAGGTCTCAAGAGTTTAATGATGCTAAAAAACTAAAAGCAAGAGCAGAAACACTTGCCAGCAATCAATAAAAACGAATCCTTTTAATATAGGGGATAAGGCTTCAAAACCTTATCCCTTTTTTTAGTATAAACACATGGCCACTTCCCTCAAAAACCTCAGCACCTACTCTAACAAAGGCCTTACCAATATTTCAGAAAAAAACTTTGCTATAGTTGTAGCAGAGTGGAACTCCGAAATTACGGAAGCTTTATATGCTGGCGCCAAGGACACCTTGCTCAAACATGGCGCTAAAGAAGAAAACATCATTAGCAAAATTGTACCTGGCAGCTTTGAACTTACTATGGGTGCCCAATGGGTAGCGCAAAGAGACGATGTGGACGCAGTAATTTGTATTGGCTGTGTAATACGAGGAGAAACCAAACATAATGATTACATTTGCCATGCCGTAGCCAAAGGGCTTACAGATGTGAGTCTCAAATTCAACAAGCCGGTCATTTTTGGTGTACTTACTCCCGACAACCAACAACAGGCTATAGACAGGGCCGGAGGAAAACATGGCAACAAAGGTGACGAAGCGGCCATAACGGCAATAAAAATGCTCGGTTTTTAATAACAATAACAGTTAAATCATCATATCAGTAATGAAAGTTCTAAAGTTTGGCGGAACATCTGTAGGGAAACCTGAAAGAATGCAATCTGTTGCCCGCCTTATATCTGATTCAGAAAGGAAACTAGTGGTTTTATCAGCGGTATCAGGCACAACCAACAAACTGGTTGATATCTCTGACAAACTTTTGAAAAAAGACAAACCTGCCGCCGCTGAAGCTATTGAGAATCTTTTCGGCCCCTATCAGGAGTTCTTAAAAAACCTTTATTCTACCGAAGAGGCATTGAATAAAGGGAAAGAAATAATTGAAGAACACCACAGCTTCATCAAAAGCCTTTTAGAAAAAAAATTTACTGAAAAAGAAGAAAGGCAAGTATTGGCACAGGGTGAACTGATCTCCACAAAGCTCTTTCATGAATATCTCCAAGAACAGGGTAAAAAGTCTGTGCTTTTGCCTGCCCTTGAGTTTATGAAAACAGACGAAAACTCTGAACCTGTTCTTCCATACATAGAAGAGAACCTTCAACGTTTGATTGACAAATACCCTGACAACCTAATATTTGTTACCCAAGGGTATATATGCAAAAATGATAAAGGAGAAATAGACAACCTGAAAAGAGGCGGAAGCGACTATACGGCATCTTTGGCCGGAGCAGCTATTAGAGCGGAAGAAGTTCAAATTTGGACAGACATCAGTGGAATGCATAACAATGACCCACGCATTGTCAAAAGGACATTCCCTATTTCTGAGCTAACTTTTGACGAGGCGGCAGAACTAGCTTATTTCGGAGCTAAAATTCTTCACCCTTCAACTATTTTACCTGCAAAGAAATACAACATACCGGTAAGATTGTTAAACACCATGGAGCCTGAAGCCAAAGGTACAGTCATAGCTAACCAAAGTGCGCCTAAGGAAGTAAAAGCCATTGCTGCAAAAGACAATATCATAGCTATTAAGATCAAGTCAGCAAGAATGCTCCTTGCGTATGGTTTTCTTAAAAAGGTATTTGAAATATTTGAAAAGTATAAGACTCCTATTGACATGATTACTACTTCTGAGGTAGCTGTATCATTGACAATAGACAACGACAAACACCTGGAGCAAATAAAAAATGAGCTGCAAGAGTTTTGCTGGGTAGAAGTAGAAACCGAACAATCTATTATTTGTATTGTCGGTGATTTCCTTGCTGAGAAAAAAGGTATTGTCAGAAAGATATTTGACTCCCTGGAAGATGTTCCGGTAAGGATGATATCATATGGCGGTAGCAAAAACAATATTTCTATTCTGGTTAAAACAGAGCAGAAAAATGAAGCCTTAAACCTTCTAAATGAAGGACTATTTTTTCAGGAAGAAGGCGTTAATTCTTAATAGAATCCTTTAAACTATTTAAAACAGGGTTTCAGAAAACTGGAATCCTGTTTTTTTTATTGCTATATTAATCCAGCCCGGTATTTGCTACTAAAATTGTGAAAGCATGATTTCTTCTACCTGAAATATGCGATAGATTTCGTCATGAAGTATTCCAGGCTGAACTTTTACAACTTATGGCAAACTCTATTTTATATTCTGAGTTTTAGAAAAGTAATTTTCAGTTCTCTTTTCGTTAATAGACTATGCGAATCATTCCATATTTAAAAATATTTTTAGCCTTTTTACTGATAGTCTCCTGTCACATTTGCGTGGCTCAGAAAAAAAAGAAGGGAACCTACACCCAAAAAGCAATGGAGCTTTATAAAAGTGAGGACTATGAAAAAGCAGTGCCCGCTTTTGACAAAGCCATTAACAGTACAAAAAAGAAAGATCAGGAGATGTATAAACTTTATCTGTACAGAGCTGTTTCAAAAAGCCGTACAGGTGACTATTACGGTTCGTATAATGACATTAACACTTGTTTGAAGCTCAATCCCTTTTACGCTGAGGCATACATATTCCGAGGAATGCTCAATTTGCTTATGGACAGCGAAAAAGAAGCACTTACAGACTTCAACAAAGCTACGGAAGCTGAGCCAGAAAACTTTTACGCATGGATATATATGGCTGACCTATATTATGAAATGAAAGACTACGAAATGGCAGCTGAGTCTTATTCAAAAGCATTGAACATAAACCCGAACGACGAAGACGCCAGGGCCAAAAGAGCCGACATTTGGTACCTTTTGAAAAAGTATGAAAAAGCCATCGAAGACTATGACCATATTCTAGAGCTTATGCCAGAAAATGGAGACGCTTATTATATGAGAGGTTTAAGCAAAACGTATATAGCCAACACCGATACCTTAGGAGCCTGTGAAGATATCAAGCGGGCAAAAGAGCTTGGCACAAACACAGATATGCCAGGTCTTGAGGAATATTGCAATGAGTAAAACGTAAAAACGTCAACTTACAATTCCTTTTCTACTTCATATATCAGTTCCATTTCATAGCCTTTTCCCAGTAAATACCTAAAAACCCGGTTTTTTATATCTATAGCAGAAAGGCCTTCTTTCAAAGCAACTTCAGCTTGCTTTTTCTGGTAAAGTTCTTTCAAACAGAGATAGTATTCCTCCTTTTCAATCTCTTCATTTATAGCATTTTCTGCCAAAGTACCGGACACACCCTTAGCAAACAAACCAGCCTTGATTTTATTTTTGCCCCATTTGCTCAACCTGAACTTACTACCAGCGTATATTTTAGAGAAGCGTTCATCGTTGACAAAGCCTTCATCAGAAATAAATGATATAATTTCCTCAATATCATTGGCTTTCAACGCATACTGCTTTAACTTTGTATGCACTTCGTGCATAGAGCGTTCGCGCCAGGTACAATACTTTAATATTTTCTGTAAAACATCGTTCTTACTGAGAACTTTTTGTTTTTTATGGAAAGTCATTTTGTTAATTTTACAAAGACAAGTTATATATAGTTGAAAAATAAAAAAGCTTTTTTCCTCCTCTTTCTTGCTGACGGCGTTTCAGGGTTTGCGCAGGGGATTACCATGCTCGCTATACCATGGTACTTTGCCGATCATCATATGGGAGGAACCTTTAGCATCTACTATGCCATTATCACACTCGCGTCTTTATTTTGGGGCCTATATGCAGGTACCATAGTAGATGGTTTCAACAGAAAAGATGTATTCCTTGGCACCAACTTCATTTCTGGCCTTATTATCATTTCTATTGCCTCTTTAGGCTTTAAAGAAGGGGTACTCCCCTCTGCCCTCATAATGATGGTATTTACCAGCACTTTCTTTGGGTATTATATACATTACCCAAACCTATACGCTTTTGCCCAAGAAATTACCGAACCCAAAGATTACACAAAGGTAACTTCTTATATTGAAATTGTCGGTCAAACATCAACGATTGCGGCTTCCGCACTTGGGGCTATCCTTTTAAAAGGGCTTCATACGGAAATCAATTTTGAGCTTTTCAATACAGCCGTCCATATACCCATTAATATAGACAGATGGGAAATACACGAAATATTCTTGATGGATGGCTTTACCTACATGCTTTCCTTTATTTTGATCATTTTCATAAAATATGTACCTATAAAGACTGTAGTAGATTATGACGAAGGGCCTCTGTTGGAAAGACTGCGGACAGGGTACAATTACTTAAAGAAAAACCCAATTGTGACACTGTTTGGTGTTTGCTCCTATACCATTTTTATTGTAGGCCTCATAGAGATGTTTTCACTCATCCCTTTATATGTTAAAAACCACCTAAGCATGGAAGGAGATGTTTTGGGGGCATCTAAATTTATGTTTGGCTGTGGATCCCTAATTTCTGGTTTTATCATCGGTAAGCTCTTACAGAAATCTTCCATACCAAAGTCTATTATTATACTCACGGCATTGACCACCATATTCCTTTTTGTTATTTCTTTTACCAAAGATGTTTGGGTTTTCTACATCTATTCTATTGTGTTTGGGTTCGCCAACTCTGGGTCAAGAATTTTCAGAGTTTCTTATATCTTTACATTAGTCCCTAATGAAATTAATGGGAGAGTGCACAGCATGTTCAATGTTTATACTACCATTATCAGAACAGTATTTATCGCTGCATTTGCCCTTCCTTTCTTCACCAATGGATCAAATGTTACTTGGGCCTACTTCACGCTTGGCGTATATGCGTTAATATCAACTATTATATTGCTAGCCATTTATAAAAAAGTAGAGGGGCTGACCCAAGCAAAATCTAGTCAAGAGCCTGAAACAGCTGAAGAGCCTGTTCATTAAGTATTTTTTCACATTGTAAAAAATCAATGCTATTATTCAGTCAATTACCTAACATAGTCAATGGATCGATTGCGCAGCTAGGAGAAGACAAGGCTGTAAAACATTTATTGTTTGATAGTAGAAGACTGATTATATCAGAAAATGCACTTTTTTTTGCTATTCCTGGCGAACGCAACAATGGACATAAATACATTGAAGAAATTTATAAGAAAGGTATAAGACTGTTCATTGTACAAAAAGGTCATTCTAAAAACATCAACTCTTTTCCAGAGGCTTCTTTTATAGAAGTAGCACATACGGTAGAAGCATTACAAAAAATTGCAGCATGGCATAGGCGTCAATTTAACCTTCCCGTCGTAGGCATAACAGGCAGCAATGCCAAAACCATAATTAAAGAATGGGCCTCGCAACTTTTATCGCCTGACTTTAACTTGTTAAAAAGCCCTAGAAGTTATAATTCCCAAATAGGCGTACCCTTATCTGTTTGGCAAATCAATGCCCAACACACTTTGGCCATATTTGAAGCAGGGATCTCAAAAAAGGGAGAAATGGAAAAGCTGCAACCTGTTATACAACCTACCATTGGCATTTTCACCAACATCGGTTCCGCACACGACGAAGGTTTCTCATCGCAGCAGGAAAAGGTAATTGAAAAGCTAAAGCTCTTTCATGCTGCTCAAACAATAATCTACTGTTTAGACCACGCAATTATAGACCAAGAGATAAAGAATTGCTGCATATCTACCAAGAAGTTTACATGGTCATTGAAAAGCCAGGATGCAGACGTATTTATTGAAAATATCCGCAAAAGCACAACAGAGACAAACCTTGTATACTCCTATAAAGGCAAGTCATACCCGCTCACTATACCTTTTACCGACGATGCCTCTATAGAAAATGTCCTACACTGCCTCACATTGATGGTGTATTTAAAAGTGAACCAGGAGTCTTATAAGGATAGGCTAAAGAGCTTGCTAAAAATACCCATGCGCCTTGAGCTAAAACAAGGCATCAACAACTGCTATATCATAGACGACACTTACAATAATGATTTAGCAGGCCTATCTATGGCAGTAGATTTTCTGATCAACCAAAAACAGAAAAGTAAGAAAACATTAATTCTTTCGGACATTCCAGAGTCAGGAATAAACAAAAAAGAGCTTTATAAAGAAGTTGCTTCGGTTTTATATAACAAAGGGCTAAAAAGAATAATAGGCATAGGCGCGGAAATCTCTAAGCATGCACACTATTTTTCAAATATAAGCACCTTCAGCACCACTGAGGATTTTTTAAACAAAATACAGCCCAAAGACTTCTCCGATGAAGCCATATTGGTAAAAGGTGCTCGAAAGTTTAAGTTTGAAAACATCATCCAACTGCTACAGCGAAAAACCCATGGGACAGTACTGGAAATAAACTTAGATGCACTGGCCCATAACCTCAACTTCTACAGGACCAGGTTGAAACCCGGAACCAAAGTGATGGCCATGGTAAAAGCTTTTGCTTATGGAAGTGGAAGTTTCGAAACGGCCAATATGCTTCAATTTCACAACGTAGACTATCTCGCTGTAGCTTACGCAGATGAAGGAGCAGAGCTAAGAAACAACGGGATTCATACACCCATTATGGTCATGAACCCCGCTCCCGAAACTTTTCATACACTTATTCAATATAAACTGGAGCCTGAACTTTATAATTTTTATATTTTAAATGAATTCCTGAATTTCTTAAAAAGCAACAACCTCCGTTCCGCTATTCATATAAAAATAGACACGGGAATGCGAAGGCTTGGCTTTGAAGATCATGAACACATCCAGTTACTGAATATCTTGCGCAATGCGAAGGACTATGTGCAAGTAGCCAGCATATTTTCACATTTGGCAGCAGCCGACGATATCAGCTTTAAGGAGTTTACCTATGAGCAGATAGATGCTTTTAATAAGATAACGACCTCTTTAGAAGAAGGCTTGGGCTACCCTTTCCTGAAGCATATTTGCAATTCAGCAGGAGCGCTAAGGTACCCTGAAGGGCAGTTTGACATGGTACGTTTAGGCATTGGGCTGTATGGCATAGAGTCAAGCGGTAAAGAACAAGAAAAATTAAAAACTGTAGCGACCCTAAAAACCATTATTTCTCAAGTCAAACATATCTCTAAAGGCGATACCATAGGATATGGGCGAAAGGGAAAAGCGGAGAAAGACCTTCGTATAGGAACAATAGCAATAGGTTACGCAGACGGCTTTGACAGGCGTTTTAGCAATGGAATAGGAAGAGTAAATATCAAGGGCAAACTTTGTCCGGTAATAGGCAATGTGTGCATGGACATGACCATGGTAGACATATCTGCCACGGAAGCCAACGAAGGAGATGAAGTCATCATCTTTGGAGAAAACCCAAGTATTATAGACCTAGCAAAACAAGCTGGCACAATACCTTATGAGGTTCTCACTGGTGTAGGAGAAAGGGTAAAAAGAGTTTATTATACAGAATAAAATAGGGGTATAAATAAATACCTATACCCCCTAATTATTGCTATACATAATTTCTAACAAACATAAGCGTGCCGACAATAATCATTATCGCACATATAGAAATGAAGACGGCAATTTTTGTTTCTTTTTCTTTATCAACCTGACCATCTTCTTTGATCATAGCTGAAGCATCTGACAATACAAGACCTCCGCCAACACCTGCAATAAAACCGACAACAGTTAATATAACACCTAATACGACCATTGGATTGATATTTATGTGGTAAATTTGATGCCAAATATAAAGCATTCCTTACAAAAAGTGAATACTTTGCAAAGAAAGATTATGAACCCAAAAGGTTTTTTTTAGGTTCAAACAAAGAACAAGATAAAAAATGAAAAAAATTGTTGTAATACTCTTCGCCCTTATTCCATTTTTATTCGCATGTCAACCACTAAAACCGGTAGAGTTTAGAGAGGTTGAATACGTACAATTAGAAAAACTAAGCCGTGGAAAAGCTAATGTAGAAGTCGCTATAAAGCTGCACAATCCAAATAAGCGTAAATTCACAGTAACAGACCATCACCTCGATGTCTTGTTAAACAATAAGCCGATTGGCAACATATTAAACGAAGGGAAGGTAGTAATTCCTGCCAAGTCAGACACGACATATATTCTTCATGCCGAAGCGGATTTAGGAAACATTACCAAAAACCTTCCTATGCTCATTGGCATATTTGCCAAGGGTGAAGCCGACTTGACCCTTAAAGGCGACATAAAAGTAAAGAGCATGATATTCAGCAAAACCATTCCGGTTGAGACCACAGAAAAAATAAATGCAGAATCATTAAATTTCCTGCAATAATCACTGTCATTCTAGAAAGTGCATGGTGTGCAATGGTAATTTTATGTTAATTTGCAGCGATTTTTTTTAATACGATGAACATACATTACTTCAAACATGTACCCTTCGAGGGCTTAGGTTGCATGAAGAGTTGGGTTAAATCGCCGGAGAACAAAGTTACGGCCACCAAATTTTATGAAGACCACAGGCTTCCATTTATTGATATCTGTGAAATGTTGATTATCATGGGAGGCCCCATGGGCGTATGTGACGACAAGAAGTACCCTTGGCTGGTCCAAGAAAAGCAGTTCATTGAGAAAGCAATTGCCAAAGGGAAAAAAGTGATAGGCATCTGCCTTGGCGCCCAGTTAATAGCGGATGTCTTAGGCGCCAAAGTATATAAAAACGCACATAAAGAAATAGGCTGGCACAACATAACACTGACCGAAAAAGCACTAGCCTCTCCCCTCTTTCAAGGATTTAATAAAGATGAAAAAGTTTTTCAATGGCATGGCGACACCTTTGATATCCCTACAGGTGCAACAAACATTGCCAGCAGTGAGGTATGCCAACACCAAGGTTTTGTGTACAAAAATCAAGTATTGGCTTTACAGTTTCACTTAGAGTCTACAGAAAAGAGTATAGAAAAATTGATCGAACATTGCCATGAAGAGCTTACGGAAAAAGATTCTTTTATACAAAGCAGTGAACAAATCAAAGAAGGTATTGAGCAAAATCTGGGAAGAAACAATACATTAATGCAGCTTCTGTACAACAGGGTTTCAAACGGATATTAACCTATTTCTGGGGAGGTCAAACAGTCACTTCTGACTCCTCCAGTTTTTCAATCCAAAAATTATTAAACCCTTCTCCCAAATGGATCATAATTTTTTGGTATTGAAGAAGCTCCAAAATTGCGAGAAAGTTATAAATGACCGCCATTCTTTCTTTTTTGATACATATAATTTCACTGAAAGATAAACGAGAAGCATCTTTAAGTTTATCCATCAGCATTTCCTTTTGACTTTCTATCGTATAAGGGTACTGTTCGACAAAGTGCGTAGGCTTATTTTGTTCCTGTTCAAACCGGTTAATAACCTTTTCATACACTTTTAACAGTTTATAGAGGTCTAAATCTTGAAGTTCAGCTTCCACATTAGAAAATGCAGCCAAATTCTTAAGCTCCCTGTTAACATTGCCCCGCTTTTCTTTTTGCAGACGGTCTAGTTCTAGAGCAGAAAGTTCCTGAATAACCGATTTGTATTTTTTATATTCAAGCAAGTGCGCAACTAGCTCTTCTCTTGGGTCAATCTCGTTTCCGGCTTCATCAAGCTCTGGGCGAGGCAGCAACATTTTCGCCTTAATACGCATAAGTGTGGCAGCAACCAGAATAAACTCACTGGCCACTTCTATATTCATCTGTTCCAGCTTATTCAAATAATCCAGAAAATCATTAGTTATCTGATATATAGGAATATCATGAATATCTAGCTCGTCCCTTTCAATAAAGAAAAGCAATAAATCAAAAGGACCCTTAAATAATGGTAGTTGAATTTCAAAGCTCACAAAGTAAATATACAACTAAAAATTCGTGCTTACAATCACTATTTTCCACATTTTATCAAGAAAACCTAAGAAGTTAAAAAGCCAAGAGGTAAACTGGCGAGGGTATGGAAAAAACAAATAATTATTTATATTTGTTATTGGATTAGTCTGAACGTTAACAGTTTTTTCATTATAAGTTACAAGCCTTGATTACACCCGGAAAACTACTTGCTACGATCGACACACCTGTGGATCTTCGAAACTTAGATGAGTCAAGGCTTTTCCAGCTTTGCACCGAGTTAAGACAATTTATTATAGACAATGTTTCTGTCTATGGAGGGCATTTTTCGGCAAGTCTTGGCGTAGTAGAACTAACCGTTGCCTTGCATTATGTCTTCAACACGCCTGAAGATATGCTGGTTTGGGACGTGGGACACCAAGCGTATGGCCATAAAATATTGACAGGAAGGCAAAAACAGTTCCATACCAACAGGTTGTACAACGGCCTCTCTGGGTTTCCCAAAAGGTCTGAAAGCATTTACGATGCTTTTGGCGTTGGGCACTCTTCCACCTCTATTTCTGCCGCTTTGGGAATGGCTGTAGCTTCAGAGTACAAAAACGAAAAAGACAAACAACATATAGCAGTGATAGGCGATGGTGCTTTAACTGCTGGAATGGCATTTGAAGCCATGAACCATGCCGGGGTTTCAAATTCCAATCTACTTATCATTCTCAATGATAATTGCATGGCCATTGATCCTAATGTAGGAGCGCTAAAGCAATACCTTACAGACATTACCACTTCTCATACGTATAATAAGATGCGCGATGAAGTATGGAATGTATTAGGAAAAATTAGCAAATTCGGTCCTAATGCGCAGGTCATCGCTTCTAAAATAGAAAATGCTGTAAAAGCCAGCCTTTTAAAGCACAGCAACTTATTTGAATCTCTGAACCTGAGATATTTTGGACCAGTGGATGGCCATGACATCAGCCACCTTGTTAGTGTATTGAAAGACCTGAAAAACATACCAGGCCCAAAAATCCTTCATTGTATAACCAAGAAAGGAAAAGGGTTTTCTTTAGCAGAAAAAGATCAAACACGCTGGCATGCACCCGGAAAGTTTGACAAAGTAACCGGTGAGATCTGGACTAAAGTGTATGACAAACCCCAGCCACCAAAATATCAGGATGTATTTGGCAAAACTATCATCGAGCTGGCCGAAAAGAATGAAAAAATAATGGGGGTAACCCCTGCAATGCCTTCTGGCTGTTCTCTGAACCTCATGATGAAAGAGATGCCAGATCGGGCTTTTGATGTTGGCATTGCAGAGCAACATGCCGTAACTTTTTCTGCTGGCTTAGCAACCAAAGGCTTGGTACCTTTCTGCAATATTTATTCAACATTTATGCAAAGGGCCTATGACCAGGTCATTCATGATGTTTGCTTACAAAACCTACAGGTTGTTTTCTGCCTTGACCGTGCAGGACTTGCCGGTGCCGATGGCCCTACCCATCACGGTGCTTATGACTTAGCTTATATGCGGTGCATTCCTAATTTAGTTGTGGCCGCACCTATGAACGAGTCTGAACTAAGAAGCATGATGTTCTCCGCCCAACTTGAAAACAGTGGGCCGTATTGTATAAGATATCCTAGAGGCCAAGGTGTTATGCCTGAATGGAAAACGCCTTTCAAAAAAATAGAACCGGGAAAAGGACGACTTATCAAACAAGGCGAAGAGGTGGCAATATTAACCATTGGACATGTAGGCAACTATGCCGTTGAGGCAATTAAGCTTCTAAGTATGACAGGCCTCAATCCAGCACACTATGATATGCGTTTTGCAAAACCTTTAGATGAGAGACTGCTGCACAATATTTTTAACCGATTTAGTAAAATTATTACCGTAGAAGATGGGTGCCTACCAGGTGGTTTTGGAAGTGCCATACTAGAATTTATGGCAGACAATGGTTATTCTGCTAAAGTGGTGAGGCTAGGCATTCCAGACCAATATATTGAACACGGCGAGCAAAAAGAATTGCACAAAGAGTGCGGTTATCATCCTGAGGGTATTGCAAGTGCCGTTAAAAAGCTAATGGTCCATAAAGCTGGCGCCATCGTTTCTTAAACTATGTCCAATACTACTTTTTCTTATGTCGACAAAGGCTCTGGAGCTGTAATCGTGCTGCTCCACGGTTTTTGTGAAGACAAAACACTGTGGAATAAGTTTATAGAAAAACTATCAAATGAATTTAGGGTCATAGCCCCAGACTTATCTGGCCATGGCAATTCACCACTTCCCGAACAAAGCATTTCTATGGAATCTATGGCCATAGAAATAAAACAGCTTTTAGACTATCTGGATATCGGACAGTGCGTAATGGCCGGACATTCAATGGGAGGCTATGTAGCTCTTGCTTTTGCAGAAAAATACCCAGAGACACTTAAAGGGATTTGTTTATTTCACTCCTCCGCCTTTGCAGATACGAACGAGAAAAAAGAGGCTAGGAACAAAACTATATCATTTATAAAGAAACATGGGGTAAACGCTTTTGCGGACTCTTTTGTAGCCCCACTTTTTTCGCTCGACAATCGCAAAGAGCCTTATGTGACAGAGGTCAACAAGATGGTCAAAAATACTGCACCACAAAGCATAATGGCTGCCGCTGCCGCCATGCGCGACCGCCCAGACCGAACACATGTCCTTAAAGCCATAGATGCACCGGTTTTGTTTATAGCTGGCAAAGAAGACAATGCGGCTCCACTTGAGAAAATATTGCAACAATGCACATTGCCCAAAGAGTCCTTTTTGCACGTACTTTCTGACACCGGCCATATGGGCATGTTTGAAAAAGAGCAGGAAACGGTAGGCTGCCTGCAAGCTTTTCTCCACTACATATACAACTTTTAAACCGCTGGCGAATATTTACCTTCGCAAGGATCCTGTCTCAGCAACCTTACGGTGGCTTTGTATAAAACCGGCAGAGTACTTCTAAAATCACAAGGCTGCTCAAAAAACTGTTCTACACAAACCGCAAAAAACTCTTCCATATTGGTACCGGCATAGGCTCTTAAGAAAGAAGATTCTCCGTTTTTAACCCGGTAAAACTCTTTAGAAGCAACCCTGTTCCAATGATGCAAGTCTTTCACCTCTAAGAAAGCATATTCATCGTTCATAATAGCATCTTCCAACCTTAAAGCATGAGCCATTTCATGTAACCCTAGGTTAAACCCATCATCAGAAATGCTATAACCTTTCAGAAAATCTTCCCATGACAAAACTATAGTCCCTTCGGTGCTAACCTCGCCCTTAAACTTGTACCTACGTCTTGACTTTTGCCTATAATATTCCCTCGGATACAAAACAATTTTATTGAAGTGTGCCAATTTGAGTGGCTTAAACCCAAAAGTCAACTGTACAGCACAAGCACCAATAAGAAGTTTCATCTCTCCTGTAACCAGCTTCATGTTTCTGGGAATAAATTCTTTTTTTAATAAAAAATATTTAAGCCTTTTCTCAAATTCCCTTTTTTTAGCAGGTTCAAGTTTTGCATAATATGGGAAATACCTATTAAGCAAGTTTCTATAGGCGGGCTTTAAAGGCTTCATCATCCTCAAGGTGGCATCAACACGTCTCAGTATTGCTGCAGAAGAGGAAGTTCCCCAATACAGCGAACTACATATCCCAAACAAAAAAGCAATAAGTACAACGGCAAAAATCTCCATTCTTTTACATATCTGAGTGTCCTTTTACATTCCCAACAACCTAAAACCTATCAGATTCAATTGAAAATGCCTCTTTTATTTAGAACTGGTTTAAGACAGTATAGTTTATACAAACCATCTTAACATGTACGCATCCACATAAGCCCAGGTTGAGTATTACATATTCATTCTAAGTGAGCTATGACAAAAGACTAAACTATTGCAACCGTAGGTGCTAAGTTATTATTATATTCCTTTTCTCCCTCTTTGGTAACCACTCTTTTAAAAAAACTGCTTTATACTGAACCGCTAAATAATATGACCATACTTAAAGAACCAGTTATTTAACAATCAATTAACATTGGAATAATCACCCGTTAATATAAGCGAAATAGCTTTGCCACAGGATTAACTAAATTAATATTTCTGTGAAAAATCATTACACTGTATTCCTTAAACGAGCAGGAATACTTTTAGCTTTCTTGATGGGAACCCACTTATCTTATGCTCAAACAGGCATGCTTAAAGGAATCGTAACAGATAAAGAAACCGGAGAGCCTTTAATCGATGTCAATGTCTCTATACCCAAATTAAATAAAGGAACACTAACAGAGCTTGGTGGAGATTACATTCTACAAGGGATTCCCGCCGGAAAACATACACCTTTTACTTTCTGGTTTTAGGCCATTCTTCAAATTTTGTGGACGGCAACCCAGACAACCATCCAGTAGAAGGAAACTGGCTAGGTATAATATATAAAGGAGGTCTGATCGTTCCTATATTGATGTCCTTTTTTGTTATGGTTTTAACCTTTTCTTTAGAAAGGTATTTAAGCATAGGAAAGGCATTCGGTAAAGGAAGCCTAGATAATTTTTTGAGAGATATAAAAACAAGGTTATCTTTAAACAATATTCCTTCTGCCATAGACAGATGTCTGGCTCAAAAAGGATCTGTTGGTAATGTTGTTTATTCAGTTTTGAATAAATATCAGATACTTTTGAACGATAAAAAACTAAATAAGGACCAAAAAGTGTTAGCAATTCAGAAAGAAATGGAAGAAGCAATAGCGTTAGAGCTTCCTATGCTAGAAAAAAACCTAACAGTAATTGCTACTTTAGCTTCCATTGCAACATTAGTTGGTCTACTTGGAACAGTTGTCGGTATGATCAAAGCATTTGCGGCACTTGCCACAGCGGGATCTCCAGATGCTGTAGCGCTTGCAAACGGTATATCCGAGGCGCTTATCAATACAGCGTTAGGTATCTCTGGCTCAGCATTTGCTATTATATCTTACAACTATTTACGAGTAAAATAGACACGCTGACCTATAGCATTGACGAAATAGGCTTCAGCATTGTACAGAATTTCCAGGCAAACGCACCTGAAGATTCTGACATAAAAGAAAAAGTTGGTCAATCAATACTTTAAAACTAGTTAAAATGCCAAAAGTAAAAGTCCCAAGGAAAAGCATATCAATGGACATGACAGCTATGTGCGACGTAGCTTTCCTTCTACTTACCTTTTTTATGCTAACTACCAAATTTAAGCCACAAGAAGCTGTAGCTGTTGACATTCCATCGTCCGTTTCAGAGATCAAACTACCTGACACTGACATTATGACCATTGCCGTGGACAAAGATGGCGGTGTTTACTTTGGGATAGATGGCCAAAAGCCAAGGGCTGAAATGTTGGAAAAAATGGCTAAAAAGTATAACATCCAATTTTCGGAAGACGAAATTAGGGAGTTTGCATTGATGCCTTCCTTCGGGACACCGGTTTCGTCATTAAAACAAGTACTTCATGAAAGAGGAGACGCAAGGGACAAGTTGCAAGAAGGCATACCGGTAGACTCTATGGTCAACGAACTCAAAGACTGGGTATACCATGCACGACTCGTAAACCCTAAAATAAAAATTGCCATCAAAGGTGACAAAGACTCTGACTATGACATGGTAGCAAGGGTAATTGCCACACTACAGGAACAGAACATCAATAAGTTCAACCTGATCACTACCATGGAGGCAAAACCTGAATAGTTTTAAAACTTTGACAATACTTAAACCTTAAAAAAATATGGCTGAAGTAAACACCGGTGAAGGGGGAGGGAAAAAAAGGAACAAATCAAAAACCAAAAAGATGTCAACCAAGGTGGACATGACTCCAATGGTTGACCTGGCCTTTCTCCTGATTACTTTTTTTATGTTAACGACTACATTTAACAAGCCTCAAACGATGGAGGTTAACATGCCAGACAAAACCGAAGACAATAAAACTATGGACTTAAAAGAGTCGAAAGCTCTGACCATAATACTCGGTGAAGACAACAAACTCTATTGGTATGTGGGACTTCAAGACCCTAAGGTAGAAGTCAGTGATTATTCCAGCAAAGGGATAAGAAAACTTCTTCAAACCAAGAAAAGCGAAGTACCTGACATGGTAGTTGTCATCAAGGCAATGGAGAAGTCGAGATATAAAAATATGGTGGATATACTTGATGAGATGCATATCAGTGAGATCAAAAGATATGCGATTACAGATATTACACCTGTAGACTTAGAACTTTTAGAAAAAATTTAAAAATGAGTGCGCTTGTAAATAATGCGTTCGATGAAATAGTATTTGAACACAGAAATAAGCTTTTTGGAGCTTATTTCTTGCGAAAAGCCGCTACATTCTTTCTGCAATGGCAGTGTCTTTTAACATATTTGGCCTGCTTGTTTCTATTCCGGTTATTATGAACCAGTTTCAGCAGAAGCAAAGGTAGTGGAAAAAGTAAATATGGTAGAGGTAAGACTAGAAGACATACCTCCTCCCGTGGAGTCCTCTACTCCACCACCGCCACCTAAAATAGAAGTACCCAAACTTGCAACTGTAAAGTTTCTACCGCCTGAAGTAAAACCGGACGAAGAAGTGATAGAGGACTTACCGCCGACTGTTGAGGAGTTGGCTGAGTCGAATGCTGGCGCAGTAACTCAAGAAGGAGAGCTTACACTGGACGAGATTATCGTTGTAGATGATTACATTGAAGAAATTGTAGAAGAAGAGCCTGAAGAAATATACACTTGGGTAGCTGAAATGCCTGAGTTCAAAGGCGGAGATGAAGCCCTAATGCGCTTTTTGGGCGATAGGATTAAATACCCTAAAGTAGCTATAAAAAACAATGTTGAAGGTGACGTCTGGATAGAGTTTATAGTAAACAAAGACGGAAGCCTATCTGACTTTAAAGTACTTAGAAATTTAGGGCATGGCTGTGACGAAGAAGCATTAAGAGTGGCTCAGCAGATGCCTGCCTGGAAACCAGCTTATCAAAATGGAAAGCCGGTTATGCTAAAAAAGAAAATGCGTATATCTTTTAAGTTCCAAAACTAAAAGATTTACACACCCCAATACTAATAAACTGTCTTCACATCTTGTAGTTTCTGTTGGATCTTAATATCCATCAGATTAAAACCGATTGAGCGCCAAGGGGCATCATGAGTGGAAAAAGGCAAGCTGTTTTAATTAGGGCCTGCTGAAAAAGTCACAAGTGTGCAAGATACGCATGGCCTTACATGAAGACGTATTGGAATACTTCGAATGTAAGGCTATAAAGTAGATTGTGCGCTTGTGGCTAGTCCAAAAAAATATTAGGTTAAAAGCTTCTCACTTTAATGTACACGGAAAAATAAGAAATAACCGAAAAAACCTTGCACCCATACCTCCTAATTCTTATACAAATATCAACAGATCAATGTTTTGGGCGTTTTTCAGCGCGCCCTAATTAAACCTTGCTTGAACCTATTCAGCAATGCAGGTGAAAGGGTTTCTTGTGTCTAACAACAATAAGGCCACTTGCACTTTTTCGGATTAAACTATATAAAGATGAACAAAAATTTTAAGGTCCTCATTGTAGATGATGAACCTGATATTCTGGAATTATTAAAATACAATCTAGAAAAACTTGACCTGCAAGTTTCTACAGCTTCTAACGGACTAGAAGCTGTAGAAATATGCAAAAAGATTCAACCTCAATTGGTCTTAATGGACATTATGATGCCTATTATGGACGGGGTAGAAGCTTGCCGTCAAATAAGGGAACTACCGTTTCAGAACAACGTCTTTATTATATTTCTTACCGCAAGAGGCGAAGAATATTCAGAAATAGCAGCTTTTGAAGCAGGTGGCAATGACTACATTATTAAACCTGTAAAACCTAGAGCATTAACCAGTCGTATCTCCGCACTCCTCAGCAGAGAAAGGCCTGCGACAAAAAAAGATATTATTCAAATCAGCAACCTTACCATTGATAGAGAGTCCTACACTGTACTGAAAGGAAAAGAGAAAATCACGCTTGCCAAAAAAGGGTTTGGGGAACAGATGTATGTGTTGTATCCAGAACGGTTGATGTACATATCAGGAAAATAAGGGAAAAACTAGGCAGTGCTTATATCAACACAGTGAAAGGAATAGGCTATAAATTTGAACATAATGAATAAAACACTTCTAACATTTGACATACAACGCATGTTATCTTTATAAGTAAAAGTAAATGATTTTTGTATGGTGCGCACGGGTTCGGTAGAGGAAATAAACAAAGCAGAGAATGCACTGATATTTATTCCAGATATTAGCGGTTTTACAGGTCTGATGAACAACACTCGCCTCAGCGAAAGCAGAAAGATTATCCACGATTTGATGGAGGTAATCATAGACTCAGTAACACTGAACTTAAAAATCGGGGACATTGAAGGAGACGCTGTTTTGTTTTACCACACTGGTCCGGCACCATCGGTCAAAGACATTACTTGCCAAGCACAAAAAACCTTTTACGACTTCATAAACGTCCTAAAGGAAAAAGAAAAAAACCCCAACTTCCCTCCTGGTGCAAGAAACTTAACATTGAAGTTTATAGTGCATTACGGAGAAATTATCACCACAAGTATAAAAGGAATTATCAAACTCATGGGTAGCGATGTAGTTCTTGCCCACCGTATTTTAAAAAACAATATTAAAAGCCGAGAATATATCCTACTGACTGAACAGTATCTGGAAACACAAGAGGAAAAAGAGCTCAAAGATGCCTTTTTATTTTCTGAGCTGAGAAACGGAAGGAAAAAATATGACCACCTAGGTTATATCAACTACAAGTATTGCACCCTGACTCCTATGAGAAAAAGCCTCGACAAAAAATTTACTACTTGTTATTAACCTGAAATATGCAATAGAACTTTCTGTTAATTTCAAATCAGTCGCTTAACTCACGTTTATTCTAAAAATCCCACCCTACCCCACTGATAACCAGTCCACATATTCTTAATAAACTACCCGACGAATAGCTATAACTACATAAATTGCGATAAGTACAGTAATAATTAGGCCAACCATAAAAGACATATAAGAAACTCCTAACATCCGATACTTCTTCTTCAGGACCTTTCCTAAATAATATAGGTCTTTGATCATGTTACCATAAAGCTTGTCCTCGTTCTTCATCAAGTCCAGCATTTCGGTTTCAAACTCAGCAAGCTTAACTTTAGTAAAATTGCCAAAAAAAAGGATACTGGTATGCGCCTTGTTCAGCTCATCAAGAGACTCAAGATTGGTGGTAACTTTTGGCTTAGCAGAAAGAATAGCAAAGATAATAGCCGCCAGGCTGGTCAACAAAAGACTAATGATAGGAAAAATAACCTTTTGGTCTTCACTAAAGCTGGCACCAAAAAATGAAAACTTTGCACCCACGATAGTTAAGGTAATAGAGATGATGAGCGAATTGATACTGATCATCATATTGGCCTTATTGTCAGCAATAGAGCTAAGGTTAATGTGGTTACGATAGACGCTCCTAAACATAGTTTCTATCCCCCTCTTTGGCTGGGCTTTAATTTTCTCCCGTACCTCTTGCTCCTTATCCTGCTTTTTTTCTTGCTTTTGTAATTTCTGACGCTGCTCCTGTATGTTATAAGAGAGTTGTTTCCCAAAAAGCTCATGGGCATACTGGGTATGAAAATGTGCAGAAAGCAAAAACTCTAGTTGGTTATGTTCCCATTCAACATCACTACAGTGCAGCACATCCAACTTTTCCCATTCCGCCCTTAACAGTTCCGATTTAGTGAAAAAGCTTTTCTGACCAATATTGATCAAATCTGCATCCAATAAAATTTGGCTGATCAGGTCTTGCGGTCGCTTTTTGCGTGCAGTATACATAATGGTGCGAACCACCATTCGGATCTTTTCTTCAGGATAGCCTTTCCCCCTCAACCAGTGTTCTGCTATAGAAGCGCTTTTGTCTTCATGATTTTTGAACCCTTGCGTGTAACCAGTATCATGAAACCAAGCTGCCAGAAACAATATTTCCTCCTCATCTTCCGAGAGTTCATAACCTTCCGAAAGTTTTCTGCAAGCTTCTACCGTCTCAAAGGTATGTTGGTAATTATGGTATACATATTCAGGCGATAGCTGATTTTTAAATAGCTCAAAAACATATTCATTTACCTCTTCAAAAAAACTTCCTCTAGGATTGCTATCCATCTAATCTCCAAAAAAATTTATATTAACATTGCACACTTGAATAACCATTTAACAGCCATTCTGTTTGCACTTTCAGTTATCAGCAAATAGTTCAGTCAAGAAGCTCTTGCACAGCTTTGGGGACAGGCTTTCCTTTTTCATCATAAATAGCCGCCGCTTTTTCTGCATCTGCTTGTATTTTTTCCTTATCTCCATGCATCTTTGCCCTTACAAACCAAGCATCAGGGTCATCAGGTATTATGTCAAGGTATGTATCAATAATGTCAAAAGCTTGCTTACGTCGATATTGCGCCAAACGAATTTCTGCAAGCTCCACCATAAGGCTATATTTTGACGCATCTTCTTTAATGCACCTCATCAAGTACATGGCACAGCTATCCAAGCCCCCTTCATTACACCAAGATGCAGCAGTATACTCATAGTACTCTGATTTAAGATCTTCATTATAAGTAAACATTTTGAAATAGTCTGCACGGGATTTTTCGTATTCATGAAGCTGATTATATAGTGAGGCCCTTTTTTCGTACCACAGGGCATTCTTGGGCTCTGCTTTGATCGCTTTATTAAAATATTCCAAGGCAGCCATATGCTCACCATTTTCCATTTTACCCTCAGCTTTTTTCGCCAGCTTGTCACCCTCAGACTCCGCATACTCCTGACGGTACAGCTTCCATTCTTGGGAGCTATGCAACTCTTCCAGTTTAGGGTCATGTTCAATATCCTGCCATAGTTTCTTATAAGGAGATTGCTGAAAGGCCTCCAGTTGCTCTAATGCTTTAGCCGAAAAGCCCAGTACCCCATAAGCCTTGACTAAATCATAAGATGCCCTGGTGTCATTGATCTCTTTATCCAATAAAAAATCATTAACGGCTTTATTATAATCGCCCATCTTTAGGTAGGCGCGCCCTCTAAGCAGAAAAACCTTGTCTGCCCGCTTGGTTTTTCCTATACAAGAAGACAAGTAACTTACTGCCTTGGAGTAGTCTTGGTCATAATAGTAATAAGCCCCCCTTTTATACTGTTTCAAGGCCTCTTCAGACACTATTTCAGATGCTATAAACTCTTTGGCTTCACCAAGCCCCCCTGCTTCTTGAGACCATAATTTAATGGAGCTGCCATTTTCTATAACAGCAAAATATTTACCATCATGGGAGGCCATATATTTACCAACATCTTTTACATGATCGTACTCTATAACTTCCCTTGTCTTTAAGTGGTATTTGTACAAACTCCCTTGCTTGCTATAAATTAAAAAGTTACCATCTGCAGAAAAATGTAAATAAGGATCGTCAATAGGGCGCTTTAATCTTGCGACAACATTACCAGTATGCAAGTCAAAAATCTCATTGGTACCTGCTACTATTAACAAAGAATCATTAGGGTGTAAAGCCCAGTTTGCCACCTTTTTGTTAAAGTGAAAAGTCCGGCTCTGATGATTCTTCAAACCTAAAACCTTTATAATATTTGAGCTGTCACTCATTAAAAGAAAATCACATTCGGAGGAAACTTGAGCATTTACCAAGTTAGTATCGAGCACGACATCTTCTGCCCGATCAAAAAGGTTAATTATACCATAGTTATTGTCCTCTAAGGTCATAAGGCCAAAATTCACTTTTACCCCATTTGAAGACACCGTTTCTTCTGCCAACAATACCTTGTCTTGCCCACTGGTGAAACCCAACACCTTATAATTGCGCACTTTCTTTAACAATTCTCCTGAGCCAACATCCCATAAGAAAAAATGTCCTGCACCATCACCGGCCAACAAATAATTGCCATTTTTATTGATAAAAAGGGAACGAACTTCAAAAGGGTGTTTAAAACTATTGATCATATGACCAGTAAATGTATTCCACACCCTGGCAACTTTATCTTCCCCGCCAGACACCAATATTTTACTATTTTCACTAAAAGCAATAACATTGATTTCTTGGTCGTGTGCCTTCCTTTCTTGACCATAAACCAAAGAAGCGCACGTAAAAAAAGTGTAAATCAACAGAAAGCCAAACCGCACCATCTTCCCGATAAGTTATTTTATTTAAAACCAGATGACTTTGTAATTTGTTTATGTAGGAAGGAATACAATTCAGGGTAAATCTTAAGTCAACCAGCAATTATCTAGGCAGCTGTTTCTTAAGACGCTTTTGGCGATAAATCCTATTGTATAACTCAGGATTTAAACTTTAGTGAATATGGCAAGGTATGCGATCAGTGACATTCATGGATGCAGCAAAAGCTTTAATGCTGTACTAGGTGATTTAAAATTAGAAAAAGGAGATGAGCTTTTTCTCTTGGGAGACTATGTAGGCAAAGGCCCTGACAGCAAAGGTGTTTTAGACATGATCCTTGATTTGCAAAACAACAGCTCCTTAAAAATAAGTGCATTGAGAGGAAACCATGAACAAAAATTGCTCGACGCATACGAGTCCAGACAAGAAGCGGAACAATATCTGCAAGATCCTGACAACACCATTACCTTAGAAAGTTTTGGAGTAAAAACGCCAGCAGAAACCCCTCAAAAATGCATTGAGTGGCTAAAAAACTTGGGGTATTACTGTGAAACCAATGAACACATATTGGTACATGCCGGTTTAAATTTCGATGCAGATGAACCACTTTCAGATCATCATTCTATGCTTTATATCAAAAACTTTAATGTTGACCCAGCGCGGATTAATAACAAATGCCTGATTCATGGGCACAACCCTCAGGATATTATGATCATTCACCAACAAATGTTTGGGCAATGTAACCGCATCAATATTGACGGAGGATGTGTCTATTACAAAAACCCCGAACTAGGCCACCTTATAGCCATTGACATTGACACCAAACAACTCTTTGCCCAACCAAACATAGATTCTCCTTATAATATAGCTATTAAACATTAACTTATATACACTTCCAACATCTTCACTTTATCCTTAGGCACTAATTTTGCCCGATCACATTCGGCTGGCAAGAGAACCGTATCTCCTTTTTGAAAATCAAACGTCCCATTCGAAGTAGCTAACTCTACCTTGCCATCTAGGATGATATAAATAACAAAAGAGTCTAACTTGCTATAGTCCCTATCCTGTTCATGTGCTGCCTCCAGCAAGTTGGTTGTAAAATAAGGGCATTCTACAATGTTGACAGGTCTGTCTAGCTCAGCTTCATAATGCGACTTATATTGGTCATAAACCTTAAAATCAAGCGCATCTACAGCGTCTTCAACATGGAGCTCTCGGGTGTTTCCATTGCTATCTTTCCTGCCAAAATCATAGACTCGGTAGGTAACATCAGAGGTCTGTTGAATTTCTGCCAGACAAATCCCTTTGCCAATATAGTGAATGCGACCAGCAGGAAGAAAAAACACATCACCCTCTTTAACCTCCTCATAATTCAGGATTTCTTCCAGCGTGTTATTATTGACATGCTCCATAAAAGTCTTTCTATCGACTTGCTTACTAAAGCCGGTATTTAAACGGGCACCTTCATCTGCTTGTAAAATATACCACATTTCTGTTTTACCCAAAGAGCCGTGCTTTTGACGGGCTAAGTTATCATCAGGATGAACCTGAATAGACAAATCTTCACTGGCATCCAAAAACTTGATCAATAAAGGAAATTCTGTACCAAAGCGCTTGTATACTTTGTTACCTACAAGCCTTTCCTGATGCTCCTCAATTAACTGTGCAAGCGACTTTCCCTTAAATGGCCCCTCCTTGACTATAGATATATTTCCTTCTACACCAGATATCTCCCAAGATTCCCCACAATTAGGCAAGTTTCCACAATCTTTGTCAAAGAAAGATTTAAGCTTGTTGCCTCCCCAAATCTTTTCCTTAAAAATAGGAGAAAAAAGTAACGGATAAAGTTCGCTCATAAAATTCCAATTTTAAAAAACATCCTGAAAATGCGCTATATTGTTATTGCCATCTATAGCGATAATGTCAAAACGGATATCCCCATTCCAGTCCCTATTGAAGATAAACTCCTCGGCTGTAGTTTGCAGTAGCTCCATTTTCTTACTGTTAACAGCTTCTTCGGGAAACCCAAACCTGACACTTTTTCTATATTTAACCTCAACAAACACCAACAAGTTATCTTTTTGCACAATCAAATCAATTTCTCCTCGTCTATACCGGTAGTTTCTGGAGACTATCTGGTATCCTTTTTCAGAAAAGAACATAGCTGCCATATTTTCGGCGTTTTTGCCGACAATTATATGTCTGGCTGATTCCATTTTATTTTAATAACTTTGTTAAAGGTGCATAAAAGTGTTTAAAAATAAACCTAAATGGCTTTTAAAAACAAAAAAACAATCTACCGAAACCTTGGGCTAATAGACTATAAAAAAGCTTGGGACTATCAGACCGAAATATTTAACAATATTATTGAAAAAAAAATAAAAAACCGGAAAGTTTCCGAGGAAGAAAGAGCTGAAACAGAAAACTATCTACTATTTTGCCAACATCCGCATGTTTATACTTTAGGGAAAAGTGGCAAATCAGAGCATTTGCTCATAACACCAGAATTTTTAAAAGCCAAAAATGCCACTTATTACCATATAAACCGGGGCGGAGATATCACCTACCATGGCCCAGGACAAATAGTAGGCTACCCGATCCTGGACCTCGACAACTTTTTTACAGACATTCATAAATACCTGCGCCTAATGGAGGAGGCCGTTATCTTAACCTTAGCAGAATATGGAGTAAGCTCCGGCAGAGTAGAAGGCCTAACGGGTGTATGGATAGATGGCGAGAACCCTGCAAAAGCACGTAAAATATGCGCAATGGGCGTAAAATCGAGCCGCTGGGTTACCATGCACGGGTTTGCATTCAATGTATACCCCGACCTCGAGTATTTCAACTACATCGTCCCCTGTGGAATATCAGATAAAAAAGTAACTTCACTGGCACAAGAAATAAACAGGATTCCCGATATTAAAGAAACAGAAGATATTTTACTAGATAAGTTTACTCAGTTATTTGAAATGGAAATAGTTAAAGAAGTACAATGAAGAAAGATATCTCCTTTGCCCCAGTAGATAAAGTATATGTAGCCATTGTCCCAGAAAAAACAGAACTGGACGAGACCATCTGGAATGCTTGGCTTATAAACACCAATGATGTCAAACTTACCAATGTATTCGTTACCTCCAAAGGCTATAGTACAGAAGGCAATCAAAAACAAGAAACAAGCGTATTGCGCCAACACTTCCCGGAGCTGGAACCAAACCAACACGTCCAAATAGAGTTAGTAAACCCAGCAGTTTTTCGCCTCGCAAACGAATATTGGGTAAGCTACTACATTGGACAACAAATTTTTGACAAGAAGTTTATTTTCATGCCTGAAACCATTATAGAAGATAACCTTATTTTTATTCCCCAGCTAAACCAAAAAGGCATATTGCATAGCTGATTTTTAGTCCAATGAACCGTAAAAACATCAAAAATATCTTATTTCTAGATATTGAAACAGTTAGTTGTGTGCCGTCGTATAAACAACTGAATGAGCGCCTACGTCCTTTATGGGATAAAAAAGCGGGTTTTATTGCTAAAAATGAAGAAACTCCAGAACAGTTATTCCAAGAAAAAGCTGCTATTTATGCAGAGTTTGGGAAAGTGGTATCTATAGGAGTAGGCTTCTTTTTTTATGATCAAAACAAGCAATTGTCGCTTAAGGTTAAAGGTCTAAGCAGCCACAACGAACAAGACTTGCTCCAAGAGTTTAGCTCTTTACTGACAAAAAGATTTAACAGCAAGAATCTAATTTTATGTGCACACAATGGAAAAGAGTTTGACTTTCCTTACTTGTGCAGAAGAATGGTGGTAAATAATATCAAAATACCCGAGCCACTCGATATTTCGGGCAAAAAACCTTGGGAAGTGTGCCACCTGGACACATTGGAGATGTGGAAATTTGGAGACAAAAAAAATTATACATCACTAGAGCTACTTGCAGCGTTATTTAATATTCCAGGCAGTAAAAACGAAATGGACGGGAGCATGGTCGGGAAACATTATTATGGAACCAACGATTTGAGCGCCATTACCAGATACTGCTGCAAGGATGTTGCTGTTACCGCTCAACTGTATTTACGGTTTAAAGGTTGGCCTACAATGCCCGAAACCCAAATTATATATATAGAATAAAACAGGTTATATGTCTCAAGTCAACAAGCAATTAGAAGAAAACTGTATATTGCAGATAAACAACCTGCAAACAATTTTCCGTACTGAAGAAACTATAGTCAAAGCAGTTGACGACATAAGCTTTAACCTACAAAAAGGAGAAACCATTGGCATAGTAGGTGAATCAGGATCAGGCAAGTCGGTAACCTCCCTGTCTGCCATGCGACTCATACCAAACCCGCCAGGATTGGTAGCGGGTGGCGAAATATGGTTTAAATCTAGTAATAAGGGAGTTATAGACTTAACTAGAATACCGGAAAAGGAAATGCACCACATCAGAGGTAATGAAATTTCTATGATTTTTCAAGAGCCAATGACCTCATTAAACCCGGTTTATTCATGTGGCGACCAGGTTATGGAGACCATACTCCTCCACCGAAAGGTATCTAAAAAAGAAGCTTATGAAAAAACTATTGAGCTTTTCAACAAAGTAGACCTGCCTCGTCCGGAGAAAATATTCAAATCATATCCCCATGAAATTTCTGGAGGCCAAAAACAAAGGGTAATGATAGCCATGGCCATCTCCTGTAATCCATCAATACTAATTGCAGATGAGCCTACAACCGCACTGGACGTAACTGTACAAGCCAAAATTCTTGACCTGATGCAGAACCTAAAGGATGAAACCGATATGGGGATTGTTTTCATTACCCATGACTTGAGCGTCATTGCCGAAATTGCCGATAGGGTCATTGTCATGTACCAAGGCAAAATAGTAGAGCAAGGAGATACCCTGGAAATATTCAGCAACCCTCAACACCCTTACACCAAAGGCCTGCTCGCATGTAGGCCACGACTCAACCTAAAACTGAACGTACTGCCAGTAGTTTCCGACTTTATGGAAATAAATGACTCGGGAATTTTGGTCGAAAAAAAACAATACAATACTGTAGTAGATGCGCTTATCAGGAATCTTGAATTTAACGATGACCCTGAAACCATCCAAGACAAAGAGCCTCACCTACAAATAAAAAACTTAAAAACATGGTTTCCTCAAAAAAGAAACCTATTTGGAAAAGTTACAGAATATGTAAAAGCCGTTGACGATGTAAGCTTTGAAGTCTATCCAGGAGAAACAATAGGATTGGTAGGAGAGTCAGGCTGTGGGAAGACAACCCTTGGCAGGACAATTCTGAGGCTAATAGAACCAACGGACGGTGAAATTATTTTTGAGGGCAGAAAAATCAACAATATTAAATCTGATGAGTTAAGAGCATTGAGAAAAAACATGCAGATTATTTTTCAGGATCCATATTCCTCACTAAACCCGCGCCTGACAATCGGAGAAGCGATTATGGAGCCGATGAGGATCAATAAAATTCTAGCCTCCGATTTTCAGCGCAAAAAAAGGGCGGTTGAGTTACTAGAAACAGTAAACCTGAGCGCCAGCCAGTTTGAGCGTTACCCACACGAGTTTTCTGGTGGCCAAAGGCAAAGAATCTGCATAGCAAGGGCCTTGGCGCTCAACCCTAGGTTTATCATTTGTGACGAGTCTGTATCTGCATTGGACGTATCGGTACAGGCACAAGTATTAAATTTACTTAATGATCTAAAAGAAAAGTTTAACTTTACATGTATATTTATTTCGCATGACTTGTCTGTGGTCAAATTTATGTCAGACAGGATCATCGTAATGAATAAAGGAAAAATAGAAGAGATAGGAACAGCAGAAGAAATATATGCTAACCCGAAAAGAGAATATACAAAAAATCTTATCAACGCTATTCCTAAAGGAGACTTGATAGACATAAAACAAGCTCGAATGAAGAAAAAGAAATTTTTTTAAGTTAGCGGTAAATGAGCAAAAAAAAGACACACCAAAATGATCCAGAGGCATTAGAGTTTTTCAAACAAAAAGCAGCTTCTCTTTTTAAGAGCAGCAAATCTAAGCCTCTTTCACAAAAGCAAATAAGCAAAAAGCTTAATATCAGAAATCCAGCAGACAAAGATCTGCTAAACTATGCACTGACCCAGCTAGAAAAGGAAGGGGTACTAGAAAGGCATAAGGACGGCACGTGGAAAAAACCTGCCGGTACAAAGACCATTGTGGGCAAGGTCGATTTTGTCAATGCCAGGTTTGGCTACATTTTAAATGAAGAGAATGACTCCGGCGACATATGGGTAAGTGGCAGCCGAATGAAAAATGCCTTAGATGGAGATACTGTAAGAGCCCGAATATACGAGGGGGATCCTAGAAAAGGAAGGAAGTTAGAAGGTGAAGTAATAGAAGTACTGGAAAGGGGGCGCGACACCTTTGTTGGCACGATTGAATTTTCTCCAAGATTTGCCTTTGTAATCCCTGATAGCAGAAAAATGCACCAGGACATTTTTATTCCCCTGGAAAAAGTCAAAGATGCAAAAGATGGCGAAAAGGTAATTGTCAAACTAGCCGAATGGCCTTCAAAAGACAGAAGTCCTGTGGGAGAAGTTGTTACTGTCCTTGGAGAAGCAGGTTCCAACGATGTGGAAATGCACGCCATTATGGTAGAGTTTGGACTACCCTATGAATTTCCAGAAAAAGTGTTGAAAGCAGCAGACAAAATCTCTGAGGAAATTTCAGAAGAAGAAATATCCAAACGGAAAGATATGCGGGGCATTACCACTTTTACCATAGACCCTCATGACGCCAAAGACTTCGATGACGCACTCTCTGTACGAAAACTTGACAATGGAAACTGGGAAGTGGGAATACACATTGCCGATGTCACCCATTACGTCAAGCCCAATACGCTACTCGAAAGAGAAGCTTACAGAAGGGCCACCAGCGTATACCTGGTTGATAGGGTAGTGCCAATGTTACCAGAAAAGCTGTCCAATAAACTTTGCTCGCTAAGGCCACATGAAGACAAATTGACTTTCTCTGCCGTTTTTGAGCTAGACGAAAACGCCAATGTCAAAAATCAATGGTTTGGCAAAACTGTTACCCACTCCGACAGAAGATTTGCTTACGAGGAAGTACAGGAAATCATTGAAACTGGAGAAGGCGATTATAGTGAAGAAATAAAAGTCCTAAACGAACTGGCACACAAACTCAGGGCAGACAGGTTCAAAAAAGGCTCGATCGCATTTGAAACCGTAGAAGTCAAATTTAGGCTAGATGAAAATGGGAAACCGTTAGAGGTAGTTCCTAAAATCAGAAAAGACGCACATAAGCTCATAGAAGACTTCATGCTCCTTGCCAACAGAAAAGTTGCTGAATTTGTATACTTTATGAAAAAAGGCAAGGTTAAAAATACTTTTGTCTACAGAATCCACGACCATCCAAACCCAGACAAATTAACTGCTTTTGCTGTTTTTGCAGGAAAGTTTGGACATGTCTTGAACCTGAAAGACGCCAACGTAGCTGACGAGCTAAATACACTTGTAACAGAGCTCGAAGGAAAACCAGAGCAAAATGTATTGCAGAGCCTGGCCATCAGGACTATGGCCAAAGCAACTTATAGCACAGAGCCAGAAATTCACTTTGGCCTGGCTTATAAACATTACACCCACTTCACCTCTCCCATCAGGCGGTATCCTGATATGATGGTCCACCGACTGTTAGAGCATTACCTAAACGGGGGAAAAACTGTAAATAAAATTCTCTATCAGGAGAAATGCGAACATGCTTCTGAAATGGAGAAAATGGCCGCTGATGCAGAAAGGGCTTCCATAAAGTATAAACAAGTTGAGTTTATGAACAGCATGGAAGAGGGCAAAATTTACGAAGGAATTATATCTGGTGTCATAGAACATGGTATCTTTGTGGAAATGGTAGAAACCAAATGTGAAGGGTTTGTCAGGATCAGCGAGATCGAAGACGACTACTATGAAGCCGACCTGGACAATTACAGGTTGATAGGGAAAAAGAACAAAAGAATGTTTACCCTAGGCGATAAAGTCAATGTCACAATAAAACGAACAGACCTTGGCAGGAGAACCATAGACCTGTTATTAGCATAATATGATTTTTGAGAGAAAAAAAACGCTGGAGTTAATCAACTCCAGCTTAGAAGAATATAAGTTTGGCAACGACCCCAAAGAGCTGTATGAACCCATAAAGTACATATTAAGCTTAGGCGGAAAAAGACTTAGGCCTTTTCTGACCCTAGCAGCAGCCAACCTATTTACAGACGACTATACCAGAGCTTTAAAGCCTGCACTGGCAGTAGAGGTCTTCCATAATTTCACACTGATGCACGATGATATTATGGACAAGGCCCCAATAAGGAGAAACAAGCCTACCGTACATGAAAAATGGAACAGCAATATTGCTATTCTTTCGGGTGATGTCATGTTTGTGAAAGCTTACGACCTTCTGCTAGAGGCAGACAAAGAACACCTACCCGAAGCGATCAGACTGTTTAACAAATGTGCAGCAGAAGTTTGTGAAGGACAACAACATGATATGAACTTCGAAAGCCGTGAAATGGTAAGCGAAGAAGAGTATCTACATATGATAAAGCTTAAAACCGCTGTTTTACTTGGGTTCAGTCTAAGACTTGGTGCTTTATTGAGCGGAGCGTCAAAAAAAGATGCGGAGCTATTAGAAGAGGCCGGCATAAACATTGGCTTGGGCTTTCAGCTAAAAGATGATTTGTTAGATGTTTTTGGAGAGCAAAATAAGGTTGGGAAAAAAACAGGTGGTGACATAGCTGCCAATAAAAAAACTTTCCTCCTCATAAAAGCATTGGAATTAGCCAACAAAGACCAAAAGCAAAATCTTATAAACCTGCTAGCGTCTTCTAATGAAGAGGAAAAGATCAAAAAGGTAACAGCTTTATATAATGAGCTGCAAATTGAAAAACTGGCAGAGAAAAAAGCAGAACAGCACTTCAGCAAAGGTTTGCAAAACTTAAAAGCTGTAGATGCACCTATTTACAAAAAAAATATGCTTAAAGATTTTATTCTTTCGTTAATGAAAAGGGAAAACTAAAAATTCCCTTTTTGTTAATGCTTGCCTGGATTATACATACCCCCTTAATTGTATTACTTCTTTTATACCTTGCCAAAAGAAGCAGACATACACCACTTAAAGTTTACTTTTGGCCAGCGGCTATTTACAAGATATTAGCAGGGATTACCCTAGGCTTGATCTACTTTTATTATTATCAGCACGGAGACACATTGGCCATAAACCAAGAGCTCCATGCATTCTCTCAAATTTGTAAAGAAAACTTTTCTGACTACTTAAACCTGTTACTTTCAGGTGAAACAAACAACAGGTATCAAGCACTCTTAAACTTTTACGAACAGCCAAGAATTCACTTTTTCAACAGAATTGCATCCCCCCTTTTCCTTTTTTCGCTGAACAACTATTGGATAACAGCAACCTACCTTTCCATTTTTAGCTTTGCAGGATTTTGGTATTTTGGGGAAATTATATACAAAATATACAAAGTTGACCCACTCGCCATTGCTATAGCGCTGCTTTTTATGCCCGGTATCGCCCTGTGGACCTCAGGCTTATTGAAGGAAAGCTTAGTTACCAGCAGCTTGTTCTTTAGCACTGCTATCATTTTAGGATACACAGAAAAGCTTTATCCCATTAGAGCACCTAAGCTTATTTTGGCATGCATGCTTTTATTCATCGCATTTCATATTAAATTTTATTACACAGCAGTACTTCTTGCAGTCCTGCCAGCCTATGTGATATCAAAAAAAATAACCGGAGACAATCTTACTTGGAAAAGTCTGTTACCCTTTCTAGGGTTTCTTATTACCCTACTATTAATTTTAAGCCATAGCAATGCCTATTTAAACATCAGTACATTGGCAGAATCCATCTATAATAACTATACGGCCACCTTGCAGGCATCTGGGGGAAGCAACATATTTATATTTGAAAACTTGCAGCCCACCCTCAGCAGTATGGGCAAACATAGTCCCCAAGCATTGTTCAACGGGCTATTTCGTCCACTTCCCCTAGATATACATCACTGGATAGCCATACCTGCCGCCATAGAAAATATATTCATCCTTACCTTTACCTTGACAGCCCTATTTGCCTATTACAAAAACAAACCCCAACTGCCTGCCGTTGTGCTCCCTGCATTAGCGTTTGTTATCCTTTCTGCAACGCTGATTACCCTCGCTTCTCCAAACTGGGGCACACTCTACCGTTACAAAAGCCCTTATATGTCCGTTTTCTTGATTATGATTTTAAATAGGAATCCTCTTTTACTCAAAATAAAACAGAAGCTTAATTATTTGTGGGAGCAAAATCATTGAGCACTTTTACAATATACTCCACTTCATCCCACCTAAGTCCAGGGTAAAGAGGAATCGACAAAATCTCCTCCTGCAACTGCTCCACCACAGGCAAAGTCAATTGATGAAATTCTTTGTACGCCTTCTGTTGGTGAATTGCCTTAGGGTAATGAATAAGCGTATCAATACCTTTTGGTTTTAAGAAATGCACCAATTCAGCCCTATGCTTGCACCGGACTACAAACAAGTGCCAAGCATGTTTACCATTATGCACGTTTTCAGGAACTATAATATAAGGATTGGTAATATTTTCACAATAGAATCGGGCGATCGCTAACCGCTCTTGTTGCTGTTGTTCAAAGAATTTCATCCGCACCAAAAGGACAGCCGCTTGAATCTCATCCAGCCTACAGTTCGCACCCTTCAACTCATGCTCGTCTTTACTCAGTGCGCCGTAGTTTCTTAGCTTAAGCACCTTATCATACAAACCTTCATCATTGGTAAGCACAGCCCCTCCATCACCCAAAGCCCCCAAATTCTTCGTCGGATAAAAACTAAAGGCAGAAATATGACCAAAGCTACCGGCCATTTCACCCTTATAAGTTGCTCCATTTGCCTGAGCCACATCCTCTATAAGAAAAAGCCCATGGGTTTGACACATGGTTAAAAGAGCATCCATATCGCAACACCGGCCAAACAAATGAACCGCAATTACAGCCCTCGTATGTTTTTTTACCTTGCGCTGGGCATCAGCCACGTCTATATTAAAGGTTGCAGGGTCAACATCTACAAAAACAGGCACTAAATTGCTACGGCTTACAGCAAGTGCTGTAGCTATCGAAGTATTTGCAGGCAGCAATACTTCACTTCCAGCAGGTAAGCACAACGCTTCTAAAGATAAAGTCAAAGCTCCAAGGCCAGAACCCGTCCCTACACAAAAAGAAGTTCCGACAAATGAGGCAAAAACACGTTCAAATTCCTTAACTTTATTTCCAAGAATATACCATCCGGAATCAACTACCTCTTCCATGGCACCTTTGATATCGGGCATTTGTGGAGCGAGTATTCTTTTTAAGTCAGAAAACTTGATTTCGGGCATAAAAAAAAATGTTTAACCTGGATTATGCATTAGATTTCGTTGTGAGGGGCAAAATAACAAAAAATCAGCGTATTTGGCTTGCAAAGCATAGTAGTTCTATGGTTAAAAACCAAATGCGAGCGAAGCGTCTGACGCAATAGAAAGTTCTAAGCATATTTCAGATTTTAATACAAAGTAAAATAACATGGTCTTAAGTGCAACCACTTTCATAATAATAGTTACCGTCATTGCCAGCTTATACGCTTGGAGCAAACCACACCTATACCAAAAATGGATGTTGAACCCGTATCAGGTAAAAAACAACAAGCAGTACTGGCGTTTTATAACCTCAGGCTTTATCCATGCCGATTATATCCACTTAGGGTTCAATATGTTTTCTTTATATTTTCTGGGCAGGTTTTTAGAGCAAGTATTCCAGGTATTTTTTACCGAATACGGATCCTTAATATACATTGGCCTGTATTTGGCAGGTATTATAGTTTCTGATATTCCGACCTATCTAAAGCACAAAGAAAACAGCTATTACAATTCTTTGGGGGCGTCTGGAGGTGTTTCAGCGGTTCTTTTCTCATACGTACTGTTCCAGCCAACCCACAATTTATACCTATTTGCCGTAATCCCAATTCCAGCAATTATCTTTGGACTCCTATATTTATTGTACTCCTACCAAATGGCCCGAAGAGGTGGGGACTTCATAAATCACGACGCCCACTTTTACGGAGCAGTCTTTGGCATAGTAGCCACTATAATTCTTATCCCGGACTCTGTAAGAATATTTATAGAGCAAATAAATAACTGGCAGCTATTTTCACAGATCCTTTTATGGTAAAAGCACCTAAGCCAGATATAAATTTAGCTTGTCCATTTACTAAACCTGAAATATGCCATAGAGCTATCTATTACGTAATTCAGGTTTAAGCCTGCCGAACACTTGCAAACCAATCCCCGTAAGAGGGTCAAGACATTGTTTTGGCTTTTACCTTCCTAAAAGGGAGATGTCGTTCAGCCTTACAGATTCGACAAGCTGCATAATTGCCAATTAGTATAAAAAACTGCGTAAACCTTTTAGTGATTGAGGCAGGGACAGATGGGGAGCGAAATTTAACCTGAGATTTTCAATAGAGCTTTTTACTGCAAATCCATGTCAAAAGGATAGAAAACAAAAAAGCACCTTAGGTAAGGTGCTTTTACTATTTTATCTGAAGCAATAAAATAAGTTGTTTTCTATTCAGCAGCAAAAGGTTCTACTGAAACAAAAGATCTGTCTTTTCTACCTTTTTTGAAAGTAACAGTACCATCAACAAGGGCAAAAAGAGTATGATCTTTACCCAAACCAACGTTTTTACCTGGGTGGTGTAAAGTGCCTCTTTGTCTAACAATTATATTACCAGCGATAGCTGCCTGACCTCCAAAGATCTTAACACCTAGACGCTTACTTTGCGATTCTCTTCCGTTTCGTGAGCTACCCGCTCCTTTCTTATGTGCCATGGTATTTTCTTATTTTAAAAATTAAGAAATAGTCTCAATTAATACTTTAGTATAGCCTTGTCTATGGCCTTGTGTCTTTTTGTAACCTTTTCTTCTCTTCTTCTTGAAGACGATTACTTTGTCATCTTTAACATGCTCAAGAACTTTGCCACTAACTTTAGCGCCTTTAACTACAGGTGCTCCCACCTGCGTTTTGCTTCCGTCGTTTAACAGAAGAACTTGATCAAATTCAACACCTGCACCGGGCTCAGCCGCCAGCTTGTTGGTATAGATGAATTTATCTTTTTCTGCCTTATATTGCTTTCCGGCTATGTCAACTATTGCGTACATGTTTTTTCGTGTTATTATCTGAAAAAGGACTGCAAATATAAGCCAATTTCCATAACAAAACAAAATAGTTATCCCTATTATTTTGTGGAAAAGTTTTTAACACCTGCCAATTCCAGAAATTTAATTAAACAATCAGTTTAAACAATACTATATACCAATTTGTTTATTAGATAATTGACTACTTATTAACATTTAATCCCAAAAGCGTCATGCAAGCAGATGTCCTTTGACTTTTTTACGCCTTTATTTCATATTTGTAAACAATGCTTTTCCCCAGACGGGTTCTTTGGTTCCGATTTTGACACTTTCTGTTTTTTTACGAAGTTATTTACTGGAATCATTGAAATTTGTTATATTTAAAGTAAAATAATTTTACCCGATTACTATGAGCGAAATAGAACCATTATTGAAGGAAAACAAAAACCGTTTTGTACTTTTCCCTATACAGCACGACGACATCTGGCAAATGTATAAACAGGAAGAGGCAAGTTTTTGGACAGCAGAAGAAATAGATTTGACACAAGACTTATCAGACTGGGAAAAACTCAATGATGGTGAAAGACACTTTATTTCTCACGTCCTCGCTTTTTTCGCAGCAAGCGACGGAATCGTAAATGAGAACCTTGCTCAAAACTTTCTAGAAGAAGTGCAGTACCCTGAAGCAAAGTGCTTCTACGGTTTCCAAATCATGATGGAGAACATCCACTCTGAAACCTATTCTTTGCTAATTGACACTTATATTAAAGACCCTAAAGAAAAGTCCAAGCTTTTCAACGCGCTTGAAACTATTCCTTGCGTAACTAAGAAAGGCGAATGGGCTTTGCGTTGGATAGAAAACGGGTCATTTGCAGAAAGGCTTGTAGCTTTCGCCGCAGTAGAAGGAATCTTCTTCTCTGGAAGCTTTTGCTCTATATTCTGGCTTAAGAAAAGAGGCCTGATGCCTGGACTAAGTTTCTCAAACGAACTAATATCAAGGGACGAAGGACTACATTGCGACTTTGCTTGCTTGCTTTATACAGAGCACATCAAAAATAAGCTACCTGTAGATAAGTTAACCAAGATCATTACAGATGCCGTTGAGATCGAACAAGAGTTTGTTGTTGACGCCCTTCCGGTAAACCTTATTGGAATGAACGCCAAGCTTATGTCTCAATACATTGAATTTGTGGCAGACAGATTGCTGGTTGCATTAGGTTGCCCTAAAGTATACAATGCTACTAACCCATTTGACTTTATGGAAATGATTTCTCTTCAAGGAAAAACAAACTTCTTTGAAAAGCGGGTCGCTGAATACCAAAAGGCAGGTGTAATGGGAGACGGAAAAGACCATACCTTTAAAATGGACGAAGATTTCTAAAATACGAAATCAATTAGTGCCACTTGAAGGTTATATATATATATAAAGTTAATCAGCCGATAAATCTTACTTTATTTTTTGCAGTATGTTTGTAATTAAAAGAGATGGCAGACGCGAGTCTGTAAAATTTGATAAAATAACAGCACGTATAGAAAAACTTTGCTACGGGCTGGATCTGAACTACATCAACCCTATTGATATCTCCAAAAAAGTTATCGATGGCCTGTATGATGGTGTCTCTACCGTGGAGCTGGATAACTTGGCAGCTGAAACTGCAGCTTCCATGACCACAAAGCACCCTGATTATGCCATTCTGGCTGCAAGGGTTGCTATATCTAACCTGCACAAGGTTACAAGCAAGTCTTTTTCAAATACAATGAAAAGACTATATACCTATGTAGACCCTAAAACAGGCGAGAATGCTTCTCTTATTTCCAAAGATGTATATGAAGCAGTAAGAAAGCATGCGGCTCTATTAGACTCTACTATCATTTATGACAGGGACTTTAACTATGACTACTTTGGCTTTAAGACTTTAGAGCGCTCGTACCTACTAAGACTAGACGGCAAAGTAGTAGAAAGGCCTCAGCACATGATCATGAGGGTGGCCATAGGTATTCATACCAATAATATAGAAGCCGCTATCGAGACTTATAACTTAATGTCCGAGAAGTGGTTTACCCATGCTACACCTACCTTATTTAATGCTGGCACTCCAAAACCGCAGTTGTCTTCATGCTTCCTTTTGACCATGAAGGATGACAGCATTGAGGGTATTTATGACACCTTAAAGCAGTGTGCCAAAATATCTCAATCGGCCGGTGGTATAGGCTTAAGCATTCACAATGTCCGGGCAACTGGCTCTTATATCAAAGGAACCAACGGAACCTCCAACGGTATCATACCAATGCTTCGGGTGTTTAATGATACGGCAAGGTATGTTGACCAAGGTGGAGGTAAAAGGAAAGGTGCTTTTGCTGTTTATCTTGAACCTTGGCACTCTGACATCTTTGAGTTCCTTGACCTAAGGAAGAACCATGGAAAAGAAGAACTAAGGGCAAGAGACTTATTCTATGCATTGTGGACGCCAGACTTGTTCATGAAGCGTGTAGAAGAGAACAAAGAATGGTCGCTATTCTGCCCTCATGAAGCGCCAGGTCTTGCCGATACTTATGGCAAAGAGTTTGAAGCCCTTTATGAGAAATACGAAAGGGAAGGTCGCGCAAGGAAGAAGGTCAAAGCGCAGGAGCTGTGGTTCGCCATCTTGGAATCTCAAACAGAAACAGGAACTCCTTATATGCTTTATAAGGACCATGCCAACAAAAAATCTAACCAGAAAAACCTGGGTACGATCAAGTCTAGCAACCTATGCACAGAGATCATGGAGTACACCTCCGAAGACGAGGTAGCTGTTTGTAACCTAGCATCGTTGGCCTTACCTAAATTTGTTCAAGACGGGAAGTTCGACCATCAAAAACTATATGAGGTAACTTATGTAGTAACTAAAAACCTCAACAGGATAATTGATGTAAACTACTACCCTGTTCCAGAAGCACAAAACTCTAATGTTCGCCACAGACCTATAGGACTTGGTGTACAAGGTTTGGCAGACACTTTGATTATGCTGCGCATGCCATTCGAGTCAGACGAGGCCAAGGCGTTGAACACAGACATCTTCGAGACCATTTATTTTGCGGCAATGACAGCTTCTAAGGATCTTTCCAAAAAAGACGGTCCGTATGAAACCTTTAAAGGCTCTCCGGTATCCAAAGGAATCTTCCAGTTTGATATGTGGGGCGTAACTCCTTCTTCAGGTCGTTGGGATTGGGATTCGTTGAAAAAAGAAGTTAAACAGCACGGTGTAAGGAACTCATTGCTTCTAGCGCCTATGCCAACAGCTTCTACTTCACAAATTCTTGGAAACAACGAATGTTTTGAACCTTATACGTCAAACATCTATACACGCCGTGTGCTTTCAGGTGAATTTGTTGTAGTTAACAAACACCTAATGAAAGACCTGATCAAGGTAGGCTTGTGGAATGATAAGATGAAAAATAAGCTTATTGAAGCGAACGGATCTGTACAAAACATTCCTGAGATCCCACAGCATATAAAAGACCTTTATAAGACAGTCTGGGAAATCAAGCAGAAAACACTTATAGACATGGCGGCTGACAGAGGTGCTTATATTTGTCAAAGCCAAAGCCTTAACGTACATATACAAGATCCGAACTTTGGAAAGCTTACCTCTATGCACTTCTACGCATGGAAGAGAGGCCTTAAAACAGGTATGTACTATCTGAGGACAAAAGCAGCAGCAGACGCTATTAAGTTTACTGTTGAAAAGCAATCCAAGGCTTCGCTTAAGGCAATGCAAGCAAAGGACAAAAACATGAGCGACATGAGCTGCTCACTGGACAATCCAGAGGGCTGTGAGTCATGTAGCGGCTAAAAACAAACATACTTTACAAGGGAATTCGAAACGGGCCTAAATCCCGTTTCGAAACACTTGTAAAAGACAATCTATCATTCAAAGTTACTGCTGACTTTTGATCAGTAATACCCTTCCCAATTCTCTCTTTCATACAAAACTTTCTAGGCGGCAAATGACATCAAAATAACGATATGTGTATGCAACTACATTGACTTAATTCACCACTATAAGTACATTTTACCTCTTCTCAAAAGTTAATGTGGTTTTTGCTGCGTTTCTACTACTGCTGCCTGATGCACCTATTCTTCTAAAAAAACTTTCATTGGTTAAAACCATCCTAGAATTTCGAAGTTCTAAAATATTATAAGTGCCAAATGCGCCAAGGTTGATTCCGGTCTTGTTTCTTGTATTATTCGTCCACGACCAATACTCTTGGGATTCCTCAGTTCCCATATCATCAACTATTTTATAAGTAAACTTGCCATCTTGGCTTATACTTAAAGTCATTACCAACGGATAATGGTAAATGTCACTATTTCCATTTACAATACTTGTTTCTGTGACCATAGTCCCGTTAAAGGAGGATATATAGCGCCTAGAACCGCCTGCGCTTTCAGATTCATCTACAGACTCCATTCCTGTTAATACCCAGTCACCAGTAATTCTTGCATCTCTTGAACGAAGCGAAACTAAAGGGTCGTCTTCTCCTTTTTTACAACTGGTGCAACTAAAGATTGCCACTAAAAATAAGATTAGCGACAAAGAAAGGTTTACTAGATTTTTCATTTTTTTAGTATAAAGTTTAACACAACAAATCTAGCAATCAATCCTTGCATTTCCTTGTCTAATCTTAAGTATTTCCCCATCTATCCAATGAGCGTAGTTTAAAAAAAGATAGACCAGACAGCCCTAATACTATCTATAGGTTTTAATAAAATAAGGGGAATGAACCTACTAACTGAAGATACCAAAGAAAGAGGCTTTAGCACCCTTTAGCACTATAGTATATTAAATGTCAATTAATATTAAACATACTTAAATACACAAAACAAACAATACACAAATAGAAAGATACTATTAACAAATAAGTTATAATAAAAACAGATGTATAATCAAATACAATACCTAAACATATTGTTTAACATCTTCACAAAAATATTAAACAATAATTTGCAATATTCGTTACATAGAATATATTTGTATATACATTAAATATTAAAACAATGAACACGGCTGAATTCACATATAGTTTACAAGAGGCTATAGGAAACTTAAAACCTGCAGCTTATAAGCTGACTAAAAACACCGAAGAGGCCAATGACCTATTACAGGAAACATACTTGAGGGCATATGATCAGAAAAACAAGTTTTTAAAAGGCTCAAACCTAAATGCTTGGATCTACACCATTATGAAAAATATCTTTATTAACAATTACCAAAGAATGGTAAGAAGAAAAACATTCTTGGACACAACTGAGTTACAGTTCTTTGTCAATAACCCTGGTAGGGAAGAGAAAAAGCGTGACACATATTATGAAAGTCTAACAGGTAGTGAGTTACGAAAGGCTCTCAAGAAATTAAATAAAGACCAAAGAGTTCCATTCATCATGCATTTCACCGGCTACAAGTATTATGAAATAGCGGAGAGCTTACAAATCCCGTTAGGCACAGTGAAAACAAGGATTCGTAATGCCCGGAAAAACCTCCAGGTATATTTAAAGGAATATCAATACAATTAATCATACCAATGAAAACAGCACTGATTATAGGCACAGGTCTCGGGGGATTATCCACAGCCCTAAGACTTACAACGCATGGTTACAAAGTAACGATGGTGGAAAAATACCATAAACCAGGCGGAAGACTTAATCAGTTAGAGAGCAAAGGCTTTAAATTTGATATGGGGCCTTCATTCTTTAGCATGAGCTATGAGTTTGAAGAACTTTTCAAATCTTGTAATATAAAAAACCCTTTGTCCTTTCAAGAGCTGGATCCACTATATGCTGTAAACTTTGAGGGCAATCCCAAGGCATATCTCATTCATAAAAACTTGGACAAGCTGGCAGAAGAGTTTGCAGAAATTGAGCCTAACTTCAAAAAAAATGCCCAAAGGTATTTACAAGCTGCAAAAGAAATATTTCATGACACAGAACACCGGGTTATTAAAAGAAACTTTTCCAACAAACTAGATTACCTAAAGTCTTTAACTGGTGTCCCATTAAAACATGGCCCAAAACTATTCAGGACCATGTGGAAGGAACTGGAAAGCCACTTTAGTTCTGAAGAAGTGAAAATAATATTTTCTTTGGTAGCTTTTTTCCTTGGCTCAACCCCCTTTGACACTCCTGCTGTATACAGCCTTCTAAACTATACAGAGTTACAACATGACGGCTACTGGAAAGTAAAAGGCGGTATGTACAAAATAACAGAAGAGCTGGTAAAGGTACTAGAGGAAAGAAAGGTGGAAATACACTATAATACTGAGATAAAAGGAATAGATATCAAAAACAATGCGATATCAAACTTTATAGATCAAAACGGTAAAAGGTGGAAAGCGGACGTATATGTAACAAATTCAGATGCGGCAGCTTTCCGGGGCAAAATACTTGGCCGCAAAAAATATGAGGAGAAAAAACTGGACAAGATGCATTGGACACTTGCCCCCTTCACCATATACTTAGGGGTTAAAGGCAAAATCCCCAACCTGCATCACCACAACTACTTTCTAGGGAATAACTTTAAAGCATATTCGGACACGATATTCAAGACTTCTGTTGCACCTGAAAAGCCTTACTATTATGTAAATGTAAGCTCCAAGTCAGAACCGTCTTGCGCACCACCTGACTGTGAAAACTTATTTATTTTATGCCCAGTCCCAGACAAAAGATTTAAGAGCAACTGGACAGATCGTGAAGCATTAGCAAATAATATCATTGCCGATCTTTCAAAAAGAATATCTTATGATCTGAAAGAAAACACCATCACCCAAACCATATTAGACCCATGTGACTGGGAAGAAAAATTTAACCTTTATAAAGGAAGCGGGTTAGGACTTGCACATGACATGAGCCAGGTAGGAGGCTTTAGACCTGCAAACAAAGATGAAGAATTAAAAAACCTGTATTATACAGGAGCCTCTACAGTTCCCGGGACAGGTTTACCCATAGTTGTAATCAGTTCAAGACTTGCCACAGAAAGAATCCTAAAAGACCATGGAACTATATAGCAACACATCTTTCAAATGCAGCAAGCTAATAACGGTTAGCTACAGCACCTCCTTTTCTTTAGGAATAAAAACATTGGACAAACGGTTTCATGAACCCATTTACGGGATTTATGGTTTTGTAAGGTACGCAGACGAAATAGTAGATACTTTTCATGATTTTGACAAAAAAGAACTACTAGATAAGTTTTCAAATGATACATTCGAAGCTATAAAAACAGGCATTAGCCTAAACCCTGTTTTACAATCTTTCCAACTAGTAGTAAATAAGTATGATATTAGCGATGAGCTAATAAATGCGTTTTTAAGAAGCATGTCCATGGATCTATACAACCAGTCATATCAGCATAACCTCTATAATGAATATATTTACGGCTCTGCAGAGGTCGTTGGATTAATGTGTTTAAAAGTATTTGCCGAAGGCGATCAACAAACCTATGATAGCCTCAAACCTTATGCACAAAAACTAGGTGCTGCATTTCAAAAGGTAAACTTCTTACGGGACATGAAAAGCGACTTTCAAGAAAGAGGGCGGGTCTACTTTCCTAACATAAGCTTTAACCAGTTCACCGTTCACGAAAAGCAAAAAATTGAAAACGATATAAGAAAAGACTTTGAAGAAGCACTTATAGGAATAAAACAACTACCACAAGGAGCAAGAAAAGGTGTATATCTGGCATATGTTTACTATTGGACACTTTTCAGAAAAATAAGGAACATGCCTCCGGCAAAAATTTTAAACGAACGCGTTAGAATACCAGATAACATGAAGTTTATTCTATTATTAAAGTCTTACATTAAACACAGTTTTTGAACCATATGCAGTTCCTCACACCCATATTAATGTTTTTCATACTAGGAGCACAGGGTACAAACCTGGAAGTAGTACGGAGCAATTTCTATAAAGCCATAGAAGATGAACAGGTAACAAAAGACTTACTTGCCAGCTTAGATAATGTAACCGAGAAAGAGCCGGCTTTATTAGCTTACAAAGGCGCAGCAGAGGCTTTGATGGCTAAACATGTGTTTAACCCATATTCGAAATTGAAATACTTGTCAAGGTCAAAAAAAACGTTGGAAACCGCCGTGGACATAAGCCCACAAGATGCCGAAATAAGGTTTTTAAGGTTTTCAATCGAACATTTTTTGCCATCCTTTCTTGGATATAGCAATAATCTGGAAGAAGACAAAAAAGCGATTCTTGAGAACCTGGGAAAACACTATGCGAGAGACAGGGACCTTGTAAAAAATGTGGCAGAATTTATGATACAATCAGAAAGGTGTACCGAAGAAGAAGTCATGGCATTTAAAGAATACTTAAATTAATGCTTACTTATCTACTTTTAAATATCGGCTCCATTGCATACCCCCTACACGCTTCTTTTGACAAAAGGGTCAGAGTAGATAAACAGTGGAGACATATTTTTCCAGCCATTCTTTCTACGGCCGCAGTCTTTATCATATGGGACATCATTTTTACCCACAAAGGAGTATGGCAATTTAACCATGACTATACATTAGGTATAGACATAGTAAACCTCCCACTGGAGGAATGGATGTTCTTTTTTACCATACCTTATGCATGTATATTTATATATGAAGTAATCAGGTATTACTTTGGGAACAAAAGACTTAATTACCATTCAGGCAAAATCACTGTGATCCTAGTGGTAAGCCTTTTAATTTGTGGCATTTATAATTTCGACAAATTATATACACTAGTAGTTTCACTCTTTACCGCAGCAGTATTGTTAGTACATTACTATAGGTTTGGAGAAAAACATTTGCGGCTTTTCTACATTGCTTACCTATTCCATCTTATACCATTTTTTCTGGTAAATGGCATCCTTACCGCCCTTCCAGTAGTAATTTATAACGAGTCAGAAAAAATTTCATTTAGGTTGTGGACCATTCCTTTAGAAGACAGTATTTATTCCATGGCTTTGTTGTTAATGAACATTACAGTTTATGAAATATTAAAAGAGAAATTTCAAAACCATAAGGTAAACGAACCTGTTAACGCCATATGAATGTAAATGTTACCATAGATCAAAATTCAGGCTTTTGCTTTGGCGTCATATACGCTATAGAAATGGCAGAGTCTATATTAGACGAAGAAGGCAAGCTGTATTGCCTTGGTGATATTGTACATAATGAACAGGAGATTGAACGGCTGAAAGAAAAAGGCTTACGGATCATTGACCATAAAGACTTACAGGACTTACACAATCAAAAAGTGCTAATCCGTGCGCATGGCGAACCTGCTAGCACTTACCAGTTGGCGTTAAAAAATAATCTTGAACTCATTGATGCCTCATGCCCAGTAGTATTGAAATTACAAAACAGGATAAAGAGTAGCTATGATTCAGGAGAAACAATATATATATACGGGAAAAAAGGACATGCTGAAGTTATTGGGCTACAGTCTCAAACAAACAATACAGCCATCGTCTTTGAAAATTTAAGCGAGCTTGATTTAGACTCGCTACCCAATAATATGTCCGTGTTCAGCCAAACGACAAAAAGTACAGATAAATTTTACGCAATAAAGGACGAGCTAAAATCCATTAATCCGAACATAAATTTTAATGACACAATTTGCCGGCAGGTTTCAAATAGAGACAAAGACCTGAGAGACTTTGCCTTAAAACATGACAAAATAGTTTTTGTATCTGGAACCAAGTCCTCAAATGGCAAAGTACTGTACAATGTATGTAAGACCAATAACCCAAATACTTACTTTGTAACATCACCAGACGAAATAGACAAAAGTGTATTTAGAGAAAACGACAACATAGGAATATGCGGGGCAACTTCGACACCAAGGTGGTTAATGGAGCAAATAAAGAAAAAAATTCTGAGCTTCTAAACAACAATGTATACCCACACAAAGGGGTAATCATAGGAACTATCATCATTTTCCTATGGCTAGCTTCGCTTACATTTTTTCTTAATATCGATATAGAAACACCATTAATTATTGCAGGAATACTCCTTCAAACGTATCTATATACAGGCATTTTTATTACAGCGCATGATGCAATGCATGGAACTGTTTCAAGGAACAGCACGATCAATACTGCAATAGGCAAGCTTTGTACCTTACTATTTGCCTTCAACAACTACAACAAGCTATACCATAAACACCACTTACACCATAAGCATCCAGCTACAGAAGAAGATCCTGATTATCACAACGGAAAGTTTTTGGCATGGTATTTTAGTTTCTTAAAGCAATACATTTCCATATGGCAAATCATATTTATGGCCATAACATATAATGTTTTAAAATACTTCTTCACCGAAATCAATGTACTGCTCTTTTGGGCACTTCCTTCTGTTTTGAGCACCTTCCAATTGTTTTACTTCGGGACCTATTTGCCTCACAAGGGTGCTCATGACATAAAAAATGCACACAAAGCCAGAAGTCAGAACAAAAATCACACATTAGCTTTATTAACTTGCTATTTTTTTGGATACCACTACGAACACCACGATAAGCCATACGTACCTTGGTGGCAACTGTATAAAACCAGATAAGCGTCACAGGCAGGCTAAGCATTATAGCCAGTTTCAAACAATTTTTTTAAATAAACATTAAACATGAATTACGTTTTTTTCGTAAATAGTGTACTTTTATAGGTAATTTTTGTAGCTAACCATTGTAAATTAAAGAAGCCCAAGACAGTATGCCTGGTATTAATACAGAAAGTAGTAACAGAACATCTTCCCTCATAGTCCTTTCCACATTATTTTTTATGTGGGGGTTCATAACTGTAATTAACCTAATGCTAATCGACGAGCTCATGCTAGCCTTTGAGCTTGATCTCACCGAAATGCTCATAATAAACCTAGCCTTTTTTGGCACTTATTTCATTATCTCAGTGCCAGCCGGTAAGTTAATAAACAACATAGGTTATAAAAATGGTATCATATCAGGGGTTATTCTAGCAGGTATCGGTTGTATGCTTTATTATCCAGCGGCAGAAGAAAGGTCCTATCCTTTGGTTTTGCTCTCAACTTTTGTCTTGGCATCTGGTATAACAATATTGCAAGTCGGCGCCAACCCTTATGTAGTGCTCATAAGCAGAAGGGGTACTGAAGCAAGTCGCTTAACACTTGTCCAGGCCTTTAATGCTTTAGGAACTGTACTAGCTTCACTATTAGCCATAGGTCTGTTTTACAACCTTGCCGATTATAGCCCTCAGGCACACGAGGCTATGAGTCCTGAAGAAATTAAACGATCCGCTGCGAATTACGTTCAACTGCCCTATTTGATAATGGGGGCCGTAATGTTTTTATTAGCGTTACTCATTGGCTTTAGTAAACTTCCAAAGGTAATTACCCATGAGATGGAACCACTGGTAAAAGAACCGGAGGATGGGCCACGAAGATTTGTACTCCAATTCCCACATTTAGTATTAGGCGCAGTAGCCATATTCGCTTATGTAGGTGCTGAAGTAACATTAGGGACTTATATAACACGTGCAGCAGAAGACTTAGCCAAATATTACTGGGGAGGTGCCATGGCCGGCAGGTTTTTAGGGGCATTTTTACTAATGAGCTTTAGCCCTAGAAAACTTATAGGGGTATTTTCGACCATTGCAGCTTTGTTAGTGCTGACCTACATTCTTAGCGGCCCTGCAACAGATCCATCACTATGGCCAATCATTGCAGTAGGACTTTTTAATTCAATCTTATTCCCATGCATATTTGCTATGGGTATTCACGGCCTTGGAAAGTTTTCCGAAGAAGGTTCTTCAATTTTAATTATGTCTATAGTTGGAGGCGCGGTAATCCCTTTTATATTCTTCAACATAGAATCAACAACCGCCGCATTCTTCCTTCCTATCCTTTGCTACCTATATATTAGTTATTACGGCTTTAAAGGCTCTATTTATAAGAATAAGTAAAATTATAACAAAAAAGCAGCCTCAAAAAGCTGCTTTTTTTATTCCTTGGTTAATATAGGGTCTGCTGAAAAAGTCACAAGTGTGCAAGATACGCATGGCCTTACATGAAGACGTATTGGAATACTTCGAATGTAAGGCCATAAAGTAGATTGTGCGCTTGTGGATAGCCCAAAAAAAGTACTGGGTTAAAAGATTCTCAATTTACTGTACACGGAAAAATAAGAAATAACCGAAAAGCCCTTGCACCTATACCTCATAATTTTTATACAAAAATAACAAGATCAATATTTTGGCCGTTTTTCAGCGCGCCCTAATATAAAAACCACTACTACTAGTCTATATCTACCTCAACCTGGTTTCTTAAAAGGTCTTCCATTGTTTCACGTTTCCTAATCAAATGAGCTTTCTTATTATAAACCAAAACTTCCGCAGGTCTGAACCTCGAATTGTAGTTAGAGCTCATACTAAACCCATAAGCACCTGCATTCTTCAATGCCAAAATATCATTTTCCCTTACTTCCGAAAGTTCTACATCTGAACCAAAAGTATCTGTTTCACAGATATAGCCAACAACTTTATATTTTTGTTTCGCACCAGAAGGATTAGAGACATTGATAATATCATGGTGGGCATTGTACATCATTGGCCTGATAAGGTGGTTTAACCCAGAGCCAACACCTACAAATGTACAGGCAGGCGTAGGTTTAACAACATTGGTTTTTACAAAGAAGTATCCACACTCGCTCACCAAAAACTTTCCCGGCTCAAACCATAATTGAAGCTTTCTCCCATATTTGTCACAAAAGGCATTGAATGCTTCAGACATTTTTTTACCAAGAGCTTCGATATCTGTAGTATGGTCACCTTCTTTATAGGCTACTTTAAAGCCACTACCTAAATCCAAAAACTGTAAATCAGGAAAGCGTTCAGACAGGTCAAACAGCACTTCGGCGGCCTTTACGAAAGCATCCGGGCTTTTAAAGTCCGATCCGCTATGAATATGCAATCCTGCCACTGAAATACCATACTTCTTGACAACCTCATAAACCTCCTCTACTTGGTCAATAGAAATACCAAACTTAGATTCCTTATGGCCGGTCATGATTTTAATATTACCACCGGCATCTATATGTGGATTGATCCGAATACAACATGGGTAAGAATTGCCATATTCTTTACCAAACTTTTCCAAATAAGGAATGCTATCAATATTTACAGTTGTACCAATTTTTATAGCTTCACGAATTTCTTCGAAATCAGTACAGCTCGGCGTAAACATAATGTCGGAACCTTTATAACCTGCTTTTAATGCCAAATGCACTTCTTGAATGGAAACTACATCTACACCAGATCCAGCTTTCCGAAGCAGTTTTAAGATAGCCTGATTCGTTAGCGCTTTAACAGCATATTTGATTTTCAGGTCTACACCATCAAAAGCATTTTTTAATCTACTATACTGAAGTAAGATTTTTTCAGCGTCATACACATACAAAGGGGTGTCAAACTCTGCACAAATATCCTGTACATTGAGCCCTTGTATTAAATAGTTACCGTCACGAAATTCCATAAATATCAAAATAAGTCACAAAGATAGAATATTACTCAGAAGAATATTTTACAAAACAAGAAAAATCTACTTTATAACTTAATAAACTTAACCGACAGCTTCACTCACACCAATTTCTGTTTGTTCTCCCAAGATCTCGTAGACAGGAATTTCAGAAGACCTCGACGTCAAAACTATTTTCACGCCATCAGACTGCGAATTAAACAGATTATAGGCCATCTCCCGGTCGTTGTTATCAGCAGAAATATGCGAGAGGAAAACATGGCTCATAAAAGGAGGCCGATGTTCGAGAAAAAGCTCCAGTGCCTGCTCATTTGACAAATGCCCTTTTTCACTGCTGATTCTTCGCTTCAAATAATATGGATAGCGCCCTGTTTCAAGCATTTTTGTATCGTAATTTGCTTCAAGGAAAATCGCATGGCAATGCTTAAAATTTTCTATCACATGTTCACAAGGAGCGCCTATATCCGTGAAAACGCCAACACACAACCCATGTTGTCTAATAATAAAGCTTTGAGGATCTCTGGCATCATGTAGTTTGGGGAAAGCAATTACTTCCAAATCGCCGTACTTGATACTGGAGTAAGAATGCATTTTTACAAAAAATGGGTTAGTAGGATCCAAGTACCGTGCATTGTTCAAAGTGCCAGGGGTTATGTAAACCGGTAGCTTATACTTCTTTGACAAAACCTTCACACCTCTTACATGGTCAGCATGTTCGTGAGAAATAAACAAAGCACGGACTTTTTGCATATCCAGTCCAAGACGCGCCATCCTTCGTTCAATTTCCCGACAACTAATTCCTGCATCGACTAATACAGCATCATCATTATTTCCTATATAATAGCAATTTCCATTGCTTCCAGAATTGAGTGCGGTTACAAATAATTTCATAGACCTAAATAACGGCATTTACTTCTGCATATTGGCATTTTTTATGAAACAGACCTTACACCGCTTAAACAAAGGAGGCCAGCATTGGGCCTAAAAAGATAGAGTATTACAGTTAGCAGGAAAAACGATAATATCGTATCACATTTCAGGCGAAACTATTTCACTTTTTAAAAAATATTCTTACTTTTGACCTAAAGTTGGAGAAAAAAAATGAAGAATCAATTACATAATATTTGGTGGTGGCAAATTTCTTAATCGAAATGTGAACACTACCTTTATGTATATACAATACCACTAACAAAGAGGCTTGCTGTTCACAGCAAGCTTTTTTCTTTTAATAGCCCTATGAAAACATACAAATTAAAGACGCGATATAAGAAACTATTAGCCGATACCGTAACGCCGGTAAGTATCTATTTAAAGATCAGAGACAAGTTTGCTAACAGCATTCTACTAGAAAGCTCTGACTATCACGGAACTGAAAACAGCATTTCTTATATATGCATAAAACCCATAGCCAGATTTGAAGTTGCTAACGACAGCATCAACACCCAATTTCCAGATGGTACAAAAACCAAAACAGCTATTGAGCAAAAGGGCCAGGTTATACATGAGCTAAACCAATTCAGAAACCGCTTTGAGACCGAGGAAGGGGAGTTTAACTTTAGCAACAATGGGCTTTTCGGATATATCGCTTTTGATGCAGTAAGGTATTTTGAAGATGTAGAAATCAAAACCTATAGCTCAGAAGAACGCAATATACCCGATATTCTTTATCAGGTCTACCAATATGTCATAGTCATAAACCACTTCAAAGAAGAGCTTTACATATTTGAGCACAGTTATGGCGACGAAGAAGAAAGCATCCACCTCATAGAAACCCTTATAAACAATAAAAACTTTGCCAGCTACCGGTTTTATCCTGGCAATGACGAGGTGTCTAATTTCAATGACGAAGAATTCCTGCAAATCATCCAAAAAGGAATAGACCATTGCCACCGTGGAGACGTTTTCCAAATGGTGCTGTCAAGAAGATTCTCTCAGAGCTTTAAAGGCGATGAGTTTAACGTTTACAGGGCATTAAGATCAATAAACCCTAGCCCTTATCTGTTTTATTTTGATTATGGCAATTTCAAAATTTTCGGATCTTCACCTGAAGCACAAATAGTAATAAAAGACAGAAAAGCCACTATTTACCCTATAGCAGGAACATTTAAGCGTACTGGCAATGATCAACAAGACGCAGAGTTGGCTAAAAAACTTTTTGATGACCCAAAGGAAAACTCAGAACACGTAATGCTTGTTGACTTAGCCCGGAATGACCTAAGCCGCAGTGGCAAAGACGTTACCGTTGAAACTTTCAAAGAGATACAATATTACTCACATGTCATCCATTTGGTTTCTAAAGTTACGGGTGAACTTGAGGATAGCACCTCGTCGTTAAACTTAGTGGCTGATACTTTTCCGGCAGGCACTTTGTCTGGCGCACCAAAGCATTCGGCTATGACATTAATAAACAAATACGAAAAAGGGAACAGGGGATTTTATGGTGGTGCGATAGGCTTCTTAGGGTTCAATGGCGACTTTAACCACGCCATTATCATTAGATCACTCCTAAGCAGAAACAACAAACTGTTTTATCAGGCAGGCGCAGGAGTTGTAGCTAAGTCTAATACCCAAAGCGAGTTAAATGAAGTGCACAACAAGCTTTTGGCACTAAGAAAATCCTTTGAAATAGCCTCAGAAATTAAATAACCATTGCAGCGTTGGAAAAAATGAAAATACTGGTTCTTGACAATTACGATTCGTTCGTTTACAATATAGTACATATCATCCGGGAGCTTGGCTACGGCGAACACATGGATGTGATCAGAAATAACAAGATTAGCTTGGAAGAAGTGAAAGCCTATGACAAAATCTTACTTTCCCCAGGGCCGGGCATACCTTCAGAGGCAGGCATTATGCTTGACCTAATCAAGGAATATGCTCCTAAGAAAAGTATATTTGGAGTCTGTTTAGGCCATCAGGCAATCGGTGAAGTATTTGGGGCATCCTTAATAAACTTGGACGAAGTCTACCATGGCATTGGTATTAATACCAAAATCACCGCCAATGACACTATATTCAAAGGTTTACCTCAAACTTTCAAATCCGGAAGGTATCATTCTTGGGCAGTAGACCCAAAGTCTAACCTCGAAAACCTGACCATAACAGCCCAAGATGACCTAAACAACATTATGGCCCTAAAACATAAAAGCTATGATGTAAGAGGGGTGCAATTCCACCCAGAGTCGATCTTGACCGAAAATGGAAAGCTCATCTTAAAAAATTGGCTAGAAAACTAACGCAAAAGGCATAATACCGTAACCATTGTTTAATTTTAGGCAAATAAAATACACAGATCATTGTTAGGCTAAAACAATGTTTTATTAAATTACAAGCAATAAAGCACCTTAGAAAGCAATCGGAAATTACTTTCAGGGTAATCAGACATATAAAGAATTTACAGTGAAAGATATCCTAAACCATCTGTTAGAACAAAAAAGCCTTGACAGGGCAACTGCAAGACAAGTACTTATGGACCTGGCACAAGGAAAGGTTAACCAGAGCCAAATGGCTTGCTTCCTTACAATCTATATGATGCGCAGCATTACCGTAGATGAACTGGAAGGGTTTAGAGACGCCATGCTGGACTTATGCATTGCAACAGACCTTTCAGATTACAGTCCTATAGACCTATGTGGAACAGGTGGTGACGGAAAAGACACCTTTAATGTATCTACCGCAGCATCTTTTGTGGTAGCCGGTGCCGGTGTAAAAGTTGCGAAACACGGCAATTATGGCATTTCTTCAGCCTGTGGCTCCTCTAATTTAATGGAGTACCTAGGCTATAAGTTTACCAACCAAAAAGATACGCTAGAAAGACAAATAGACAAGGCTGGCATTTGCATTATGCACGCCCCTTTGTTTCACCCGGCCATGAAAAATGTTGCCCCAATCAGAAGAGAGTTAGGCGTAAAAACATTTTTCAATATGCTAGGTCCTATGGTAAACCCTGCATTCCCTAAGCATCAAATGATCGGTGTGTTTAGCCTTGAGCTTGCCCGGTTATATGGTTACCTTTATCAAAATACAGGAAAGCATTTTGTCATCCTGCATTCGCTTGATGGCTATGACGAAGTATCATTGACCGGTGCATTCAAAGTAATCTCCGGGAGGAATGAGGCCATATACCAACCAGAGGAGCTAGGCTTTTCACGGCTAGAGCAAAGTCAACTTAGTGGCGGAAACACGGTAGAGGAAGCTGCGACCATTTTCAATGCAGTGCTTAGCAACAAGTGTACGCCCGCACAAAAGGAAGTAGTTCTGGCAAATGCAGGAATGGCCATTTACTGCGCATGTCCTGAAATGTCCCTAGAAGATGCCTTTGCCACAGCAAAAGAGTCACTTGAATCTGGAAAAGCATTGACGGCGTTTAAAAAGCTTTTGGAATATAATGCTTGAGAATAAATGAATATACTCGATAAAATAATAAACCATAAGAAGGCAGAAGTTGAATCACGAAGGCAGCTATGCCCAGTTGCAGAGCTGGAGAAAACCATGTATTTCAACCGTACACCGCTATCGCTAAAGCAGTTTCTGAAAGATCCAGAAAGAACGGGTATTATTGCTGAGTTTAAGAAAAAATCTCCATCTAAAGGAGTAATTAATGACAAGGTACTGGTTCAGGATGTTGTAAACATGTACGATGAAGGAGGAGCTTCTGCCATTTCTGTACTTACAGATATAGATTATTTCGGCGGATCCGACAAAGACCTTACCCAAGCAAGGGTTACAGTAAACTGTCCCCTATTGAGAAAAGATTTTATTGTGGATCAATACCAAATTGTTGAAGCGAAATCACTTGGCGCCGACATAATATTATTAATTGCAGCTGCCCTAACGCCACAAAAGCTACAAGAGCTGGCTGCCTTTACAAAATATCTTGGTATGGAGGTGCTTCTAGAAGTTCATGATGAAGAAGAACTTAAAAGCCATATTAATGATTCAGTAGATGTAGTGGGTGTCAACAACAGGAACTTAAAAACATTTGAAGTGAGCATTGAAACTTCTAAAAGGCTGTCTGAGTTAATTCCTGAACAGTTTCTTAAAGTTTCCGAAAGTGGCATTGACAATCCTGAAACCATAAGAGAGCTAAAAAAATATGGCTTCAACGGATTTCTCATTGGAGAAAATTTTATGAAAACCGAAAATCCAGGCAAATCATTTAAAGACTTTGTCTCTAAGATTTAATTAGAGCAATAACATCTGGTTTATCGCCTGTGAATTTAAGCATGGCTAAAAAATTTAGGCCTAAAAGCTAAAGCATATGAAAATAAAGGTCTGTGGTATGAAATTTCGCGACAATCTAAATGAGATTTACGATTTGTCGCCGGACTACATGGGGTTTATCTTTTACGATAGATCTCCAAGAAGCATGGAGCATACCCTTTGTCCAGAAGTGGTAAGGCCCTTGCAAAATGTAGAAAAAACAGGTGTATTCGTAAACAGGGAAGCATCTTTCATTACCGAAATCGCTCCTGTTTATGGCTTTTCTCATATTCAACTTCACGGCGACGAGCCAGCGTCCGTTTGCAGGCTTATCCAACAAGAAGGCTACAAGGTAGTCAAAGCCTTTTCTGTAAGTCCTGATTTTGATTTTGAAAAGCTTGAAGAATATAAGCCTTATTGCGATTACTTCCTTTTTGATGCCAAAGGAGCAAATTATGGAGGCAATGGCATTACCTTTGACTGGGAGGTACTCAGAAAATATGACAATGAACTGCCTATCTTTCTTAGTGGCGGCATTGATGCTTCTGCCATAGAAACAATAGCCAAACTAGATTGGCTTAATATACATGCAGTAGATATAAACAGTAAATTTGAACTGGAACCAGGGCGAAAAGACCCGATGCTGGTCCTGGATTTTATAACACAAATGAAGAGCCATGAACTATACGGTTAACGATAAAGGATTTTATGGAAATTTTGGAGGTGCGTATATTCCTGAAATGCTCCATCCAAATGTAGAGGAACTAAAAAGTAGGTATTTGGAAATTATCTACGATCCGTCTTTTCAGGACGAATACCATGCACTGCTTCGCGATTATGTTGGAAGACCTACACCTTTATACTTTGCTTCACGGCTCTCAGAAAAATATCAAGCAAAAGTTTATTTAAAAAGAGAGGATCTCTGTCACACCGGAGCCCATAAAGTCAATAATACATTAGGCCAAATACTCTTGGCCAAAAGGCTCGGAAAAACACGGATTATTGCCGAAACAGGTGCAGGTCAGCATGGGGTAGCTACAGCAACCGTATGTGCTCTCATGGGTATGGAATGTATCGTTTATATGGGTGAAGTTGATATGCAAAGGCAAAAACCCAATGTAGAGCGCATGAAAATGCTGGGAGCAACAGTAATACCAGCTCTTTCTGGCAGCCGCACCTTAAAAGATGCCACGAATGAAGCCATCCGCGACTGGATAAACAACCCTGTAGATACTCATTATATAATTGGTTCAGTGGTTGGCCCTCATCCATACCCTGATATGGTAACACGTTTCCAAGCCATTATCAGCGAGGAGATGAAAAAGCAGCTCAAGGAAAAAACAGGTACAGACGAACCGGATTATGTAGTTGCCTGCGTAGGCGGAGGAAGCAATGCCGCAGGCGCTTTTTACCATTTCTTACAAAATGAAAAAGTAGACCTTATAGCTGTAGAAGCAGCCGGTCTAGGTGTAAATTCAGGATATTCAGCGGCAACAACTTTTTTAGGCAAGCCAGGCATCATTCACGGAAGTAAAACGCTGTTAATGCAAACAGAAGACGGGCAGATTACAGAACCGCACTCTATTTCAGCAGGTCTGGACTACCCAGGTATAGGCCCCATACATGCACACCTGTTCGAAACAGGAAGAGCCAAGTTTTTTAGCATTACTGATGAAGAAGCATATAAAGCGGGTTTGCTTTTATGTAAACTAGAAGGCATCATTCCTGCTCTGGAGTCAGCTCATGCCATTGCAGCCCTTGACGTCCTCGACATCAAAAAAGATGATATTATTGTAATCAACCTCTCTGGAAGGGGAGACAAAGATTTGCAAACATACATTAACAAAAAGGAAGAATTTTTAAAAAACCCAGCAGTTTAAGCCTTATGCTCTCTGACATGAACACAAAAGCCATTAATAACCGTTTGACAAAAACTTTTAAGGCTGGAAATAAAAACCTGCTAAACATATATTTCACGGCCGGCTTCCCTGAACTAGACGATACCGTAAAAGTCCTTAAAGCGCTTGAGAAAGCCGGGGCGGACATGATAGAGATTGGTATGCCCTACTCAGACCCTTTGGCAGACGGCCCTACTATCCAAGCATCCAGCAGCAAAGCCCTTTCGAACGGTATGAGCATTAAAAAGCTTTTTGAGCAGCTTGAAGGCTTTAGAAACGAAGTGTCTGTTCCTGTAATACTAATGGGATATTTAAACCCTGTCATGCAATACGGCGTCGAAGCCTTCTGCAAAAAAGCAGCGGAAGTCGGTATAGATGGCTTGATTTTGCCAGACTTGCCCATTAATGAATATGAGGACTCTTACAGGACCATTTTTGAACAGCACAACCTTTCTAATATCTTTTTAGTTACTCCACAAACATCAGAAGAAAGGCTTAGAAAGATTGATTGCATTTCAGACGGTTTCATCTATGCCGTTTCTACCGATAGCACCACAGGAGGATCCAAGTCCATTATGGATGCCAAACCTTATTTTGAAAGACTAAAGGCAACAAACCTGAAAAATCCGTTAATGATCGGTTTTAACATAAAAGACCATTCAACATTCTCTTTTGCCTGCCAATATGCTTCAGGCGGAATTATAGGAAGTGCTTTTATCAAGGCATTAGAAAAGAGTACGAACCTCGAAAAAGATGTGTTTGACTTTGTAAAGATGGTAAAAGGTTAAACCCAGATTATGCATTAGATTTCGTTATGAGGGGCAAAAGAACAAAAAATCAGCGTATTTGGTTTGCAAATCATAGGGGTGCTATGGTTAAAAACCAAATGCGAGCGAAGCGTCTGATTTGAAGTTATTTTGCCACGCAATAGAAAGTTCTAATGCATATTTCATGCTAAAAAACGAATCAGCTAATCCGGCTCCATGCTACCTGGCTTTTTGGCAAAGAAGCCAGATAGCGACGGATATTGATGTTTTCTGAATTTTGAAAGTGAGGGTCATTATCCAAGATTTCTTCAGCAGCCTCACGGGCTTCCTGAAGCAGCCTTGCATCCTGAGAAAGATCTGCTATTAAAAACTCCACATCACCACTTTGCTTTGTTCCCGCCATATCTCCAGGCCCACGCAGCTTTAGGTCTGTGTCGGCTATTTCAAAGCCATTGTTTGTCCTCACCATAGTGCTCAACCGTGTTCTACTGTCACTAGAAAGTTTGTAGCCAGTCATCAAGATACAGAACGATTGCTCGGCGCCGCGCCCTACCCTACCTCTCAGCTGATGTAATTGTGACAGGCCAAAACGCTCTGCATTTTCTATTACCATAACAGATGCGTTCGGCACATTTACCCCTACCTCTATCACTGTAGTTGCCACCATAATATGAGCTTCTTTGTTAAGGAATTTCTGCATCTGGGCATCCTTTTCTGCAGGCTTCATCTTACCGTGCACCATACAGGTTTTAAACTCCTTAAAAAATTTCCTTACAATATCATATCCTTCAGACAGATTCTTTAAATCAAGGGTTGCAGATTCCTCTATAAGCGGATAGACAATATATGCCTGTCGTCCTTTAGATATCTCGCTCCGCAAAAACTCAAAAACCTTAAGCCTGTCTTTGTCATAGCGGTGGACAGTTTGTATAGGTTTACGTCCGGCGGGCAATTCGTCAATAACAGAAACATCTAAGTCCCCATATAACGTCATTGCTAAAGTACGAGGAATAGGGGTAGCAGTCATTACCAGTACATGAGGGTGGACCTTGCGGTTTTTCTTCCACAGCTTTGCACGTTGGGCAACCCCAAAGCGGTGCTGCTCGTCAATGACAACAAGACCAAGGTTATGGAACTGCACAACTTCTTCAAGCAATGCATGTGTACCTACCACAATTTTCAGTTCACCGGAAAGAAGCCCGGCATGTATTTGTTTACGCTCAGAAGCTTTGGTAGATCCAGTAAGTTTGGCTATAGGAAGCTCCAGTTTATCAGCAAATTCTTTCAAACCCCTAAAATGCTGGTCAGCCAAAATTTCCGTAGGAGCCATTAAGCAGGCTTGAGCACCATTTTCTATAGCCAATAACATACAAATAAAGCCTACAATAGTCTTTCCGCTGCCTACATCACCTTGAAGCAAGCGGTTCATTTGCTTGCCCGTGCACATGTCTTTGTAGATTTCCTTCACGACCCGTTTCTGAGCATCGGTAAGGTCAAAAGGTAGGTGATCCTTGTAAAATTCGGTAAGAAGGCCGGTGCTTTTAAATACCAAACCTTTATAGGTCGCCTTATTGACAAGCTTCTGGCTTAACAGCCTAAGTTGTACATAAAAAAGCTCCTCAAATTTTAGCCGCTTTTTGGCTTTATCAAGATGTTCTACATCTTTGGGAAAGTGAATATTCTTGACTGCAAATGGTTTACTCTCCAGATCATGCTTCCAGAGTACCTCTTCTGGCAAGTTTTCTTGTATATGTGGCAACCCAGGTTCTACAACATTGCGCATAACCTTGGCAAAAAAACGACTGTCTATATACCTCTTCTTAAGTTTTTCAGTACTATGGTAAACAGGTTGAAGACCTTTTTCTTCAATTTCCCCAGTAAAAACCTCCATTTCCGGGTGCACCAAACTGTATTGTCCTTTAAATACATTGGGTTTGCCATAAATGATATAGTCATACTGCGGCTTGATTTTTTGGGTAATGAATTTCAAACCCTGAAACCATACAAGTTCTATAGAGCCTGTACCATCAGAAAATGTAGCCACCAGACGTTTAGCCCTTCCTGTACTGACAGCAGAAAGGTTTCTAATTTTACCGACCAATTGAATAAAAGGAAGATCCTCCCGAAGCTCAGATATTTGCCAAATTTTGCTTCTGTCTTCGTACCGAAAGGGGTAAAATTGGAGCAACTGTCCATAAGTATGAATGGAAAGCTCTTTTTTTAAAGCTTCTGCACGTTGCGGGCCAATTCCTTTGAGGAACTCTATACTGGTGTCAAAAAATCCAGGCATAAAGTAAAAATAGAAAAGTTTTCCCAGTTATCCATTGAACAGGACAAATACCCTGAGACAAATTAAAACTGGGAGAAGAGTTTAATCCTTAATCCCTCCACTCAAGGGTATTCAAGATATGTACCATATCCTTTTTAACGTATTCTATGACTGGCGCTAAAGAATCATTTTTAGTTGCTACAGGAAAATATAAAGCCCCTCTTAAAAAGTGCTTGGTAGAGTCTGTCACAAAAAACTGAAACTGACTTGGCACCTCACCTTCCAGTTCAAAAATTACGGCAGTGTGTCCTTTAGGCGTTTGGATAACACTTTCATCAATAGCATAGGCTTTGATATTGTGCTTAGATTTAAGCTTATGGCTATCCACTATGAGTTCCTCAATTTTCTTTTCCCCATCGCCAAGAGGTTTATAAGTAAGCTCTACACTGGCATGTAAATCAGGATACTTAATATCGATCCAATGAGGCTCCGTGTTTGCAGACTTATGAGGCACTATATCGGCATGAGAAGAGTGTTCAAAAACATAAGGATGTTCTTCTTTCAAAAGTGTGTATTCATGAGCAGGAAGCTCAATTCTGTTATATCCTTTAGGACGAGGGTAATACTCCCCTTCGCACCCAGTTTGAAACATAAGCACTGACATGCCAATACAAAATACTAATAATTTAACCCTCTGCATCCTGACCAATTTCATTTTTCTGCTCAATTATAACCTTAATTTTCTTAATTCGCTTTTTATCAACCGACTCTATTATAAACGAAAAATTACTGAACTGTATTTTATCCCCTTTTTTAGGAAGGTCAGAATTTATTTCTAAAAGCAGGCCTCCTAAAGATTCGCTTTCACCTTTTACCTCATCAAAAACATCAGGTTCTATATCAATAATTTTACAAAAGTCGTTTAAAGAAACTTTACCTTCGAATATAAAAGTATCGTTATCCAGCTTGGTAAAGTTCATTTCTTCTTCATCAAACTCGTCATTTATTTCTCCTACGATTTCTTCAAGGATATCTTCCATAGTCACCAGTCCGGAAGTTCCTCCATATTCATCAACCACAATGGCCATATGCACCCTTCTTTCCTGAAAGTCTTTCAGCAAATCATCTATTTTCTTACTTTCTGGGACAAAATAACTCGGGCGCAACAACCTTTGCCATTCAAATTTTTCATCTTCATCCAGAAACGGCAGCAAATCTTTAATGTAAAGAATACCTTCAATTTTATCAATGGTATCTTTATAAACAGGCACCCTAGAAAAACCAGACTTGTTTATCCTGTCCATTAGCTCATGAAAGTCCATTTCATAACTAAAAGCGATGATATCCATTCTGGAATGCATAATCTGCTTTACCGAAATTGTACCAAAGTTGACAATTCCCTTGAGCATTACTTTTTCTTCATCAGAAGTTTCCTTTCCCGCTGTTACTTCAAGAGCGTGATTGAGCGTATCAACAGAAATGCTATAGCCTTTGCGCTGTACCCGTTTTTCGACGATATTGCTAAAAGCGATCAACAAATGACTAAAAGGAGAAAAAATCCATTCGGCAACCACCATTATGGGGGCAGTAAAGCGAGCAAAGCCTACATTTCGTTGATTGGCGTACACTTTAGGCAGTATCTCACCAAAGAAAACGATCGCAATAGTAATAATAGCAGTCAAAACAGCTATAATACTTCCATCAGATTGACTAGTGCCAGCAAGTTCCCATGCCAGATAGGACGAAATAATTACTATAGAAACATTTACCAGATTGTTAAAAATAAGGATCGTGGCCAGTAGCTTTTTAGGCTTTTCCAGCAAGCGCCAGATTTTTTTGTCCACACTTCGGTTACTGGACATTAATTCATTTTTCTTATCAGAGCTTATGGAAAAGTAAGCAACCTCTGAGCCTGAGACCAGTGCTGAGAGCATTAGCAATAATAATAAAATGACCAGGTTTGAAGAGTAAAAGAAAAGAGAGGCGCTTATAATATCTATATAAGCGCCAGGGTCATCAGATTCCAAACTAATATCGTCCAATTTTTTCAGTTAGGTAGAAACAATTAAAAAGGAAGATCGTCTTCTACTGACTCAGATTCAACAGGTGCAGAAGATGACTGTTGAGGTTTTTCATAGTTACTGCTACCTCCGGCATCACTATCGTTACTTCTCATACCCCCTCCACCAAGAAGTGTCAGGTTCTGCCCCATTACTTCAGTCACATATCTTTTTATGCCTTCTTTATCATCATAAGAACGTGTACGAAGCTTACCTTCAACATATATTTGATTACCTTTTTTTACATATTTTTCTATCACATCGACAACAGGGCCCCAAAAAACAATATTATGCCATTCGGTCTGCTCTACCCTTTCGCCATTCCTGTCCTTATAAGATTCTGTAGTGGCAATAGGAAAGTTTGCAACTTTTCTGCCACTTTCAACTGCCCTGATCTCAGGGTCTCTTCCTAGGTTTCCAACGAGTATTACTTTATTTACTCCTGCCATAAAAATTATAATTAATGTTAAACACCTCTAAAACAATATTAAAATTAACTAAAAAATATATGTATTCAAATAATTATTTATCAACACCGGTTTGGGAAGCTCACGAATGTTATCAAAGCTAAAGAACTGCCCGTCAATGCTGTTGTCCATTAAAACATCACATTTACCAAGTTTTATATGCCAGAAACTGGCATAAAGGTTTTGGTGCGTCAATACATGCTTAAACACCTCTGACTTTTGACATAACAAAACCGCATTCTTATCAATCCCTAAATACGAAAAAATTTCAGATTTTGCTCTATCTGTCACTACCGCCCCTTCGGAACATGGGAAATCGTAAAGCCCAGCCCAAATATCTTTATTATTTCTTTTCTGCATGAAAATACCTTTGGGGCTTTCCAGCACATAATAATCAAAGTACCTTTCCTTCTTTCTAGCAGCCTTACTTTTATAGGGCAATTTATCCTGAATTTTGTGTTTATACGCATAACACATTTGCCTGAGCGGACAATTTGCGCACTTTGGGGCACTAGGCATACAATGCAGCGCCCCAAACTCCATGATCCCCTGATTATAAACATCATGTTCAAGTTTAGGCAACAAATCATTGGCAATAGACTGCAGCTCTTTGACTACACTTCCTTTCCGAATATCGCCATCAATACCAAAAACTCTGCTAATAACCCTTATCACATTACCGTCAAGAACGGCTACAGGCTCCTTAAAAGCAAACGAGGCAATGGCGGCAGCGGTATAATTTCCAACTCCACGGAGTTTTAAAAGGCCTTTATATGTATCAGGGAACTTTCCATCCAACTTATTGGCTATATATCGAGAAGTGGCATGCATATTGCGTGCACGGTTATAGTAACCAAGCCCTTGCCAAAGCCTGAGCACTTCTTGCTCTTCGGCGTTAGCAAGCGCTAATACATCAGGGAACCTTTCAGTAAATTTATAATAATAAGGAAGTCCCTGATTTACTCTGGTCTGTTGAAGTAATATTTCGGATAACCAAATAAAGTAAGGGTCTCGAGTACCTCTCCATGGAAGGTCCCTTTTATTTGATTTATACCAGTTTATAATATTTTCGGAAAACATGAACATTATAGTAAATTATTTAAACCATTGTAATATTTATAGGTAATTAAATTCTCAAATGGAATCATTTAACAATATAATTGTTTTTAAAATTAGATTTAGAAAACTAAATTTGTGTCCCTTAGTGAAATAACTTTTTTCATTGAGCGGTAATTAATAATATAATTAAACTAAAACCTTAAGAAAAGTGACTAAAGCAGAAGTAATCTCTCAAATTTCAGAAAAGACTGGTATTGACAAGTCTGACGTAACAGCAACTGTAGAAGCTTTTTTCTCTGTAGTTAAAGACTCAATGGCAGAAGGTGACAACATCTATGTAAGGGGTTTTGGCAGCTTCGTAAATAAGAAAAGAGCACGTAAAGTTGCAAGAAATATTTCAAAAAATACTGCTATCATCATAGATGAGCATTATATTCCAAGCTTCAAGCCATCAAAAACTTTTGTTGAGAAAATCAAGAACAGCAAAAAAGTAGGCAAATAATCTTTAGCAAACCAAAACTGAATCCAATCCATGCGCAAATCTCAAATCATAATTGTTGTAATAGCTTTAATTGTTTTGGTTTCAGTTTTCCGGTTGCCAAAGCTTATTGTTACCTCGGATGAATCTTTGGTAGCTGAAACAGAAGAAGCGTCTTATGTGGATCCCTCAGAAATGACAGAATCACATAAGACGTCTCTTTCCGAAACAGAGAAAGAAAAAATTAGTTATTTAAGAGAACAGATAAAAACTGTTTCAGATAACGAAAAAAAGATTATATTTGCAGATTCTTTGGCGGCAATGTACATGAACCATCTCATGTTTGAAGATGCAGCCCAAATACTGGAGTCTGTGGCAGTGCTTTCGTCCTCAAAGGATCTAATGGCCAGAGCGGGGAAAGCCTACTACGATGCCTTTACAGTATCTATGGAGGCAGCCAAAGGAAAAGAGCTGAACGATAAAGCGAGAACCTTGTTTGAAAAGGTTTTAGAGGCCGAACCAGAAGACAACGAAGTAAAAGCTACCTACGCAATGACCTTCGTAACTACTGAAAACCCTATGAAAGGGATCAGTATTTTGAAAGAAATTTTGAAAGAAGAGCCAACTAATGAAACGGCATTGCATAATATGGGTTTATTATCAATGCAGTCTGGCCAGTATGACAAAGCCTTAGAAAGGTTTAAGGCTATTATAAAATTAAACCCAAATCATCCAAATGCACACTTTTACATAGGGATGTGCTATAATAGCTTAGGAAATCAGAACCAAGCGCTTGAGCATTTGGAAATGGCAAAAGAAATTAATGATGATCCTGCTTTCATAGCAACTGTAGATCATTATATAAATGATATAAAATAGAATTTAACTAACTAAAAAACAAGAGTTATGCCTTGCGGAAAGAAAAGAAAGAGACATAAGATCGCGACCCACAAAAGAAAGAAACGTCTAAGAAAGAACAGACATAAGAAAAAATAATATAAGGCTTCTCCCAAAAAGCCTTTATATATTTTTATAAGCCTGTATTTACAGGCTTATTGTATTGTTTCTGCATTGTAAATTTTTAATTAATTCTTAGAACGGAAAACACGATTGAGTAACGAATTATTCATAAATTCTACTCAAAAAGGTAATCGTATAGCCTTAATCAAAGACAAACGGTTAATTGAATGCCATTATGAAGATTATGGCGAAAAATTTACTGTGGGTGACATTTATCTCGGAACAGTCAAAAAACTGGTTCCTGGGCTAAATGCGGCCTTTATTGATATTGGTTATGAAAAAGATGCCTTTTTACACTATCTTGATCTCGGTCCACAGATCAGATCGTTGAATAAGTACGTCAAGCTGACACTCAATAACCAAAAGTCTACTCAGAAAATTTCTAAGTTTAAATTAGAAGGCGATATAGACAAAAACGGGAAAATCAGCCAAGTACTTAGCCGGAACCAACAGATCTTGGTTCAGGTAGCCAAGGAGCCTATTTCCAGCAAAGGCCCCAGACTGTCTTGCGAGCTGTCAATAGCAGGACGCTATATTGTTCTGGTGCCTTTTTCCAATGCAATTTCTGTATCAAAAAAGATTGTTAGCAAAGAGGAACGCCAAAGACTGGCACGCCTGCTCGCATCTATTAAACCAGAAAATTTTGGTATCATAATCCGTACGGTTGCTGAAGGAAAAGATGTTGCAGAACTGGATAGAGACTTAAGAAATCTACTCCAGATATGGGAAAAAGGTACTGAATCACTCAAAACGGCCAAACCACGAGACAAGGTAATAGGTGAAATGAACAGGGCTTCATCTATGTTGAGGGACATGCTTAATGAATCCTTCGATTGTATAACAGTAGATAGCAAAGAGAGTTATGAAGAGCTAAAGAGCCTGGTAAAGACAATTGCTCCCGACAAGGAAAAGATTGTTAAATACCATGGTGGAAAAACTAAGCTTTTTGAAGCTGCTGGCATTGAAAAGCAGCTAAAGTCCCTGTTTGGAAAATCTGTCAGCTTGCCTGGAGGCGGCTACCTCATTATAGAGCATACAGAAGCTCTCCACGTAATTGACGTAAACAGTGGCAATAAGTCCAGTCAGGAATCTGACCAGGAACAAACAGCCGTTTCTGTTAACATTGAAGCTGCAAGGGAAATAGCCCGGCAACTAAGGTTGAGAGATATGGGCGGTATTATTGTCATTGACTTCATAGACATGAAAAAAGCAGAGAACAAAAAGCTTGTCTATGAAAAAATGCAACAGGAGATGAAAGACGAACGGTCTAAGTTCGTGATTCTGCCTGTAACAAAATTTGGATTGATGCAGATCACTAGGCAGCGTGTACGCCCGGAGATGAACATCATTACCATGGAAACTTGCCCGACGTGCCAAGGAACTGGAAAAATCTCTGCAAGCATTCTGGTTTCAGATCAGGTAGAATCCAACCTTGACTACCTGATAACCAAACAAAATGAAACTAAAATATCCATTATTCTGCACCCTTTCCTTTATGCATGGTTTACCAAAGGGTTTATCTCAAAAAGAGTAAAATGGTTTTTCAAGTATAAGATTTGGGTAAAGTTGGAGATGGACACCTCCTTAGGGATTACCGACTTCCGCTTTATCAACAACCAGGGCGAAGAAATAGAAGTAATATAAACCCTCCCCAAGTTTAAAGCCCAGTAACAATTAAAGCAAAAAAAGTAGCCATCATTTGATGACTACTTTTTTTGTTTAACCTGAAATATCCAATAGAACTTTCTATCACGTAGCAAAATAAATTCAAATCAGGTCGCTTCGCTCACATTGGTGTCTTATAGCTATAGCGCTGTTATGCTTTGCGACACAAAAATGCTGATTTATTGATATTTTGATCCTCATGACGAAACTATCGCATAATTCAGGTTTAAAATCAAATCTTCAATTTTAGAACATGATACCTAAATCAATAGTGATCATATCGTTATTCATTCTAAAGCTTGGCTGTGTATCAAATGCGGTGACCCCTTCTGGAACAGATACATTCCTAACATCTGTAACCGCATTTATAAGACCTCGCATATAAGTAATTCCTCCGAGAAGATATGTATTAGAACCCATTTGAAGCTGGATACCGGTTCCTATAACAAGAGATGCATCAAAGAACCTGAAGTTAGTGATATATTGAGGGGACTGAACTGTTACAGGATTTTCACCTATTTTAATATCACCTGTTGCCCCTAACTGAAAATAGAGCTGTGTATTGGTAGCAATCTCATTAGTATACAGCCTCATGGTAAGAGGTATTTGTAAATACTGCAAGTTATAAACCTCCCTTTCCAAAGAGATATTCTCATATTCAACATTTAATGCCCCCCTTTTAGAAGCAAACCATACGCCAGTAACAAATGCATAGTTATCTCCAAAGAAATGACTGATTTCTGGGCCAGCAAAAAACCTGATCCCAGCTCCGCTTCCAGATACATCATAATGGTCATTTAAGTCCTGATCTACCCCCCTGCTAAATGCCAGCCCGGGCGAGAACCTCAACCCAATCCTCGTTTGCGAAAAACCTTCTGACACAAAAAAAATGCAGCAGGCACATACTAAAAGAAACTTTTTCATGGTTTTATTAATTTGAATATGAATAAATTTGCGCATAAATATAGATAAAAAATGAAATACACAGGGAACTTTTTCACATTAATCATCTTACTTCTAATATCTTGCAAACCGGACAAAAGCAACAAGGTTATCGATGAGGCTGAAAATCTTTCTGTGAATGTGCAAATAGAAAGATTAGAAAAGCAGTTTTTTGAAGCACAGTCACCTGAAGACATTGCCAATATATTTAGCGAAAGACCAGGGCTTGCGGCTGGATATTTCCAGATTAAAACACCACAAGATGCTGACAAGGAATATTTCAAACAAACTTTTAACCACTTTTCCAATAAACACCTCAACGAGTTTTATCAGTATACCTTAAACGAGTATGAAGATTTTTCAAAAGTAGAAGAGCAACTTGAAAGGCTCTTTAAGTATATTTCATACTATTATCCAGACTATGAAATACCAACCATAAATACGGTAGTAACCGGCTTTAGGTTTGACAAAGATATGCATTTTTCTGACAGTCTCATTGTCATCAGCTTGGACTACTTTTTAGATAAAAATGCACCGTTCCGTCCAGCATTTTACGAATATATTCTGGAAAGGTACCAAAAACCATACCTTGTTCCAATGATAGGCATGGGCATTTCTTCAAAATTCAACAAATCTAACCTTAAAGACGAGTCGCTCCTTGCCCACATGATCTATTATGGCAAAGCCCACTACTTTATGGAGCATGTAATACCGGGCATTCCTGACTCCCTTAATATTATGTATAGCTCCCAGGAACTGAAAGATATCACAGAAAACGAGGATATTATCTGGGCGCATTTCGTAAACAACAAGCTCTTGTTTGACCAGTCACCAAAATTGAGGGAAAAATATTTAGGGGAGTCGCCAAGGATCAATGAAATAGGAGAAAAATGCCCTGGTAGAATTGGCCGTTGGATTGGATGGCAAATTGTCAAGAAATACATGGAGAAAAACCCAGATGTAACATTGCAACAGCTGATGGAAGAACAGGACGCACAAAAGATATTCAAGTTATCTAAATATAAGCCTCGTACCTAAAATACTAGAAACCTCTTTCATTGTGCCCGAATGATTGTAGAAAGCGTTTTTTCATAATATCTAAGGAAAAGCGATTTTCTGCTAGCATTCGGGCATTTTTACTAGCTTCCACTTTTTTGTGAGGATTTACCAAGTATCCCTTTAATTTTTCAACAAAAACTTCGGGCGCATCAGGTGGTGCGTAAAAGCCTATCTCATTAGATTCAATAATTTCTTTAAGCCACCCTTTGGTATTTGTTATACAAACCTTTCCAGCAGCAAGCCCATCAAAAAATTTATTGGGACTGGTGGTTCTAAGTACCGGTAAAGGCAGAAAAGAAACGAGCACAGCATCTGCGGCATGGAGTACTTCCCTAACCTCTGTTTTATTTAAATGGCCCAAAAATGTGGTATTGCCTATTGCAATTTCTTGAACCATGTTCATGAGACGCACTTTTTCTGCCCCATCGCCGGCAAAAACAAAATGAACCTGCGCCCCAAAAGCAGAGGCAGAAGCCTTCACAATTTCAAATATAAAGTCTATATTATTTGCCCGTCCAAAAGCTCCGGTGTAAGCAACAACAAAATCAGCAGCTATTTTATGTTTCTCCAAATATTTACTCCGGCGGGACGATTGCTGGAAAAATTCACAATCAGAAAAATTAGGGACTAAAAGCACCTGCTTTTCTGAAGAAAGCTTTTCCATAATGCTATCCCTAATAGCTGGCGATAACGCAATTAAGGTGGCAGCTGAATTATATATCCGCCTTTCAAGGCACAAAAGCATTTTTACAACAACCCAATTATTGATAACCTTCATCTGGATAGGTGCTTCAGGCCATAAATCGCGTACCTCAAAGTAATATGGGATACTACGAAAACGCTTTAACAACAGCCCAACTATACCTGTAGAAAGAGGGGTAGAGGTAATATAACAGAGGTCTGCGTCCGCAATAGACAAAGCGCATTTAAACGCTTTAAAGCTAAACTTAAAAAAAGCCATAAGTCTAGCAAACACCCCCAATCGGTTGTCATAAAAAACTGGCAGGTAATGCACCTTAAGTTTACCAAAGTATTTAGTCGCAGGTTGCGGTTTATTATGGGCGGTAATCAGCTCTACTTGATGGCCAGCTTCAATAAGTGCATGGGTCAGATGCCAAGAGCGAATGGCGCCTCCCTCCTCAGGTGTTTTAAAGTATTGATGAACATATATTATTTTCATGAAGAAAACTCTTTACTTAACCACCCTGTCAGAGTTATCAATGACCATAAGGCAGTAGAATAATCGCCCTTATGCGCCAGGTGGTTGTTTACCAAACGCTGCACCCGCTCAAAATCAATCTGGTCATATAATAGATGGTCTTTAGTTAGAATTTGCTCAACAAGAAAATAGTTTTTCTTTTCCCGTATCCAGGCACCAATAGGCATACCAAAACCCTCTTTTCTCCTAAGCTTATACTTCCCCAAAGTCTCCTGTTGAAGCAAGTCCTTCAAAATCCACTTTTTCCCATACTTTAACAAAACGTCAGGAGAAAGTTGGTTACCAAAATTTACCACATCTTGGTGCAAAAAAGGCACTCTCACCTCTAAACTATGCTGCATAGCAAAATAATCGGTCACCTTTAAAACATCATACGGCAAAAAAGCATTACGGTCGGAGCGCATACCGTAAGAATAAAGTTCATCGAAATCCTCATTTGGCTGCGCCTTCTGCAAAAACTCAAATCCCTTAACGCTAATAAAATTATCCCAGGTTTTATGGTAGCTGGGGTGCAAATTGGCCAAAAACTTCTTAAAAAGCCTGATCCGCTCCCTAAAAGGCATGTCCAGGCCATCAGGCAATAACTTTGAAAAATGCTTGAGAAGCATTATGCGGAGTTTAGTCCCATAAAGATGGTCTAGGTAAAACTGAAAAGCCTGATGTCTGTGATACCCTCCAAAGTATTCGTCCGCCCCGGCACCTGAAAATGCTACATCTACATGCTGTTTGGCAAACTCGGAAAGTTTCCATGTCACAAAACCTGCGCTATCCGCCACTGGTTGATCGGTATGGGTAATATAGTCTGGCAGTTGGCCTAATACTTCACTACCCATAGAGTAAAAGTGGTGCTGAAGACCTAGTTTTTTTACTAGTTCCGAAGCATGCTTTTCTCCTGAAGTATTAAACGAGCCCTCTTGGGAAATACAGGAAATAGTAAAGGCTGGAAGACTCAATTTGTGTTTCGCAGTGTAAGCAAGCAACAAGCTAGAGTCGACCCCACCACTATAAAAAATTCCAGCAGGGACTTCAGAGGGAACCATTTCCAGAAAGCTATTTTCCAAAACCTGTCCACATGATTTAACAAGACCCTTCTTATCTTTATCCAAAGATTTAGAAGTACCCATATCCTCCTGTGGGTATAAGGAACGGAAGGTTCCTCTGCGTCCGGTTTCTAAAACACCTCCAGGCGGGAGCTCATAAATATCTTTATAAAAAGTCTGGGGGGCATTGGCATACTTATATAAAAGATAGTTTTCTACAGCTTCTCTATTGAGTTGCTTTTCTAATAACCCCGACGCAAGTATACTTCGGATTTCTGAGGCAGCTAAAAACACCCGATCATCTTCATAATAATACATCGGCTTAATTCCAGCAAAATCGCGGCAGATAGAAAGCTTTTGTGCATTATTATCAAGAAAAGCAAAAGCAAACATACCTTTTAATGCAGAAATACTTTTACTAACCCCGGATTTAATTAGAAGGCGAAACAAAAGCTCCGTATCTGAACCGTTGACGCCCGCTCCTTCTACCTGATATATTTCTCCATTATACACCAAGCAGAAATTATCGTCATCAGAAACAAAAGGCTGGTCTGAACGGGAAGACAGCTCGCTAATCCTAAGACGGCTAGCTCCTAAATAAATTTTGCCGGAAAGGAAGCTATGGCTTTTAAATGCAACATTATCAGGCCCTCTATGATCAATTGCCCGAAGCATTTTAACTATAATGTCAGAGGTATAACTGTTTCTTTTATCAAAAAAAACGCTGATTCCGCACATAGAAAACCATATCCTGATAGGAAAAAATAAAAAAATGCAATATAACTTCTATTGCCAATAAAGAAACACCTTACCCAACGTCCTGTAGTAATCAACCCGAAACTACCACTCAAGCAATTGAACGCCCCCATGGAACCATGTTCCAGGCCCGCTCATGTACATAGAATAGAATTATTTTTGTAAACACCTCTACCATACCGATACTTATGGCTGTAGTCAACTTGCCGGTAATGATAAAGGAAATCATCATGGTATCGAGTGTGCCTAAAAACCTCCAGCTAATACCTTTTGTAAAGCTGAGCCAATGCGAATCGAAAAGGTTGAATTTATTGAGACTCCATATCCAAATCCTTTCATGAAAATAAAACAGAAAAATCTTTGTTACAACCTCAACGGCGCCAATACTTACAGCATATGAAAGCTTTCCACTAATAAGAAAGGAAATTACTATAGTGTCTATGGTACCAAGCGCTCTCCAACTTATACCTTTTATGACACTTCTTCTGTGGGACTCTTTCATAGGCCATGGGTTTAATATGAACAAATATACCGGAAGAAAAGTGAATTAACAATAGTCTACCAGAAAAGTATATTAAAGAATTTTATTCGCCAACCGCCATTGTTAAATGACCAAAGCAAAATAAAGTTCTGCATTAACAGATACCTTCAGTACATAATTTCACACTAACCCTTTTACACCTCCTACTATTACAGCATATCCCGAAATTATGAGAAAGAGGTCCGTATAAAACATACTTTGCAACACTAGGTTTTGTTACCATTACTCCCCATTATTTTTCGTATACGTGACTCCATACCATACAGTCCCTGCAGACCACCTGTATGTACGGCAACTATTTCACTGCCAGTCGGAAAGTAACCTTTGTTGGCAAGATCAAAAATCCCATAAAACATCTTTGCCGAATACACAGGCTCAATAGCAAAACCATGAGCGTTTTCAAAGCTTTCCATAAAGGCGATAAGTTCCCGTGTAATTTTGCCATAGCCTCCAAAGTGATAATCTTCTATAACCTCCAAATTGCGAGCTTTAGGCAATTGGGTACTTTCCAACAATTGAAAAACTTGTTCTTTTATATAACCAGGAGCTTTTAGCACAGAGAAGCCTAAAGCCGTCTGATGGGCGTTAAGTGCAGATGAAATACCTGCTATTGTTCCGCCGGTACCACACGGACTGCATATATAGTCAAATGGTTTATTTAGTTCAGCAACAATTTCAGCACACCCAGGCAAGGCCAAGGCATTACTACCACCTTCTGGCAATAGGAAAAACGATCCAAACTCCTCTTCAAGCTCTCTAGTAAAAGACTTGCTATACTTTTCTCTAAATTTTTCCCGGCTAACAAACTTCAGCTTCATCCCGCATGAAGAGGCAAATTTCAATGTTGGATTAGATTGTGGGTCAAGTTCCTCCCCCCGTATAACTCCAATGGTTTTTATTCCAACAATTTTCCCCGCTGCTGCCAAGGAATAAATATGGTTTGAGTATGCGCCCCCAAAGCTAAGGATAGAACCAAGTCCCTGCTTGCTTACTTCTTGAAGATTGTATTTAAGTTTTCTCCATTTATTACCAGACACCAAAGGGTGCAAAAGATCATCCCTTTTTACTAGCAAGCGCAGCTTATGTTTGTCCAGTAAAGTAGATTTAATTTCTTGTAAGGGAGAATTAGCAGGCTCAATAAACATCATAATCTATTTTAAATCCTTAAATTGCAATATTAAAATTGGCAAAGCAAAGACTTTTACCTCATGCAGGACAACCTGGACAACGAATTACCTGAAGATGCTGAATTGTACGAGCATTTCCGTATAGAAGTAGACAAAAAACAAACCTTACTGAGAATAGATAAGTTTTTAATGGACAGGCTGCCCAATGCCACCAGAAACAAATTGCAGAATGGAATAAAAGCAGAAGCCATACTTGTAAACCAAAATCCAGTCAAAGCCAACTATAAGGTTAAGCCAGGCGATATTATTACTGTTTCAATGCCTGAGCCTCCAAAAGACGATGTTGTTGTGCCTGAAAACATCCCTTTGGATATTGTTTATGAAGACAATGAGCTACTAATAGTCAACAAACCTGCCGGAATGGTGGTACATCCAGCTTATCAGAACTGGAGCGGCACTTTAGTCAATGCCCTCGCTTGGCATTTTGAAAACCTGCCTACCACCCAAAACGGAACGGGTAGACCCGGACTTGTGCACAGGATAGACAAAGACACCTCAGGCCTATTGGTAATTGCGAAAACAGAGCTTGCCATGGCCTCACTGGCCAAACAGTTCTACCATCATACAATCGAAAGAACATACCTCGCTTTGGTATGGGGAGTTCCTGACCCTGCCAAAGGAACCATTACAGGAAATTTGGGGAGGAGCATTAAAGACCGTCGAGTCATGAGTGTATACCCAGAGGGAGATTACGGTAAACATGCTGTAACGCATTATGAAGTATTAAAGGCGATGAACTATGTATCATTGGTAAAATGCAACCTAGAAACTGGTCGTACACACCAAATCAGGGCACACATGAAATATATAGGCCATCCACTATTTAACGACAGCACTTATGGCGGGGACTCAGTTCTAAAAGGAACAACTTTTACAAAATATAAGCAGTTTGTTGACAATTGCTTCAAACTAATACCCAGACAAGCCCTACACGCAAAGTCTCTAGGGTTTATCCATCCTGTAACGAAAGAGTATATGCATTTCGAAGCAGCAATACCAGAAGACTTTAAGAGCGCACTTGAGAAGTGGGAAAAATATACATCGCAGGGCTAAAACAAGCTTCTCTTTAAAAGGTTATTTCTTTGTCTATACATAAAAAAGATGAAGAAACTACTACTTGTACTATTCATAAGCTCCTGTACCAGCTTGAAAAACGAAGGGGGGAAAATGTCGGAGGTGTCAGAAAAAACCTTGCCGGTTTCAATACAAGACCACATAAAGAGGTTTTGTGAAGCCCCCAAAAACAGCAAGTTTTATTCCTCTTCTGAAACAGACAGCTCTTTTTATGTAGCTAAAATAAAATGCGACAAGAATGATTTTCTAATTACATACTCCACAGACGGAGTTCCTCTGATGGCAGAGATGACCATAGGACGGGACAAGCTACCAGACATTGTGCTGACAAATCTATTTGTAGAACTTCCTAGAAATTTTGAGGCTTTTGAAATTAAAGGTACTTCAGAGATCACCATTCACCAGCACTATAAATACCGCTTCTTACTTAAAGGCACTTCATTAGAAGGCAACTATGGCTATTATGCTGTTTATACAGATTCTTATGGAAGTATCAGGGAAATCAAAAAATTCCCTGATTAATCAAGAGTCAGAAACTTCAATTTCACTATCCATTTTCATGACAGTTCCACCATCGTCTTGTCTTATCAGAAAAGCTTTTTTATTGTCCTCCCGAGGTGCTTTTCCCGCTTTCTTATAAGCCAATTCTACTCTTCCCTGGGAATACTCGTTTCCCTTCTTCCATCTTACAAGTGTTCCTTTTCCGATTCGCATGTTCGAATAAATTAGATTAAACAGTATTCTACGTAATGTCTTTTTAATCTAACCGGTGCCATTAATTAGTGTTCAGCAAAAGCCTGTATTTTATTCCATTTCTTTAGCCTCTTTCCATAGGGCGTCCATTTCTGCAAGACCCATACCAGCCAAGCTTTTCCCTTCCTTTCTACATACATCTTCCATATATTTAAACCTTCTGGTAAATTTTTTATTAGTCCTTTCCAATGCATCTTCAGGGTTAATATTTATAAATCTGGCATAGTTGACAAGAGAAAACAACAGGTCGCCAAACTCGCTTTCCGCCTTTTCCTTGTCCACTTCTTTTTCTACATTATATTCCTCCCTAAACTCTTGCATTTCTTCCTCTACTTTCTCCCAAACCTGTTCCTTTTCCTCCCAATCAAACCCGCAGCCCCGTGCTTTTTCTTGAATTCTCATAGACTTTACCAAGGCAGGTAAAGATGCTGGCACGCCAGCCAATGCAGATTTTGTGCCTTTGTGTTCTTGGGCTTTTATTTGCTCCCAATTTTTTTTCACAGCTTCTTCATCATCCGCTTTAACATCCCCATAAATATGAGGGTGTCTAACAATCAGTTTTTCGCAAACAGCATCTAGCACATCGGCAACGTCAAATTTATTTGTCTCAGAAGCTATCCTAGCGTAAAAAACAATATGCAAAAGCAAGTCACCTAGCTCTTTTTTTAACTCCGTATAATCTTCTTCTAAGATCGCATCAGACATTTCATACACCTCCTCGATGGTTAAATACCTCAGGGACTGCAATGTCTGTTTCTTGTCCCATGGGCAACCCTCCCTTAACTCATCCATAATAGTCAAAAGCCTGTCAAAAGCCATCAACTTTTCTTTCCTTCTGCTATCTGTTTTATTGTAATTGAAATCCATGTTTTTAGGTATTGAAGTTAAAACTTATCGGAATGCTTTACTTGTAAAAGTTTACAAATAATTGGAAATTTGCAAACGTGCCTTAAAAGCACTCCAAAAAATGTAAATATAACTCGCTCTGGAATAAATATGAACTAAAATCAGACTCCAGAGTATTTCATAATTAACATTTAATTTCAATCAGAAGAACGTGTCACTGATCAAATCAATATCCGGTATAAGAGGAACCATAGGCGGCAGGAGCGGAGAAGCGCTCACTCCATTGGATGTGGTAAAGTTTACATCAGCATACGCAAGCTGGGTCAAAAGCGTATCTGACAAGACTAAAATTGTTATAGGAAGAGATGCCAGAATGTCCGGGGAAATGGTTTCATCATTGGTAGCATCTACGCTTCAGGGCATGGGTCTAGACGTGGTTGATTTAGGCCTTTCTACGACCCCTACGGTAGAAATAGCCGTGGAAATGGAAAGTGCGGCAGGGGGCATTATCATTACTGCCAGCCACAACCCGTCGCAGTGGAATGCACTTAAGCTACTAAACAGCAAAGGCGAATTCATTTCAGATGCTGACGGCAAAAAAATTCTCGAGATAGCGGAAAATGAGGATTTCTCTTTCGCAGAAGTAAAAAAGCTAGGTGTTATATCACGAGATAACTCTTATATCAAAAAACATATTGACAAAATACTTGAACTTCCTTTGGTCAACAAAGAGGCTATAGAAAAAAGGAACTTCAAAATTGCTTTGGATTGTGTCAATTCGACTGGCGGTATTGCTGTACCCATGTTGCTCGAAGCATTAGGGGTAAGCTCAATAACGAAATTTTATTGTGAACCCAACGGACAGTTCCCGCACAACCCAGAACCCCTTCCAGAAAACCTTACGTTTATTTCTAGCGAACTGGACAAAGGAAACTTTGACCTAGGCATAGTAGTAGACCCTGATGTTGACAGGCTTTGTTTTGTAAACGAAGACGGGAGCATGTTTGGAGAAGAGTATACATTGGTAGCTGTCGCAGACTATGTTCTCAAGAAAACACCTGGCAATACAGTATCTAACCTTTCCAGTACCAGAGCATTAAGAGATGTCACCGAAAAAGCCGGTTGTAGTTATTTTGCTTCTGCGGTTGGTGAAGTTAATGTAGTAGAAGCCATGAAGAAGCACAATGCCATTATAGGGGGAGAAGGCAATGGTGGGATAATTTACCCTGAGCTTCACTATGGAAGAGACGCTTTGGTAGGAATTGCCTTGTTTTTGTCGCATTTGGCAGAGTTTGGAAAATCAGCCTCAATGCTACGCTCAAAATATCCAAACTATAACATCTCTAAAAATAAAATTGAACTCACGCCGCACATAAACGTAGATCAGATTTTAGAGGGCATTAAAAATAAATACAGCAAACAACCTGTTAATACTATAGACGGTGTTAAAATAGAGTTTGACAAAGAGTGGGTGCACTTAAGAAAATCTAACACCGAACCCATTATCCGAATTTATTCTGAATCTGAAAGCCGTGCTACCGCAGAGCATTTAGCAAACAAAATAATTTCTGACATTAAAGAAATAATATCTGAGAAATCCTGAATATGAAGGTTTACCTGGACAACGCAGCAACTACGCCCTTAGCCCCTGAGGTTTTTGAAGAGATGAAACCATGGATGACAGATCATTTTGGGAATCCTTCATCAATACATGCCTATGGTAGACAAACTAAAGCTGCAGTAGAGAAAGCCAGGCGTACCATTGCATCCTTGCTAAATGCTTCCCCTTCTGAAATATTATTTACATCAGGAGGAACCGAAGCTGACAACACTGCTATTAGGTGTAGCATTAAAGGCATGGGAATAAAACATGCTATTACTTCTCCTATAGAGCATCACGCTGTACTTCATACACTGGAAGATCTTGAAAAGGCTGGAGAGGTTCAACTCCATTTCGTAGAACTGGACCCCAAGGGCAATCTAGAGATGGATTCTCTGGAAAAGTTACTGGAAAAGTATCCTGGATCTTTTGTCTCCTTGATGCATGCCAATAATGAGGTGGGAAATGTAAATGACATATACACTATCGGCAACTTATGCAAAAGTTATGATGCGGTATTTCATACTGACACTGTCCAGACCATAGGGCATTTTAAACATGACCTTTCCGAACTTAATGCAAATTTTATAGTAGGTTCTGCACATAAATTTCATGGGCCTAAAGGAGTGGGCTTTCTTTACACGAAAAGCGAAACAAAAATTGCCCCTTTTATAACCGGTGGTGCCCAAGAAAGAAACCAGAGAGGGGGAACAGAAAATGTATATGGAATTATAGGCATGGCAAAAGCGATGGAAATAGCGTATAAAGATCTAGAAATCCATGAGTCCCATATCAGAAACCTCAAAAACAAAATGGTTTCACAGTTGAAAGAAAAAGTAAAAGATCTGGAATTCAACGGAGACTGCCTAAATGAAAATAGCCTATATACAGTGTTAAACCTCAGCCTCCGCGAATCGCCAGACAATGAAATGCTACTTTTCAACTTAGATATTAATAATATATTTGCATCAGGTGGCAGTGCATGTTCCAGTGGAACCAGCATAGGTTCGCATGTGCTAAACCACCTTCAGGTAAACCCTGCCAGAGGGCATATCCGCTTCTCCTTCAGCAAATACAATACAGAAGAAGAAATTGATTATGTGGTCAGTAAGCTTTCAGAGCTTGCCAATCAGTAGTTTACCGTCTGCGACTCATAAAGCTTTTTCAGCTTTTTATAATTTTCCTCTGCATACCTAATCTGCCTTTGCCGCAAAGCTTCGGGAATGGCATCTAGCTTAACAGAATTAAAGGTACTAAGAAAGCTTTTTTCAGCGCTCAACGCCTTTTCCAAAATCTTTTTTGCATCTGCCCGGTAAAATGTTTCTTTGACCTCATTGACCATCTGGACAAATTCTTTTAAAAAAGACTCTTCTTCACGAAGCGTAAAATCCACGCCTGTTACAGCCTCAAGTTCTGAAATAAACTGTCTACTTTGAAACTCAAGCTGGTTAAAAACAGGAATGTAATCGGCATTTAAAACGTCCTCCGCAGCCATTTTATAAAACTGCTCTCGGTTATAACATGCCTTCATCAGATTATGTACGTCTTCTTTCATCTTCCCCATATTTCTTCCCCTCTTTTCTAAAAGAACCCTACGGGTCAGGGTATTGTTTATAGGCCTTAAAATAAAAAAGCCACTTTAAAGTGGCTTTTTTATTTCTATTAGTTAAAGAGTAGAGTTTCTATATTTAAGCATTCTCAAACTGATAAATGTTTGGTATGCTAGACGGTTTATTGATCTTAATATCAAGATCCTTCAATTTTCCATCCTCAAGGCCATAAACCCAACCATGAAGTATTGGCAAATTCCCCTCTGCCCAGGCACCCTGGATAATGGAAGTTTTAGATAAATTGATAACCTGCTGTTTCACATTTAATTCAACAAGTCTTCTTCCTCTTTCATTCTCATCTTGAATACTGCTTAATTCAGCTTCGTTGGCAAGATAAACGTCTTTAATATTGCTTAGCCAGTTATCAATAAGGCCCAGCTTCTTGTTGCTCATCGCAGCCAAAACACCACCGCAACCATAATGGCCACACACTATAACGTGCTTAACTTTAAGATAGTTAACAGAGTAGTTAAGCACACTCAACAAGTTCATGTCGGTATTAACTACCACATTCGCAATATTTCTATGAACAAAAATATCGCCAGGCTTCGTGTTTGTAATTTCAGTTGCGGGAACACGACTGTCCGAGCATCCTATCCATAGGTAGTCCGGAGACTGTCCTTCAGATAGCTTTTTAAAAAAGTCAGGATCTTGATTTAGCTTTTCAGCAACAAATTCTTCATTTCCTTTTAACAATTTAAGATGTGAGTCTGACATAAAAATGACTTTTTAAGGGTTCAAAATACTTAAAGGTACAGGTTACAAAAACCGAACCATAATCACAAAAATTCTTTATATCCTTTTTCTTCTATTTGATTGACTGAGGTTTCCACCTTTTCCTTTAGCTTTTCTTTAAAAGCCACTATCCTTTTAAGAAGCTCAGGATCAGAGGATCCAATGATCTGAGCAGCCAATATTCCGGCATTTGCAGCCCCGTTAAGCGCTACAGTAGCCACTGGCACCCCAGAAGGCATTTGCAAAATGGAAAGTACAGAGTCCCACCCATCTATCGAATTAGAAGATTTTACCGGCACGCCAATAACCGGAAGAGGCGTAAGAGAAGCTACCATACCAGGCAAGTGGGCCGCCCCACCAGCGCCCGCAATAACTACCTTTAGTCCTCTGTCTACAGCGCTTTGGGCATATTCAACCATTCTGACAGGTGTACGGTGAGCAGAAACAACCGTCAGTTCAAACGGCACTTCCAATTGCTCTAAAACAGTGGCCGCGTCCTTCATTACTTTCAAATCCGACTGGCTACCCATTATTATACCAACTAATGGCTTACTCATGCTACTACTTTTATTGTTTTTTTAACAAATTCGGCTTTTTCCTTTAGGTTGTCAAGGGTATCATCAAGAATGGTTATGTGCCCCATTTTTCTAAAAGGCTTTGTCTTTTTCTTTCCATATAGATGCAGGAATACCCCTTCTTTGCTTAAAATCTCATCAACCCCTTGGTATTTTGCATCTCCTTTATAACCATCTGCACCCAATAAATTCACAAGTGCCGAAGGTTTTGTAACTTTAGTGCTACCCAGTGACAGACCTAAAATAGCCCTCAGGTGTTGCTCGTATTGAGAAGTATAATTAGCTTTAATAGTTTGGTGACCACTGTTGTGGGGCCTTGGCGCTACTTCATTCACAAGCACTTGTCCATCTTTAATAAACATTTCCACCGCCAGTAAGCCAGTCATATTAAGAGATTCAATAACTTTAACCGCCGTCTCTCTCGCTTTAGACTCGATTTCAGCACTTACATCAGCTGGTGAAAAAAGGTACTCCACCAAATTATGCACAGGGTGAAAAACCATTTCAACAACCGGATAAGTAACAACATCGCCTTTCGTATTCCTTGCTACTAAAACCGAAATTTCCTTGTCAAAATCCACCAGCTTTTCCAGTACAGAAGGCCCATCAAGTGCATTCTGCAAGTCGCCTTCATCTTTTATCCTATAAACCCCTCTTCCGTCGTAACCAGCTTTTCCTAACTTTTGAAAAGCTGGAAAAAAAGAAGCGTGTTCAGAAAGCGCTTCTTTGGTATCTACCAAAACAAAATCTGAAGTAGGAATACCATTATCCCTATAAAATTGTTTCTGAACCCTTTTATCTTGAATAACTTTTATTGCTTCTGGTTCAGGAAAAACCTGCACCCCTTCATCTCGAAGCGTTTTCAGTGCATCGGCATTAACATTTTCAATTTCAATAGTTAACACATCTTTCCCCCGCCCAAAATTAAGGACTGTTTCATAATCTGTTAAACTACCTTGCATAAACTCATTGGCAAGGCCTGCACATGGTGCATCCTTATCAGGATCTAGAACAGAGGTATGAACATTGAAGTCGATACATGACTGAATAAGCATACGCCCAAGCTGTCCACCACCAAGAATACCTAATTTAGTTTGCTTGTAAAATTCCATTGATAGTAATTATAAATCCCCCTCAAATATAGCTAAAATTATTCCATATTTATTCCCATCTTCTTCATCAATAGCGAGGCGTTGAAACTAGTGCATACTCCTTCTTTCAATTTATAATCAAAGAACAGCTCCCCATCTTTAATATCACTACTAAAATTAAGATTACTAATATGCTGAGGATCTTCCTCTTCTAAAGAAGCTAACTCAAGATCATGTGTAGAAACCAAACCAGAAACCCCCTCTTTCTTCAGCTGACGAACCAGGGCCATTGCCCCATTATGCCGATCAGCAGAATTGGTTCCTTTGAGTATTTCATCTAACATGAAAAATACTTTAGTGCCTTTACCCACCAGTTCAAGTAATTGCCTTAAGCGTTTAAGCTCTGCATAAAAAGAAGACGTATTCTCTTGAAGCGAATCCTTGGTACGCATAGAAGTAAAAATGTCCATAACAGAAATACAGCAATTTTCAGCACATACAGGCGCACCAGAAAAAGCCAACACACCATTAATGCCTAATGTCCTTAAAAAAGTACTTTTTCCTGACATATTAGAGCCTGTAATAATTTTTACAACGCCTGCCCCCTCTGATTCAAAGTCGTTCAAAACCCTATCTTTGGTCTTAATCAGCGGATGACCGAGGGCCTTGGCGTGATAGACAAAAGGCCTGTCAGTAATTTCAGGAAAATGAAAGGTAGGGTTAATATGATAGTATCCTGCAATAGATGCCAGGGCTTCCAGCTCATACACCGTCCTTATCCAATTCTCTACTTCACCCTGATGCTTAGACTTCCAGCTTTCAATTCTCTTGATCTGAATTAAATCCGAAAGGAAAAACCAATTCATAACCAAATAGAAATAAGGATTATTGCTCGCCTCCAAAAAATCGCAATACTTTCCAAACTCTGCCAAAGCACCAGAAGCTTTACTGCCGTCTCCCGTATTTACATACGATTTTAATGACTGCAATTTGGAGGAAGCAAATTGTTCATTTTCCAGCATTTCTATTTGAGAAACATATACCTTAGCTGTATGGCAATTTTCAGATGCATATTCACGAATTTCACGGGTTTGAACCTTGTAGCGGTTTAGTATGGAAATATTAACAACAATAACTAACAAAGGAACATAAATGGGCCAATAGAACAACCAACCTATTACAGCAATAATTGACAAGACAGGCATAACCCTTATAGCCGTTGACAAAAATTTACTTTTAGACACAAAAGGATCCTCGGCAATCCATTGCCATAACTTTTGCGGGTTATGGTCTTTAGGAGTAGAAAAAGTAACAGCTTGAAACTTTTGCCTCCAGTCAACTTTGTCCTTAAGTTCTTTAACAGCCGCTTGTCTGAGCGAAACCTCTTCTTGAGAGGCTGGGGATTTTAAATAGTTAGCCAGAGTATCTTGGCCGCCATGGCCATGCGTACGGCAAAGGAACTGAAAAAGCGACCCTGAACCGAATATATCAAGGTCAGAGGTGTAAGGATGGGCATCATCTATAAACCTTTCGCCATCAGGGTTAACAGACGGGTTATGGTTTATCAACTGAAGCTCATTGTTATTAATCTGCTCCAGAGAAGCAAAGAAGCGTTGCTTGTCATTAAGCTTCTTATGGTATCTAACAAGCAATACAAAAACAAGCAAAAAAAGTGAAAAACCAGCTATTGCATATTCTAATAAACGGTCATTAATAAAAACAAAAATGGCTACAATAGAAACCAGAAAAAAAACTAATCTAACAATAGCTACTTTTCTACTCTTTGCCCGTAAGCGAGAACTTTTTTTATGATAAACCTCAGCCCTCCCTGAAAAAATATTTGTCAACTCTGAATTCATTGTTAAAACTAAAGAAAAAACATAAAAAAACCCGGCAAATACATACCGGGTTTTCCTTTACAGTTTACTCCCTTAATTCAAAACATACTCAACAATGAAAATGTTTAGGAAAAAGGCCGGGAGAACCCCGACCCTTTTCAGCCTAAAAAATATCATTAAAAAGATTTAGAAAGAATATCCGACAGTTAGTTTCCAGAATGAAGGCTGGTCAACACCAGAGGCAGCCACTTCTTCATCGCTTCTTAAATCTAAACCAGTTGAAAATCTAGCAAAAGCACCTCCGGTAGGGTCTGCAAACTGGATATATGGCCCCAATGCTAAATAAAGGTCTGAGGCAGTACCTTCTTCACCAACACCACCCATATATCTAAGGTGTTCTAAATGAAGACCGGCAGAGAAAAATCCATTACCAAATTTATAGCCAGAGCTTAACCACCAGTGAAGGTAGTTGTTTGTACCAATATCGTTTCTGTCAAATCCATGGTAGTATCCAGCATATAACTCACCCTCAATATGATCTAAATCAAGACCAACTGTTAAGTTTGGAACAATACCTTCTCCAAGGTGAGGAGTTCCAAGACCTGAAAGCAAGCTACCGCTCAAGAGACCTATTTGCGGATTAATGTCAAGACCATCAAAAGGTGAAAAGTTATAACCTACACCTACTTCAGTCCAGTTACCCCAGCCTCCAGCGGTACCTCCAGACCATAAAATTCCATAAAAAGTAAAGGCCGAGCTTTCACTTAAAGCATAAGATCCTGCAAAGAACGGATAAAATCCAAAGAAAGCATCCGAGTTTAGGGTTATGTCCATGCTAAATGGACTTTCTTCTTCAGGGGCGGCAGCTCCTGGAGTTGTTTCCTGAGCGTTCGCAGTGAACGTCAAGGCAAAGATTGCGCTCAAAAAGAGTAAGGTTAACTTTCTCATAGTTTTAGATTGGTTTGGTGGTAAATAATTAATAAATGGTTACTTTTTAACACCTTCAAAAACTTACTATAGTTATATCCGGCATCGACACAAACATATATGTTTATTTTTAATTAAGCAAACACAGATAAGTAAAATACAAAAATAAACCACCTATTTATGGAAATATATAATATCAAATTAAAAAAATACAACAAACCAAATAACAGCACAAACAAACCATATATACAAAAAATACAAATTTTAAAAAATTATAAAAAGTTGTATTTTACATAAAAACCGTTGTCTCAACACCAAAAAACCGCTTTTAATATGAAATCGCGCATTACCATCATATTAAAATTTTACCATAAGGTGTATTTTAAAACCGGTTTTTACTAATAAAGTAACTTTTTTGAAAAAATAGGCTTTGTTTTTAACCTAAAAGCACCAAAACAATATATTTTTTTAAAAATTGGGTTAATTTTTTAACCGCAAACAAGAAATTAAATTGAAAAATAGACATAAGTCTTCTGCAAAGAAAAATGTGAAGAAAGGATTCTTCAATTATTATTTTTTCTGTATACAGTATTAGGGTTACCCATTTAGATATCTTATGTGTTATTAGCTTACATAGGCTCGTTTAGTTACTTTTTGCCTCGCCGGCAGGGCCTTACTTTTTTTCTTAGACAAAAAAAGTAAGCAAAAAAGTCAAGGCCTGTGATGAAATTTGCTAAACTTTATAACCATTACGCTAAAAAATTTGAAACTCACCCTCCTTGCGTCGGGCTCAAACAGCAAATTTTTTGGCCGCTCCATGGTTATAAAGTTCTTAACGCAATTTCATCAATGGCCGCCTTATTTTCTAACAATAGCACATACCGCCATTTAAGAAATGGCTGTTTAAAGCATTTTTTATCGTAGAAATAAAATCTTATTACTTCCTAGAGACTTAAATGGGTAATCCTATACAGTATATTGAAAAAGTCTACCGCATAAAATAGATTTAACCTAGGTTATGCATTAGGTCTTTCTATTGCATAACCCAGGTTAGAAAGAACTGACTGAGAAAGGCATAAAAAAAGCCCAAGAGCATTCCCGGGCTTTTTTATAAAAAATTATCAAAAACTAAATAAGCGGATCACCAGTCATATCTTCCGGAACGTCCACCCCTATAAGTTTAAGTATAGTCGGAGCAAGATCTCCTAATTTACCATCTTTCAGTCCAACCTTAAGGTCTTTATCAACCAATACACAAGGTACCAAGTTAGTAGTGTGTGCAGTGTTAGGCGATCCGTCTTCATTGACCATTACATCTGCATTCCCATGATCGGCAATTACAATAGCGCTGTACCCATTCTCTAATGCAGCATTTATGACATCTTCGGCACACTCATTAACAGTCTCACACGCTTTAATTGCAGCTTCCATTACCCCTGTGTGACCCACCATATCAGGATTGGCAAAGTTCAGGCATATAAAATCTGGCTCTTTAGACTGAATCTCAGGAACTATTTTGTCCCTTATATCATAAGCGCTCATTTCTGGTTTAAGGTCATAGGTAGCCACTTTCGGAGAAGGGCACATGAGCCTTTTTTCTCCTTCAAAAGGCTCTTCACGACCGCCCGAAAAGAAAAAGGTAACATGTGGGTATTTTTCAGTTTCAGCTATTCTGATTTGTTTCTTGCCTGCTTTTGCCAAAACCTCTCCCAAAGTATTGTTCAGGTTTTCTTTGTTAAAGACAACTTTAACATTTTTAAAGGTTTCATCATAATTAGTCATGGTCACATAATGCAAATTCATTTTGTGCATGTTCTGCTCATGAAAATCCTTTTGTGTTAACGCTATAGTAATTTCCCTACCACGGTCTGTCCTAAAGTTAAAGCATATAACGACATCTCCTTCTTCAATTTTACCAATAGGCTGCTGCTTATCATCAACTTGAACCATAGGCATGATGAACTCATCGGTCACATCTTCTAAATAAGACTCCAAGATAGCCTTTTCAATATCTGTCACCTTTTTTCCATCACCATTTACCATTACATCATAGGCAAGCTTAACCCTTTCCCAGCGGTTATCCCTATCCATGGCATAATACCTGCCAACCACACTGGCAATCCTTCCAGTAGTACTGTCAAGATGCTTTTCCAAATCTTTAATATATTCTATCCCCCCTTTAGGGTCTGTGTCCCTTCCATCAGTAAATGCATGCACAAAAACATCCTTAAGCCCGTAATCTGCCGCTATAGAGGTCAAACCTTTAAGGTGATGTATATGAGAATGCACCCCCCCATCAGATACTAAACCTATAAAATGGACCTTTTTATTATTATTTTTAGCGTAATCAAAAGCCTCTTTTAATGTTTTTTCTTCTTTTAATGTGCCTTCGTCAACCGCTTTGTTTATCTTAACAAGGTCTTGATATACTACCCTTCCGGCACCGATATTCATATGCCCCACTTCGGAGTTACCCATCTGCCCCTCAGGAAGCCCAACTGCCAATCCAGATGCTTCAAGCTTACTGTTTGGATAGTTCGTATAAAGTGAGTCAATAAAGGCTGTATTTGCTTTCTCAATAGCCGAGACAGCAGGGTTATTTCCCAATCCCCAGCCATCCAGAATCATTAGTATAACTTTTTTGTTCATACCTAAAATATATAAAGTTAATAGTAAATGTAAAATTATTAAATTTTCGCAACCTATAAAGAAGAACTGGCATAGTTTTAGTTGCCTAATACAAAAAAAAGAAAAAAGATGAAACTTCTTTTGTCAAAAATATCAATAATCTTTGTTTTTTTTCTTCTGGTAAAAAGCGGCAACAATGCTTTTGCCCAAAATGATACCTATAAAGTAAGCAAAGTTGCCATAAAGTCAGGAAGCTCCAAAGAACTTGCCAAGTATTTCTACGATATAGTAGAAGTCAGCTTTGACGGAGAAAAAGCTAGCTATAGTAAAGCGCATGCCGAAATAATGTTTAAAGATTTTTTCAAGAAACACCCAGCTCTTAGTTTTGAGGATGTGCACCATGGCTCAACCAAAGGAGGGCTCACCTATGCCATTGGGAAATACACCCATGCCAAAGGCGCATTTAGGGTGGTGATCTACATCAAAAAAATCAAAGGCATGGAAGTGATAGATACTATAGAGTTTAGTAAGTGGTAAAACAAATAAAATCTTTATTTTTGCGGCTCTGAAATATATTCAGAGCTTTTTTTATTTTTACAGGATGAATTACCTTTCCGAAGAACGAATAAATGCATTTATAGATGCGGCCTTAGCTGAAGATGTAGGAGCAGGGGACCACACTACCTTGGCCTCTATACCCCATGAAGCAATTGGCACGGCAGAATTGCTAATAAAAGACAATGGCATATTGGCGGGAATAGAACTTGCAGGAAAAATTTTCTCAAGAGTAGACCCTAACTTGGTATGCCATATACTGCTAAAAGATGGTCAGACTGTATCTAATGGAGACAAGGGCTTAACCGTTACAGGGTCAGCACGGTCGATACTTACTGCCGAGCGGCTGGTATTGAACTGCATGCAAAGAATGAGCGGCATAGCCACCTATACGGATTACCTCAACTCCCTCATTAAAGACACAAAAGCCAAATTGCTAGACACTCGAAAAACAACACCAAACTTCCGAATGATGGAAAAATGGGCAGTAGCCATTGGAGGTGGAGTAAACCACAGGTTTGGCTTATATGATATGATTCTTTTAAAAGACAACCATATCGATTATGCAGGTGGAATCCCACAGGCTGTAGCGTCTACTTTAACTTATTTGAAAGAGCATAATTTAGACTTAAAAATTGAAGTAGAAACGAGAACCTTGAAAGAGGTACAAGATGTTCTGGATGTTGGAGGCATACACAGGATTATGCTAGACAACATGGGGCCAGCTACATTAAGCGAAGCGGTGCAATTAATTGACGGCAAATACCAGACGGAAGCTTCGGGGGGAATAACAGAAAAAAATATACGCCAAATAGCAGAAACTGGCGTAGACTTCATTTCCGCCGGCGCCTTAACTCATTCTTACAGAAGCTTGGACATAAGTTTAAAAGCGAAAATCAATAAATAATAAAACAAATAAAATGATTATTAAAACCAAAAAATACCAGCTTGACAAAAAAACCTATATCAAACTGGCATTAGTAAATGTGCTTAAACAACAGTGGTGGGCATTTTTAATTCCTTTGGCGCTTATCATTGCGGGTTTATTTCTCCCAGGGACAGGCTGGTATATAAGTGGAGCCATTTTACTGACTGTTTTGTACCTGCTTTTTTGGCTAATCCAGTTTACAGGAGTAACACAACTAGAGCAAAGCAAAATCATATTTGACAGGCTAAGCTACGAAATAGACAGCCGCCAAGTGATGATCAAGTTAAACCCTAGACAAGGAAGCCCAATACAATGGAACATGATAAAGCGGGCTGAAAAAGGCAAAGATTACTTTCTTCTTATTATCTCCAAAGGCCAATTAATCTACCTTCCTTATAAAGTTTTTAATAGCGAAAACGATATACGGTTTATGGAGTCCATACTTAAAAGGAAGAACTACATCAAATAAAAAACTAAAAAAGCCGGAGAAAACATCTCTGGCTTTTTTAGTACATGCCTTGTGATTGTTCAAATAACAAAAGACGACGAATTGATCAAGGTTTAAAAAAACCGTTTTTACAAGTTATGTCCCAAAGTGTAATACCTATAGAAACAGATATATTAAGAGAATGCTTTGTACCACCTTGCGGAATCTCTATGCACAAGTCAGACAAACCTACCACTTCATCACTCACACCAAAAACTTCATTACCAAAAACTAAGGCATATTTTTCAGTTAGGGAACATTGAAAGTCAAGCAGCGAAACACTCGCATCGGCTTGTTCAACGCAAGCGATAATATATCCTTGGCTTTTAAGGTCTTTTATTAAGTCTACCGTAGCTTTCCTGTACTCCCACTCTACAGTTTCAGTGGCACCAAGAGCTGTTTTATGAATTTCTCTATGGGGAGGTTGTCCAGTGATACCACATAAATAAATTTTTTCTACACAAAAAGCATCACCGGTGCGAAATGCTGCGCCCACATTGTTGAGACTCCTTATGTTATCTAACACCACAACAATAGGGTTCTTCTGTATACTTTTAAATTGATCCGCAGAAAGCCGGTTCAACTCCTCATTTTTTAATTTTCTCATGACCAAAAAAGAAAGGCTGCAAATTAAAAAATTTCTACAAAAAATGCGCCCTGTTCTTATGCCAACCATAAAAGAAGATATCATTATGTAGCAAACCTTATTGTAAAACATGAGTTTAGAAAATCAGATGTATGGGTGCAAAAGACTGGAGATTATAATGGTCAAAATGAAACGGCATTACTAATGCTTTCACCCCCTATCTTACACCTTGATAGGCACATACAGGGTTATAGCAATGGAAGATAGTTAATACAATTGCCAAACACTACTGCGGAATCGATTAAACTTTATTTTGGAGTCACATAAATATGCTTATTTTTGTACTTCTATATAACAAAACATGAACATTCTCCGGCTAACATGCCTTTTGTTACTACTATTTTCAAAATCCCTTTATGCTCAGGAAAAGAAAGAGCATAAACCAAAGATCGTGGGCGCCCCGGTAATAGCCTATCTACCAGAGACAAGCTGGCAGTTTGGGGCAGGTGCAAAATTCCTATTTAACTTTAAAAACGATACCATACCCACTAGGACTTCATTTCTGGCTTTTACTGCAAGGTATACGCTTCTACACCAAATAATTTTTAATCCTAACTATATTATTTTCACAAATGGGGAAAAGTTTTTAATAAAAGGAGAAGCGGGTTTCACAAAGTTTCCTAATCAATATTTTGGCATAGGGAATAATACCCCGAGGTCAAACAAAGAAGAAATATCCTTTCGTCAAATAACATTTGATAACATCTTTTACAAAAAAGTAAAGAAAGACTTATTCGTAGGGCTAGGTTACAGATTCATTAATACTTATGATTTGCAATCTGAAAAAAATGGACTTTTGCAAAAGGAGGAGCCTCCAGGGTATAATGGATCCATCGTCTCTGGCTTAACCGCAGCTATCACATATGACAGCCGAGACAATATCCTCAACAGTACAGAGGGCGAACTCATAGAGTTTATTGCGGGCGCACATGGCAACTATTTAGGAGGAAATTATAATTTTATATCTTTTTTGCTAGATGCACGGAAGTATATTTCACCATTTCCCCATAGAGATGATGTGGTAGCGCTTCAGTTTTATGGCATGTCCAGCAGTAGCCAAACGCCTTTTACCAGCCTCGCTGCACTAGGAGGAGACCGGATTATGAGAGGGTATTACCAAGGCAGGTTTAGAGACCAAAACATAATGGTAGTACAAGCAGAATACAGGCTGCCTGTATACGGCCGTTTTGGGATGACATTTTTTGGTGGCCTAGGTGATGTGGCCGGACAAGTGTCTGATTATGCTTTTAGCTCAATAAAACCTTCCTACGGTGCTGGTTTACGGTTTCTGGTAAGCAAACCTGACAACTTAAATATCCGCTTTGACTATGCTTTTGGCAGAGGAGGAGAAAGTATGTTTTACCTCAACATAGCAGAAGCTTTTTAAACCTAGATTATGCATTAGATTTAGTTATGAGGGGCAAAAAAAGTTCTAATCTTTTAGGTTAAAGCTAATGCCATTTAAACAACTTCAAGCCAATAGCAAAAGTAACTCCTCCTGTCGTGGATAAAATAATAAAAGGCAGCAGCACATCGCCAATCCCTGCGTGTTCTATAAAAACACTTCTTAAAGAGTCAGCCAAAAGCGTCAATGGCAAAAACTGTATAACAGAAACAGCCCATTCTGGAAAATTGTGGTAACTAAAAAACACCCCTGAAAGAATGGTCATTGGCAATACCACGGCATTTATAATACCATTGCCCACCTGAGAGCTGGCGCTTCTGGCCGAAGCTATTACTGCGATACCAGCAAAAGCCGCGATCCCGCCTGTAAAAACCAGCAAAAACGCTAGCAGGCTGCCTGAGATTTCTACATTAAAGAAAATACTTGCAAAAACATATAATATAATGGCCTCAATTAACGCAAGGACAAACCTAGAGATGAACATAGAAATCAGGAAGTCAGTCTTGCGCATTGGAGTTGCCACCATTCTCCTCAATAACTTTTTCATCCGATATTCAATAAGGTTCCAGCTTATGCCCCACATGCAGGAGTTCATAATACCTAAAGCGATAAGCCCCGGGATCAGGAAATCAATATATCGGCTACCGGTTGCCGTAACTGGCTCTATGGTCTGCGCACTTTCCCTCAACTTAGGGCTTAACTCCCGCTCTATAAGTAAGTAGGTATTTTGTGCTTCTGCGTTTTGTTTATCAAAGTGATAAAAAAGGCTATCTTCGGTTTCTGTAAAATACAAGGGTATTACACCTCTGCGCAAAGCCCGGATAGCCTCTTCCTCACTAGCCGGCATAACAGTAAGTAAAACTACTGCATCAAGGTCCTCCCCCAACGACAGCTCCCCTTTCTGCTGAGGAGGTATACCTGTTTTTTCACTAAATGGCCCCTCTACATTTGATACCCGATAGACAGTTTTATGCTGTACACCAGTAGTAGTGAAGGCCAAACCTAACACCCAAGCCATCAAAATTGGGAACAGTATAGCCCAAAAAACAATACCAGGTGTACGGTAAAAATTTTTGAATTGAAATATTATCAGTTGAACCAAAGGACTATTCATGCAAGCTCCTTCCTGTCATTGAAATAAAAAGATCATCAAGTGTGGTTTTCCTACAGTCCAAATCTTTGACCTCCACCTGTAATGAGGATATAAAATTTAAAAAACCTTGTAGGTCTGAGGCAAGAGAAGACAATATAATCCTTCCTTTTCGCCCTTTATCATCCCAATAAATGTTTTTAAACCCAGGCACTATCGAGACATCTTCTTGAATGTAATCGCTAAGCTCAAACTCTACTACGTCACCTTCCCCGTAGCCTTGAATAAGTTGTGTTAATGAGCCTTCGGCCAATATTTCTCCTTGGTTCATAATAAGGATCCGGTCGCAGAGAAATTCGGCCTCTTCCAGATAATGGGTGGTCAAAATCATTGTGGTACCAACCTTTTTTAAATCCTCCAATATGTTCCATATTTCTCTTCTAGCTGTAGGGTCTAGCCCTGTAGTAGGCTCATCTAGCAGAATTAACCGAGGCTGGTTAAGCAGGGCAATCCCTAAGGCCAACCGCTGACGTTGGCCTCCTGACAGGGAGTCAACATAGGCTTTCCGCTTAAAGTCAAGATTCACCAAATCCAGTACTTCATTCACCCGGGTATTGGGAAGTGAATAAAAGCTCGCAAAAAGGGTCAAAGTCTCCTCCGTTGTCAACTTATCTACAAATTTTGTTTCTTGCAGACTTAAACCTATTAGGGTATGTAACAAGTGGCTATCCTTTGCCCATTCCTTACCGAAGATTTTAATTTCTCCTGCGTCAGGTTTTCGAAGCCCTTCTATCATCTCTATCAATGTAGTTTTCCCCGCACCATTTGGGCCAAGTAGCCCTATAAACTCTCCTTCCTGAATGCTACAGGTTAAGTTATTGACAGCAGTCAAACTTTTAAACTTCTTGGTTACCCCTTGAATTTCAATGACAGTTTTCATATAAAGAAAAATATAAGTGCAGTTCCACTTAAAGCTGAACTAGAGAATAAAACTTTCTATTACGTAGCAAAATAAATCAAATCAGTAGCTTCGCTCACATTTGTGTCTTAACCATGACTAAGCCTATCGTATAATTCAGTTTTAAAAACTACAAAAGTCTAATTTTCTAAAAGATTCCTAACCACTCCTTCGCCTAAAGCCAAAGCAGCTACCTATAAATAAGGTTAAAAAAATAAATCAATTTAACTGAAAAACTAACTCTCTTATTGGGGGAACTGTTTCTGATAAATTAAATTTAAACTCATCATATCCTGATTGCCATAAAAAACAAGCTTGGCTCTTTTTGATTTCTGCCAATGAAGCTGCCTTAAACCAATTAATTATATGGAACAAAGAGCCTTCTACCAAATAAGGATTCTTTTGTGCAATAACCAGCCCAACAGTAATATCAAGTTGAGAAATACTGCTATAAATTGGTTGCGCACCCTTCCTGCCATAAATATCAATACATATAATACCGTAGAACTTATTATCAGAAATAAAGCACTCTTTTACCTGAACATGTTCAAATATTTGGGGAATCTTTTGCCAGAGGACTACTAGGTTTTCTTTGACCAGAGGGATATCTATAGACCTTTTTCCGGAATCTAAAAAAGTGCTTTCGCTCTCAAAACCTATAGAAACAAGATACTCCCCTTGGATGCCATAATCATCGTCTGTAAGAATATTTCCTATGTTTCTATGTATTAACATATAAATTCTAAAAAGATATTTACTTGCAGAATTTATACGAAAAATACATAGCTACGTTGAATTACGCATACTTTTTCTGAAAAATATTTGGCTTTAGAGACAGCTATAGATGTACTAAAAAACAGAAAAAAGAGACTTATGGTTTAAAGAAAATTTTAAACTCAGACCCTTTTCCTTCTTCGCTTTCTAGCTCAACTTTGCCGCCATGCTTTTCCACAGTTTCCTTGACTATATACAAACCTATACCACTACCTTCTACATGGTCATGAAGCCTTTTAAACCGGGCAAAGAGTTTTCCCTGATCTTTTTTGCTAATACCAAGTCCATTATCCCTAACACTTAACAAGTAATATTCACCTTGCTTTCGCATACGAATATGAATTTCTGGCGTACGATCAGGCGACCGGTATTTAATGGCATTGGTAAGCAAGTTGTATATAATGCTTTTTAAGTTAGCCCTTGGGAAGTTAAGGATGTTACACTCTTTAAAATCCTTATATATAATAGCCCCCGTATCTTCTATTAAATCTTTAATGCTAGATATAATTTCATCAAGCACCTTATCGCAATCAACCTGTTCTTTTTTAGAGCTGCCATTCTTTTGTTGTTTTATAATAGCTAAAAGGTCATCGATTGTTTCTTTAAGCTGCCTTGAAGACTTCTTGAGCATATTGAGCATTTGAATAACATCTCCCTCGTCATCCGTAACCTCTTCTTGAAGAGAAGAGACCAGCGCCTCCATGTTAGCGATTGGCAATTTAAGGTCATGAGACGCTGTATATACAAAGTTGTCAAGGTCGGCATTTGTTTTTAGCAGCTGCTGATTAATAGATTTTAGCTCTTCTTCAGCTGTCATACGCAAAACAACCTCCTCTTTCAAATCCTTATTAATCCTAGTAAGCTCAGAGGTTCGCTCCTGCACCCTTTGCTCCAGCTCTTCATTGACCTTGTTCAAGGCATCTTCATACTCCTTACGTTTACCGATATCACGTCCGTTGGCATACCACTTACCCTTTTTATACACCAACACCCAACTGAACCATAGCAATGACCCATCTTCACATATTACCTCAAGCTCGAGGTTTACGATCCTATTGTTTTTTTCTTCCGCTTCCTTTAAGATCCGGCTGATATCTAAAGATGATTTTATAAACTTGGGAAAGGTTTTACCAGATACATCTTCTTGTTTGTATCCCAATACTTTTTCCCAGGCGCTATTGGCAATGTCAATATTAAGACTTTCACTATCCAAGATGCACATAAGGTCAATGGAGGTATTAACCAGCATTCCCAAATTTTCAAGCCAAGCATTTTTTTCTTCGAGATCCTTTTGTTGAAAATACAGTTGAATAAAAGCCTTTACTTTAGCCCTGGTAATGGTATTGTTCAAAGGCTTGAACAGAAAGTCCACTGCACCCGTTTCGTAACCTTCTGCAACATAATCTGGTTCTTGGTTTAAGGCTGTAACAAAAATAATTGGGACATTTTTTGTTTTGTTATTTTGCTTTAACAGCTTGGCCACCTCATAACCATTCATTTCCGGCATCTGAACGTCTAGCAGCACCAGTGCAATATCATATTTTAAAGCCTGTTTTAATGCCTCATAACCAGAAGTAGTCTTTATAAAATGAATATGTTTGTCCTGAAGCATCTCCTCCAAAGCATAAAGGTTTTCAGGCTTATCATCAACAAGCAGGACATTTACCGGAAGACTACTTATTTTTTCTAGTTTCATTACTTACAGCTATTAAAAAAGATTTAATACCACTGATATCCATAACCTCACACTTTTCAGTAAGTTGTATTGCAGCAACAGGCATTATATCACTCTCGGCAGTAGCAGGATCTTGAACCAAAGCTGTGCCACCCTGTTTAGAAATAAGGCTTAGCCCTTTGCTTCCATCATGATTTGCACCTGTTAAAATAACACCAATTAATTTAGAACCCAAAACAGCAGCTGCACTTTCAAACATAACATCAATAGAAGGCCTACAATAATTTACCGGCGGAGAGCAATCTAAGGCAAAAGTTCTTTCTTTTTCTATCAGCACATGATAATTAGCAGGAGCCACATAAACCATACCATTGTGCATCTCCATTTTATCTTCTATTTCCGTAACGGGCAATCCTGAACGTTGATCTAACAACGGCACAAGAGCGCTCTTTACATTTTTCAACCTATGCAATACTATAACTATAGGCATAGCAAAATCATAAGGTAAGTCATGAAGGATTTTACCAACAGCATCCATTCCCCCAAGGGAACCTCCAATTACAACTACTTCACGACTGTTTTCCTGCATATATTATCTAATTCTCCTATAGATCCTTTCTTCTTTGTCTATCACTTCAAAGCGGTCTCTGAATTTAGACAACGTAAGTGTTTCTTTATTGCCAAGCACGAGATAGCCAAACATACACAAGCTGTTCAGGAAAAGCTCAATAACTTGCTCCTGAAGCTCTTTATTAAAATATATGAGTACATTGCGGCACATAATCAGGTTAAATTCATTAAAAGAGCTATCATTAACCAAGTTATGCACCGAAAATGTAACGTTTTTCCGCAACCGGCTATCAAACATAGCATGATTGTACTTCACGGTATAGTATTCTGAAAAAGACTTTCTACCCCCTGACCTAATATAATTGGCGGTATAGTCTTTTAGCAAAGATATATGGTAAATTCCCTCTCTTGCTTGGGCGAGCACCTTCTGATTAATGTCAGTCGCATAGATTTTGCTTTTATGGTACAGCTCCTCCTCTTCTAAAATGATTGCCAAAGAATACACTTCTTCGCCGCTAGAGCATCCTGCATTCCATATTTTCAGGAATGGGTAAGTGTGCAACTGAGGCACCACGTTTTCCCTCAAGCTTTTATAAAAAGCGGGGTCGCGGAACATTTCCGTTACATTGACTGTCAACTCTTCTATAAAAGACGCAAAAAACTGCTCGTCTGAAACTATCCGATCTTTTAAGTCTATGACAGTGTCAATATTCTTAATTTCCATAAACCTAGAGACCCGTCTAATAATCGAGGCCCTAGAATAATTTATAAAATCATAGCCATACTTTTTCGAAATGGCCGACAGCAATTCCTCAAGTTTGTTTTCACTAATCTCCGTCATATTATCTTTCTAACACTTTCGTAAAGCCACACTTTCATAAGAGACAACAATTTGTCTGTATCTACAGGTTTTGATATATAATCTGAAGCCCCCGCTTCAATGCATTTCTCTTTATCCCCTTTCATTGCTTTGGCTGTAATGGCTATAACTGGCAGGTCTTTGAACTTATCATTTTTTCTTATCTGCCTTGTTGCTTCATAGCCATCCATTTCAGGCATCATAATATCCATCAGAACAATATTGACATCCGGGTTCTTTTCTAACACTTCGAGTGCTTCTTTTCCATCACCAGCGGTCAATATTTCCATAGACTGATCCTCCAGCACATTATACAAAGCATATATGTTCCGTATATCGTCATCTACAATCAATACCTTTTTGCCTGCCAATACCTCCTGAGGCTTATGTAGCTTATACTGCTTTTCTTTGCCTTTAGGTAACTTTTCTTCTACCGTATGAAGGAACAAGCCAACCTCATCCAACAGCCTGTTATAAGAGTTTGCTGTTTTTACTATTATAGCGCTGGAATACTTTCTGAGTCGCTTTTCCTCCTCTCTTGACAGTTCCCTCCCTGAATAAATGATAAAGGGTGTATCTTTTAACTTATCTATTTCTTTACACTGTTCCAAAAGGTCAAAGCCATTGATATCAGGAAGGTTGATGTCCAGGATAACACAATCATAATTTTCTTTTTTGAGCACGTCCAGGGCTTCTTTGCCAGAGAAAACAGAACCAGCAGGAATCCCTCGAGACGAAAGCAGCTCCTTGATGGATAAGTTTTGAACAGTATTGTCCTCAACGATCAGGATTTTCTTTAAAGGCTTATTGTTAATTTCAGAAATCTGTTTAAATATATCCTGTAAACTGTCCAGACTTACTGGCTTTTGCAAGAAGTTAATTGCGCCCAACTGCCTGCTCACTTTTTCCTTATCGTCGGCAGACATAACATGAACAGGTGTATTTTCTAAGTGCTTATTGGCCCTTATTTGCTTTAAAATTTCAATACCGTCCATTTCCGGCAGGTTCACATCCAGAAGCACAGCATCAGGTCTATACTTCTGTACCATTTCAAGTCCTTGCCTTCCTTTATGAGCAACCATGGTCTTGAAACCTTTATTGACGGCAACCTCTTTTACTGCTTCGGCAAAATCTTTATCGTCTTCAATAATTAAAATTAATCGGTCCCCAGGCCTAACATCCACTTGTGGAGCCTCAGGTTCTGGATTTTCATAAACAGGGGCGGCCGCTACTGGGGCTTCACTATAAGCCTGTTGCTGTACTTGTTTCTTAGGCTTGCTCCCGTCTCCGCCCTCTTCTCTCTCCATTTCCACAGTAAGTCTTGCCGGGATATACAAAGTAAAAGAGCTACCTTCTCCAGGTTTGCTGTACAATTGAATTTCACCTCCTAAAAGCATTGCTAGTTCTTTGCTGATAGAAAGCCCTAAACCAGTCCCACCATACTTTCTGCTAGTAGAAGAGTCAGCTTGTTGAAATGCTTCAAATATCAAACGCTGCTTTTCTTCTGGTATACCTATTCCAGAATCTTTTACCTCAAATGCTATAACATCCGCACTTTGTTTAAGCGATGGGTTATAAAAAGTAATATCAGGGGCAGGCTTAATATTCAAACTAACCTCACCACCTTCGGGAGTAAATTTGAAAGCGTTGGACAACAGGTTCTTCAAAATCTGCTCTAACCGGAAGGCGTCCGTATGCACTTTACCTGTCGGCAAGGCATTATCAACGTTTAAGCTAAATTTTATACCCTTTTCCTTAGCAAGTTCTTGATATTGGGCCTCGCTGATCAACGAAGATATTTTTATATCGGACAGTTCAAGGGAAACCTTTCCTGATTCAATTTTAGCAAGGTCAAGGATCTCATTGATTAAGGAAAGGAGCTCTTTCCCCGACTTTTGAATAATCTCACAAAACTCCACCTGCTTTTCCGTCAAGTTATGGGCTTTGTTTTCCGATAAAATTTTGGCCAAAATAAGAATACTGTTGAGCGGGGTACGAAGTTCATGAGACATGTTGGCCAAAAACTCCGTTTTGTATTTACCAGTAACCTCCAGTTGATCTACTTTTAGCTGAAGGGCCTCTTTTAGCTCTTCCAGCTCCTTGTTTTTACCATTTATTGACTTATACTGTTCCTCTAGCTGATTTGCTTTCTCTTCCAGCTCTGCATTTTTTTCCTGCAATTCTTCTTGGTTAGCCTTAAGCTCTTCTTCCGATGCTTGTAAGCGCTGACTTTGCTCTTTCAGCTCATCATTAATTTGCCTCAATTCTTCCTGCTGTGCCTCCATTTCCTCTGCTTGGTTTTGAGTCTGGTAAAGCAGTTCTGCTGTTTTAATATCAGCTTTTACATTGGCAATGATAATAGCTATACGATCTAAATTTTGATCGATATACTTAAGCTGAAGCTCTTGAATTTCATTCATGGAAGCCAATTCGATAACCCCCATTACCTGACCTTCGAAGATCAAAGGGTAAACTACTACTACCTGAGGGTAACCGTTGAGCACACCAGACTTCACTTTCCAATATCCATCAGGCACCTGCTCTAAATATTTCACCTCTTTGTCGTAAGCCGCTTGCCCCACAATTCCTTCTCCAAGGTCAAACACATTACTATTAGCTTCTTCTAAATTAAATCCATAAGATGCAGAAAGCCTCAGCTTATCATAGTCGTCTTTTACATACATAGCCCCTATCTGCAGGTCCAAATAAGAGCAAAAGTGACTCAGTAGCTTTTTGGACAAAGTACCCAAATCTTTTTCTCCTCTCACCAAATCGTCTAGCTCCCCAGAACCTGAAAGCAGCCAATTCTTCTCTTTTTCATTAACAGATAGTGCCTTCAGGTTTTCCTTCATTTTTTGTAAGGATATACCCAATACATCATCCTCGCTTCGTATATTAACATCCACTCCATAGTTTCCTGAACCTATGGCATTGGCCACTTCAGAAAGCTGCAAAGTATTAGCTATAAGTACTCTGAATGAATTTGCTAATGCACCTATTTCATCTTTAGAGTCTATGTCAACAGAGACATCCGTTTTTCCAGAAGCTATACTATCAGCCGCCATCTGTAGTTTATATAATGGGCCGCTAATAATTCGGATAGTGTATAAAGACATTAAAATAACAAGCAGAATAAGGACAAGTAGAATACCAATGTTAAAATAAATAGCTCTTTGCCCAGCATCTATTTCATCGCTCAACCGTCCAGACAAGTAATTAATGCTAAAGTCTTGGACATCCATCAGCTTATCCATTGCCACAGTAGCAATGGAATACCATCTGCCTAAGTCAATTTCAGCACCTTCCAAAGTACCCGTTTCCATTATATGATCTATGATACTAAGCGTAGTAGAAACTTCATCGTCCCTAAAAGTTTGATTATAAAAATCGAATACGTTAGGGGGCGCTTCGGCAAGAAAGGCGCCTGTATATATATCATAGGCACCCTTGCTAGAGGCAAAAACACTAAAAGACGATGGAGAAAACTCATTTAAAACCAAAGCCCTACTCAACAAAGTACGCATCTGCCCCAGCTGCTCTTTAGTGTTTACAATGCTTAGAAAAGAGTTAATTTCATTCCGGACATTTCCTTCAATAAATCCTGCCAGCATCTCTAGGTCTCCTATCATACCGCTAATAAGGTTGGTATAAAAGGTGTCAAAGTCTAGAGCACCTTCTCTAAGTTCAGTGACATTTTCCCTATGTTCTGGCAACCTTCTCAATTCAATGAGGCTATTAAAATTGTTGATTTCATCAACAGAATATCGGCGCATCAAGTTATCAACTTCCGCACGTTGATTGTGCAGTTCATCAATAAACAGCTCGCCTCCACTTGCTACATAAGCATGAGAAATGGCACGCTCCCGCTGTAAAGCATGAATAAAAATGCCAAGTTTACCGGCGTTATCTACATTTTCTTTAAGTGATCTAAGTCTGTTCAAGGACGCCACCTCTGACCTGACATTGTCCTGAACAAAATAAATAAGTGGAGTCAAAAGCAGCACAAGCAGTGTGAGCAGTTTGGCTTTAATGTTAATATTTCTAAGAAATTTCATAAAAAAAACAGGAAAGTCTGTTTCTAACTAAGGAAAGTCAACAATTGTTTAAATAAATTTAAACATGCACAGGCAAAAAGACTTTATTTCGATGATTTAAAGCCACCTATAATCATATATTTCTTTTCCTTTTGTGCTCACCCCCAAGCCTACCATTACACATACAAGTTTTATGGTTTCACAGGCATAACTGATATTGAAATATTGCAAGAAAACCTTGCATATTCCTTTGTTGGAGGTGCTAAATAACAAACTTTTTAAACCATTAGCAAAATTGTAAAACAGAAAGAAGCCAAAAGGAAGCTATAGTTTTTAAAACTAAAACAAGCTTTACTAGTTAAATAACAAACAATCAAAGTTTCACCGAGACTTCTATCGGAAAGCATTTTTTAAAAACAATACACTATGGAGCGATATGATGTATGTGTGATTGGAGGTGGGCCTTCAGGATATGCGGCGGCCATGCGTGCTATAGATTTCAAACAAAAAGTACTCCTAATAGAAAAAAGTAAAATTGGGGGAGCAGGCTTATACAATGGCGCTTTGTCTTCTAAAACTTTCTGGGAAATTTCCAGAGGGGTAATGGAAGCCAACCTAAGGCTAAACAAATATACCGACAAGGACCTGACCATAGATTATAGAGAAGTGCTGAAAGATGTAAACGACACAATTTTACTTCGAAAAATTCAGCTAGAAACCCATTTATTGCTCCTGCTAAGAAAACACGCTGATTGTATCAGTTACATAAAAGGAAGCGCTGAGCTCCTCAGCAAAAATGAGATAAAGATACAGACAGGCGAGGGTGCCGAAAAGGTGGTTTATGCAGAAAATATCATACTAGCAACCGGGACAAGACCTCGAAAACTGCCCAATATTCCCATAGATGAGCAAAGCATCGTTACCAGCGACGGGATAGAGCACTTTCAAGAATTTCCCAAAAGCATGGTTATTCTTGGCGCTGGGGTAATTGGTTGCGAGTGGGCCACCATTTTTGCAAATTTCGGAACTACGAAAGTAAATATTATAGACAAAGCTGACAGGATTCTTCCATTCGAAGACGAGGATATATCCTATACAATCCAAACCCAACTTGAGGAAAAAGGTGTAACTATTCATAAGAATTCCAGACTCATTAGAATGAACAAAGTAAACGACATGGTAGAGTACGAGCTGGAATACAAAGATGGACACACAGAAGTTTTTACAGTAGAAAAAGCACTGGTTGCAGTAGGAAGGGTAACCAATGTGGAAGGTTTAGGGCTAGAAAATGCAGGAATAAAGCTGACCGCAAGAAATCATGTTGAAGATATAGACACTCAAACCAATGTTCCCAATATTTACGCTGTTGGTGATTTAACTTCGGAATATGCGTTGGTAAATGTGGGCGAGCTAGAGGGCAGGCACGCAATAGAAAAAATAGCAGGCGTAAACCCACCGCCATTATCTTACAAAAACATCTCCACCATTATGTTTCTAGACCCCGAAACGGCAGGCGTAGGCATTAATGAGCAGGAAGCCCAACAAAGAAATATAAGCTACCGCATGGTAAGCATTGACTATAGCTTAATACCACGCGCTATAGCCATGAGGCGCACCAAAGGCTTTTTTAAAATTTTAGTAACCGACGATGACCATATGCGGGTCTTAGGAATGCGTGCAGTTGGAGAACATGCATCGAGTGCCATACAAGCTGTAGCACTCCTTATAGCCATGGACAAAAGTATAGAAGAAATTTCAGAACTCATCCACCCACACCCTTCTATCATAGAAGGTATACAGGAATGTGTAAGGGTATTGAAAGGTAAGTCTATTTTAAAGCCTGAAGTGTTTAAAGATACATTGAGAATAAGGTGCTGGAAAGATGGCAGCTATTACAACAGCTGCCAATACTACTAGGTTAATTATTTATGTGCGCTATACAGGTTTGCTACCTTGTCTGTAGCGACTGACTAATGCAATACCCCAAGGCTATCTAGTTCCTCAATGGAAACAGAAGGCGGAAGAATATTTTGACAAATTTTACTTTTCACCAAATCTGCTGTCTTGCCTGCAGCCTCAGCACTGTTAAAGCCTTTTACACCAGCTACCGCTGGGATATGGGGCTGGTGAACATATTTATTTTCATTTATAAATATGCTATACCCCCAGCCTGTTTCTGTTTCAAAAACCTCCGTTCTAATAGAATCTGCACATACAGTGTTTTGCTCTACAGCCGTTCTTTGCTGGCCCACAGCAGCAACTTCTTTTTCTTGTTGCTCCCCACAGGCCAACAAACCAAATATCAATAGTATAAAGTAATACTTCATATATTATTTAAGTGCATTGTACATAATTTCAACAGGATGCCAAGCTTTGCGTTCAGTACCATCTTTTATTTGGTGCCTACAACTAGTCCCTGGAGCAGCAATTATAGTCTCTTCTGAAGATTTTCTTACCGCAGGAAAAAGAACTAACTCCCCTATCTGCATAGAAATGTCGTAATGCTCCTTTTCATAACCAAAAGAACCAGCCATCCCACAGCATCCTGAAGGGATTACCTCCACAAAATAGTTATCTGGCAGAGAAAGCATTTTCACTGTATGCGAAACCGAAGAAAGCGCTTTCTGATGGCAGTGACCGTGAAGCTTAATTTTTTTCTCTTCTGCCGTAAACTGGTCTAAGGTTATATGTCCTTTATCAATTTCCGAGGCAATAAACTCATCAATAGTAAATGCGCTGCTGGCCAACTTTTTGGCCACTGGCAAAAGCTTGTCCCCTGCAAGTCTTAAATACTCATCCCTAAAGCTTAAAATGGCAGAAGGCTCTATGCCCAAAAGTGGCACTTCTGGCGAAACTTTGTCTTGAAGATACTGTAAGTTCTTTTGAACTATCTTCTGAGCATCCTTTACCAAACCTTTGGATAAGTAAGTCCTACCACTTTCAAGATGCTTAGGCACCACTACTTCATACCCAAGTCTGGTAAGAAGTTTTATAGCAGTAATCCCGATTTCTGACTCATTGTAATTGGTATATTCATCACAGAAAAGGTTTACCTTCCCTCTGCTAATTTCCGCTCTCGGTTTCAACGCACTCTTGTTAGCGGACAACCACTTACGAAGAGTAATTTTAGAGAGTTCAGGCAATGGCCTTTGTTGTGCAATGCCTAAAACTTTCTTCAGCAACTTGCCCGTTACCGGATTTTTCTGTACAAAATTGGCAAGCCCCGGCCAATTAGAGTTTATTTTATTTGCCTTTCCAAAATTAGCAATCATTTTTGCCCTAAAAGGCACCCCACGCGCTTCATAATAATTTTGTAGGAACTCAGCTTTTAATGTTGCCATATCCACATTTGAAGGACATTCAGACTTACACCCTTTACAGCTAATGCACAAGTCCATGACCTCATAGATTTCATCATGGTCAAACTTGTTTTCTTTAGGAGAACGGGTAAGAAACTCACGAAGTATATTGGCCCTAGCCCTTGTGGTATCCTTTTCATTACGTGTTGCCATGAAACTAGGACACATAGTACCCCCTATGACATGAGACTTACGACAATCGCCTGAGCCATTGCACTTCTCTGCCATCCTCAAAATGCCTTCCGTATCAGAAAAGTCAAAAACAGTATTAAACTCATTGGTTTTTTGCCCCGACTCATACCGCAGAAATTCGTTCATTTTAGGGGTATGAACAATCTTTCCTGGGTTAAATATATTATAAGGATCCCATATAGATTTCACCCCTACAACAAGCTCATAGTTTTTTTCCCCGATCATTTTCCGAAGAAACTCTCCCCGCACCCGACCATCGCCATGCTCTCCGCTTAGCGAACCTTTATATTTTTTTACTAAAGAAGCTACTTCATCCGTAATAGTAAAGAACCTTTGCCTATCTTCTTCTTTTTTCAAATCAAGAATTGGCCGAAGGTGAATTTCTCCATCGCCAATGTGTGCATAAAACACACATTCCATATTGTGCTTTTTGAGGATTTCTTGAAACTCCCTGATAAAATCCGGTTGATCTTCAACATCTACCGCAGTATCCTCAATACAAGCTACCGCCTTAGGATCACCAGGCACATTGGCCAGTAAGCCAAGTCCCGCTTTTCGTAAAGCCCAAACCTTACCAATGTCTCCCCCATAAAGCACTGGAAAATGATAGCCTAAACCCGCATCACGCATTTCAGCTTCCATTTCCTCGGCAATTTTTTCTATCTCTTCACGCGTTTCCCTGGCAAATTCCACAACTAGCAGTGCGCCTGGGTCATCGAGCACAAAAAAGCGGTTTTTGGTTTGCTCTATATTTTGCTTAGTGCACTCAAGTATAATATTGTCAATAAGTTCTACAGCGCCAGGATTATACTTAAGTGCTATAAGATTTGCACGGGTACTTTCATCAATGGTATTTAAGTGAACAGCCACTACAGCTTTATGAGGAGGTGGCACATCGACCAGGTTAAGTTTAATTTCGGTCATAAAGGCCAAGGTGCCTTCAGAACCGGCAAGAAGGCGGCACATATTAAACTTGTCGCCATCGCTGGTAAAAGGCTGACATTCCAGCAACTCGTCAATGGCGTACCCTGTGTTACGCCTGCGAATAGATGGTTTAGGGAACTCCTTCTGTATTTCTTCAGCAACCTGTTTATCGGAAAGTATAGTTTTGAAATGCTTATAAATGTTACCTTCCAAGTTGTCCTGTTGGCATTTTTCTTCAAATTCTTCTGCAGAAACTTCTCCAAAATGCGCTGCCGAACCATCGCTCAAAAACCCTTTGACCTCTAAAAGGTGGTCGCGGGTAGTACCATAGATAATAGAATGAGAACCGCAAGAGTTGTTGCCCACCATTCCCCCGATCATACATCTATTTGCGGTAGAGGTTTCAGGGCCAAAGAACAGGCCAAACTCCTTCAAATATTTGTTTAGTTCATCAAGAACCACCCCAGGCTGCACACGAACCCATTTCTCTTCTTGATTGACCTCAAGTATGGCAGTCATATATTTAGACACATCCACCACAATACCAGGCCCCACTACCTGTCCTGCCAAAGAAGTACCCGCAGTTCGTGGAATTAGGGAGGTTTTATATTTTGCTGCAAAAGCAATAAGCTTTCTTATATCTTCACTGTTCCTAGGTCTGGCCACAGCAAGTGGCAGCTCCCTGTACACAGATGCATCTGTCGCATAGAGCGTTCTGATTGTATTATCAGTAAATAAATCACCTTCAAGTGATGCTTTGAGTTCTTCTAGTTTGGCAAGCATATGATAATTAACGCAAACAATGGTAAAATGTGTTTTTGCTGTGCGTAAAGTTAACAATAATCAATATTAACTGATAATGCTCTGAGGTTATTTGTTGTTCCCGTCCCTAAATTACAAGATGCCTTTACTGCCCAAGCCAAATTATACCACCGAGCTGTTGCATAAGAAACAGCAGCCTTACTCCACTTGCCAAAGAGAATCTACGAAATACTGTTTAGAGTCAAAGTAGTGAGTAACCAAACCAAACCCAGTTCCGTCAGCTATACGTTCTATATCGTTCAATCCATATTTATTGCTACACTCAGTATGCACAGTTTCCCATTTAGAAAAGAAAAATGTACGGCCTAGGTCTTCTATAAAAACATTCTGATCTTTATTACTAACCAAATAGCTGCTCAATTCTCCGGTATCAGGGTTATAAAAAGGGTAAAAATCAAAAGCCTCTAAATCAAAAGTACTACCCAGCTCTTCGTTAATTCGCTTCAACAGGTTTTTATTAAATTCAGCGGTCACACCTTCTGAATCATCATAGGCCCGTATGATCGTCCTTGGATCTTTCTTGAGATCAAAGCCTATAAGCAATAAATCACCTGGGTTTAGACTGTTATGCAGCTCCCGCAAAAACTTATAAGCATCCCTAAGTGAAAAATTTCCTATGTTAGAACCCAAGAAAAACACCAGTTTTCTAGAAGAATGATCGTCACGCAGCGACTTTAAGCCCTGAAAGTAATCCCCCACAATACCTTCCCCTTTAAGACTAGGGAACTCATCCTTTACATTCTTTAAAAGGCCATCAATACAATTACGAGAAATATCAATGGGCGTATATTTTAGGTTCAACTCAGCTTCTAAGAAATGTCTTATGACAATTTTTGTTTTATATCCATCGCCGGCCCCCAAATCAACTAGCTGAAGCAAAGGTGTTCCTTCTAAGAATCTGGCCAGTTCTCCCACATGGTTTTCTAATATTTCAGCTTCACATCTAGTAGGGTAATACTCTTCTAGGTTCATAATCCTACGAAAGAGTGCATCTCCTTTGTGGTTATAAAGATACTTAGATGGCAAGGACTTTTTCACTTGGCTTAAACCTTTTAAAACATCCAGTGCAAAAGCTTCATTATTTCTTTCCCGTAATTCCTTCTCAACAATTTTCATAGTAGTAATTTTATTGAGCCAGCCTTATTCCGGTAAACTGCCAGCGCTTGTCCGCATGAAAAAAATTACGATAAGTAAGGCGAAAATGTTCCGAAGGTGTAGCACAAGACCCGCCTCGTAGAACCATCTGGTTGACCATAAACTTTCCATTATACTCACCCAAGGCCCCTTCTGCTTTTTTATATCCAGGATATGGATGGTAGGCACTATAAGTCCATTCCCATACATCTCCGAAAAGCTGCGTATTTCCTCTTGTAGCAGGCATAGGGTGAAGCAACTGAC